>JBCNPI010000034.1:0-29531 GCA_039593415.1 Rhizobium sp. | reverse complement strand
TCGATCTTTTCACCGGCCGGATCGATGCGGAAAAATGCAAGGCGCTCTTCAAGAGCTGGATCGATCTGACGTCGGTTGCGACTGCCTTCATCTGCGGTCCCGAACCGATGATGCTGGCGATCGCTGCAGCGCTGCGCGAGCACGGGATGCGCGACGACCAGATCAAGTTTGAACTTTTCGCTTCTTCACAGCCCGGCCGTGCCCGCCGTAAGATGGAGAGTGTCGCCGCCGATCATGAGACGAGCTGCGAGGCGACGGTTACGCTTGACGGCGCCACGCGTGTCTTCAAGTTCCCCAAACATGGCCAGTGCCTGCTCGACGCCGCGCTCGAAAACGCGATGGACGTGCCCTATGCCTGCAAGGCCGGTGTCTGTTCCACCTGTCGCGCCAAGGTTCTGGAAGGCGAGGTCGAGATGGAAGTCAATCACGCGCTCGAGGATTATGAGGTGCGGCAGGGCTATGTGTTGACTTGTCAGTGCTACCCGCTCAGCGACCGCATCGTCGTCAGCTACGACCAGTAAGCCAGCCGCATCGAGGGGAGGAACGAGATGTCCGAGACGATGCCGATCGAGCAATATCTGCAGGAGGGCGGCGTGTTGTCCTCGCCGGACAACGTGCCTGCCCGCTATCGCGGCGAATTGCTGCGGCTGATGGCGAGCTTTGTCGACAGTGAGCTCGCCGGCTCCGCCGGCTTCGCCGATATCATCAACGATGCACCCGGCCTTCAGGAGCGCATTTCCGCGGCACGCATCGTGCTGGAAAAGACCGATCATGCCGGCCAGGTCCTCAAGATCATGGAGACCTTCGGTGTCGATGGCGGCCGCTACGCCGTCCACTATCCCTGGTCGGCGCGGCTGTCGCGCGATGCCGATATCGGTGCTGTCAGGCAGGACGGCGACATGCGGCTCTCCGTCTTCCACTATCCGCTTGAAGGCTGGGTGGACGCGGTCGTCATGAATGTGCTGATGGGGGCAGCCAGCATCCTGCAGCTGAAGGAGCTGGCGCGTGTCTCCTATCAGCCGCTCGCCGAAGTCTTCCGTGCCATCCTGCCACGCGAGAAGCGGCATGCGGAACTCGGTGCCGCCGGCCTTGCCCGCATCGTCACCTGGGACGAGGGACGGAGGAAGGCGCGGGCTTCGGCTGCCTATTGGTATCCCCGCGTCGCCGCAAGCTTCGGCCATGCCGGTTCGGCCCGCTTCGAGACATTGTCGCGCTTCGGCCTGCGCCATACGTCCAACGAAACTTTGCTCGCCGAATGGCAAGCCGATGTCGATGCGCAGCTGTCCGCGCTTGGATTGAATTAAGCGGTCCCCCGGGGAGACTGCGCAACGGTCTTTCCTTCGGGATTGCTGGAAAAGATGAAGGAGAGAAATTCCGATGAACATCATGGCAAACCAGCCGCGTCGGCTTGAAAGCTATGTCGGCGGCACCTGGGTCGCCGGCGCCAAGCAAGGCGTGCCGCTGCTTGATGCGTCGACCGGCGAGCCGGTCGCATCAATCGATTCCTCGGGCATCGATTTCAAGCGGACACTGGCATACGGCCGCGACAAAGGCGGCCCGGCCCTCGGGCGCATGTCCTTCCATGAGCGCGCAGCGATGCTGAAGGCGCTCGGCCAGGCGCTGCTCGACAGGAAGGAAGAATTCTACGCGCTTTCGACGGCGACGGGTGCCACACGCGCCGACAGCTGGGTCGATATCGAAGGCGGTATTGGCACACTGTTGTCTTATGCTTCCAAAGGCCGGCGCGAGCTGCCAAATACGCGCATGCTGCTCGATGGCGACGTGGAGCAGCTCTCCAAGGACCAAAGCTTCTCCGCTCAGCATATATTGAGCCCGCTGCAGGGCGTCGCCGTTCACATCAACGCTTTCAACTTCCCCTGCTGGGGCATGCTGGAAAAAGTCGCCCCGACTTTGCTCGCCGGTGTTCCCGCCGTCGTCAAGCCGGCAAGCCAGACGGCCTACCTCACCGAACTCATGGTCCGCCGCATCATCGAAACCGGCCTGTTGCCGGAAGGTGCGCTGCAGCTTGTGTGCGGCTCGGTCGGCGATCTTCTTGACCATGTCGAAGGCCAGGATGTGGTGACCTTTACCGGCTCAGCCGCAACGGGCCAGCGTCTGAGGACGCACAAGGCGGTCGTCGAGAATTCCGTGCGCTTTACCATGGAAGCCGACAGTCTCAATGCGGCCGTGCTCGGTCTCGATGCCGCACCCGGTACCGAGGAATTCGAACTTTTCGTCAAGGAAGTCGCTCGCGAGATGACCGTGAAGGCCGGCCAGAAATGCACGGCCATCCGCCGTGTCATAGCGCCCCGTACCTATACCGAAGCGCTTATTGCCGCCTTGAACGATCGTCTCGACAGGACGGCGATCGGAAATCCGGCCGATGAGACGGTTCGTATGGGGCCGCTTGCGAGCCTCGGCCAACGCGACGAAGTGCGGGCGCGCATCCGCGATCTCGCCAGCGAGGCCGAGATCGTCGGCGGCGATCCCGATCATCCGAGCGTCACGTCGGGCGATGCGCGCGCCGGTGCCTTCCTCAATCCGGTTCTGCTCTATTGCGACAAGCCGGGCTCGGCGCGCGCCGTTCACGATGTCGAGGCCTTCGGCCCGGTCAGCACCGTCATGCCCTATGACACGGCGGAAGAGGCAGTCGACCTAGCACGTCGCGGCAAGGGCAGCCTGGTTGCCTCCGTTTTCACCAATGACCCTCATTTTGCCGAGGACGTGGTTCTCGGTCTGGCACCATTCCACGGCCGTGTGATGATCGGCAACCGCTTGAGCGCCAAAAGCTCCACCGGCCATGGCTCGCCGCTTCCGGGTCTCGTTCACGGCGGTCCCGGCCGCGCCGGCGGTGGCGAGGAGCTCGGCGGTATCCGCGGCGTCAAGCACTACATGCAGCGCACGGCCATACAGGGCACGCCGCGCCTGCTTTCGGCCGTTACGGGGCGATGGATGGCCGGCGCGGATGCTTGCCGCGATAGTGAGCATCCTTTCCGAAAATCCCTCACCGAACTAAAGGTCGGCGATCAACTCATCACCGCCAAGCGCACGGTCACACTCGACGATATCGAGCATTTCGCCAACTTCACCGGCGATACCTTCTATGCCCATATGGACGAGGAGGCCGCCAAGGCCAATCCGTTTTTCGACGGCCGTGTTGCGCACGGCTATCTCATCGTCTCGTTTGCCGCCGGCCTCTTCGTCGATCCGGCACCTGGCCCCGTCCTTGCAAATTACGGCGTAGACAATTTACGCTTCCTGACACCGGTCAATCCGGGTGATACGCTCCAGGTGCAGTTGACCTGCAAGGAGATCAATCCCCGCATCAATGCCGAGCATGGTGAGGTGCGCTGGGATTGCAAGGTAACGAACCAGCTGGATGCCGTCGTCGCGCAATATGACGTTCTGACGATGGTGGCGAAAACGAGAGAGTGAGTTGATGACGACGATCGAGCAAGACCCGCATCGCCTGGAAATGACCGTATTGATGACGCCGGATATGGCGAATTTCAGCGGCAAGGTGCATGGCGGCGCCCTTTTGAACCTGCTCGACCGCGTCGCCTTCTCCTGTGCGTCACGCTATTCCAAGCAATATGCGGTGACGCTGTCGGTCGACCAAGTGCTGTTTAAGGAGCCGATCAATGTCGGCGAGCTCGTCACCTTTCGCGCCTCGATCAACGATACGGGCCGTACGTCGATGGAAGTCGGCATAAGGGTCGAGGCGGAGAACATTCGATCCGGTCAGCGCCGCCACACCAATTCCTGCTATTTCACCATGGTTGCGGTCGACGAGGCCGGTCGCCCGGTTCGCGTGCCCGAGCTGGTGCCGGTAACAGCTGCCGATATTCGCCGACACAAGGCAGCCCAGCTCCGCCGCACCTTGCGTCGCGAATTCGCGCAGCGGCTGGAGGCGGTAGCGGAGACCGGCCGCGATGTCGAGAGATTAGGAGCTGATTAGATGGCGCAGATCTATTCCTATGACGGCGTAATCCCCGTCATCGATCCCGCGGCCTTCGTGCATCCGGCGGCGACCGTCATCGGCGATGTCATTATCGGTCCTGCGTGCTATGTGGGGCCGGGCGCCGTGCTGCGCGGCGATTTCGGCCGCATTGTGATTGCGCGCGGCTCGAATGTGCAGGAGACTTGCGTCGTGCATAGTTTTCCGAATCTGGAAGTGACGATCGGCGAGGCGGGGCATATCGGTCACGGGGCGGTGCTGCACGGCTGCCGGATCGGCGCCAATGCGATGATCGGCATGAATGCCGTCATCATGGACGAAGCCGTCATCGGCGAAAACGCCATCGTTGCCGCCATGGCCTTCGTCAAGGCAGGCGCTGAAATCCCGGCAAACAGCCTTGCTCTGGGATCACCGGCGCGGGTCGTGCGCGAATTGACGCCGGAGGAGATCGCCTGGAAGCGTCAGGGTACCGCCATCTATCAGCGCCTGGCGCTGGAGGCGAAGGTAAAGCTGGCGGCCGTCGAGCCGTTGACGGCGCCCGAGCCGGATCGCCGCCGCATCCGCGCGCCGGACTATGATCCGCTTATACTCGAAAGAATGAAGCTCGGCGATTGATGCACGACATCAACGAACGGCCTTGACCCCTTCAAGGATGAGGGTAGTGGCGATATCGGCATATTCGTCGCGCGTGATCGGCCCGTCGGGCCTGAACCACATATAGACCCAGTTCATCATGCCGAAGAGCGACATGGTGACCGGCATCAATAACGGCCGGTTCTTGTTGAGGTCCGGATTGAGATCCTCGATGACACTGGAGAAACGCTTGACGATGCGCCGCTCGATCGCGCGCAGTTCCGAAAGCTGCTCCGGCGAGAGGGCGTGTGTGCCGTTTAGCTGTACCTTGTGTTCATTGTCCGCGCCTTCGTAATTCTTCAACACGGCTTTCACGAGCAGGCGCAGCCGCTCCTGCGGCATTACGTCCGCGCAGTCTGCCGCTTCGATTGCGCTTTCAAGCTCCGTCAGATGCGTTTGCACGATGTCGAAGATCAGCGCATCCTTGCCGGGATAATAGTGATAAAGCAGAGCCTTCGAGACATTGCCGTGCGAGGCGATCATCGACATGGAGGCTTTTTCCATGCCCACCTCGGCAAAGACCGCTGCTGCGCTTGCCAAGATGCCACGCTGCTTTTCCTCGAAATCAACTGCGCGCGTGCGTGCCATGTGGTCCTGCTCTGCTCATTCCCCGTCGGTCATGGCCGCCTGGTGCGGCCAGTCTTTCCTATATACAGTCAAATCCTTGCCGCGCTATCCCGCTGGATGCCCAATCATTCCTTCGGGCGATTGTCGACGACGCGCTTCGCTTTGCCTTCGGAGCGCGCGACGCCGCCCGGCGGATGCACAGTGATCTTTGTCGAGACACCGACCACGCTCTTGATGTGATGAGTAAGTTCCTTTGCCGAAATGCTTCGCGCGGTTTCGTCCGCCGCCTCCAGCGTACACTCCACATGAACGGTCATATTGTCCATGCGGCCGGAGCGCGTCAGTTCGATCTGGAAATGCGGTGCAAGCCCGCGGCATTTCAGGATCTGTTCCTCGATCTGCGTCGGGAATACGTTGACACCGCGCAGGATCATCATGTCGTCGGAGCGGCCCGTCACCTTCTCCATGCGGCGCATCGATCGTGCGGTGCCGGGCAGCAGCCGCGTCAGGTCGCGCGTGCGGTAGCGGATGATCGGCAGGCCTTCCTTGGTGAGCGTCGTGAACACCAGCTCGCCGATCTCGCCGTCGGGCAAAACGTCGCCGGTGACCGGGTCGATGATCTCCGGATAGAAATGATCTTCCCAGATATGCAGCCCGTCCTTGCTTTCGACGCATTCGTTAGCAACGCCTGGCCCCATGACTTCCGACAGTCCGTAAATATCGACGGCATGCATGTCGAAGGCGTGCTCGATTTCCTCGCGCATGGCATTGGTCCATGGTTCGGCGCCAAAGATGCCGACGGCGAGCGAGCTTTCGCGCGGGTCGAGGCCCTGGCGGCGGAATTCGTCGAGAATCGACAGCATATAGGAGGGTGTGACCATGATGATGCGCGGCTTGAAATCCCGCATTAGCGTGACCTGCCGTTCGGTCATGCCGCCGGAGACGGGGACCACCGTGCAGCCGAGCTTCTCGGCGCCATAATGCGCGCCCAGGCCGCCGGTGAAGAGCCCGTAGCCATAGGCGATATGCACCAGATCGCCGGCGCGGCCGCCGGACGCACGGATCGAGCGGGCGACGACCGTCGCCCAGGTGTCGATGTCCCTGGTCGTATAACCGACGACGGTGGGCTTGCCTGTGGTGCCGGACGAGGCGTGGATGCGCGCGAGCTTCTCGCGCGGCACGGCGAACATGCCGAAGGGATAGGTATCGCGAAGATCCTTTTTCGTGGTGAAGGGGAATTTGGCAAGATCCGCCAGGCTCTGCAGGTCGGAAGGGTGTACGCCTACTTCATTGAATCGTTGCCGGTAAAAGGGCGAATTCTCGTAGGCATGGGTGAGCGACCATTTCATGCGCTCGAGCTGCAATGCGGAAATCTCGTCGCGCGAGGCCGTCTCGATCGCCTCAAGCTCGCCGGCCCGCGGGGAAAGGTCTTCCATGAATGTCTCCTCCAAATTTAAAGTGCTACAGCAACCCATGCGCGTCACACATGATGCATAGCGCCGTAGACGCTGCCGGTATGAAGCCTATTCCGGCAGAAGCGCGCCCTTGACCGTTCGCGAGTGGCCGCGGAATTCCGCGATCTGCTCGCCCTCCTGATTGGTGATTGCAATGTCGTAGATGCCGCCTCGTCCGCGGCGCGACACCTCCCGTGCCGTTGCCGTCAGGCGGTCGCCTTTGAAAGCCGGTGCGATGTAGGTCACCGAACAGTGCTGGGCGACTGTGCGCTGGTTGTAGCTATTGCAGGCGAATGCGAAGGCGGAGTCGGCAAGCGTGAAGATATAGCCGCCATGACAGGTGCCATGGCCATTCGTCATCGCCTCGGTTACCGCCATCGAAAGCGTTGCCGCGCCCGGTGCCACGGCAAGAAGTCTCATGCCAAGGTAGCGGGTCGCATTGTCTTCGTCCCACATGGATCTGGCGCAGGCTTCCGCGAGAGCCTGAGGGGATAGGCTTTCCGTCATGCTCATTGCCCCTTGAACTCCGGCCTGCGCTTTTCGAGGAAGGCGGCAACGCCTTCGGCATAGTCGGCGCTGCGGCCGGCTTCGCGCTGCAGGTCGCGTTCGAGATCGAGCTGTTCGTCGAGCGAGTTGGTCGCTGCCGCCTGAATGGCGCGCTTCGTCAGGCCTAGCCCCTTGGTCGGGCCGGCGGCAAGCCGGGCGGCGAGCGCCTTTGCTTCGTCCATCAGCTTGTCATCATCCACCGCCCGCCAGATCAGACCCCAGCCGGCTGCCGTTTCCGCATCGAGCGGTTCGGCCGTCAGCGCCAGTGCCTTGGCGCGGGCCTCGCCGATAAGCCGCGGCAGGTTCCAGGTGCCGCCGGAATCCGGCACGAGGCCGATTTTCGCAAAGGCCTGGATGAAGCGGGCCGAGCGGGCTGCCAGCGTGATGTCGCAGGCAAAGACGATATTAGCGCCAGCGCCGGCCGCCACGCCATTAACAGCGCAAATGACCGGCTTTTCCAGGCTGCGAATGTGCCGCAGCAGCGGATTGTAGAAGGTCTCGATCGTATGCCCGAGGTCCGGCACGCCCTTGCGCGGGTCGCGGTCGCCGAGGTCCTGGCCAGCCGAAAAGCCGCGGCCGGCGCCGGTCAAAAGGACGGCGCGGACATCCCCATCCTTATGTGCGCGCTCAAAACCGGCACGCAGCGCAAGATGCATGTCCTCGTTGAAAGCGTTGAGTTTGTCGGGTCGATTGAGCGTCAGGCTCAAGACGCCATCGGCAAGCGCCGACAGAACAGTGTCGGAATCGGACATGTTTCCTCCCCGTCGCCCTTCCAGCAGCGACCATAAAACCCTTGCATAAACCGACCGGTCAGTCAATTATAAAAGTAGCTCTTGGGAGGAAGATCATGACCGTTACTATTACGCATGAAAGTGAAATCGCCATTGTCACCATCGACAACCCGCCCGTCAACGCGATTTCTCAGACATTGCGACAGGCACTGGTCAATGCGGTTTCGACGATCGATGCGGATGCAAACGTAAGGGCCGCGGTTCTCATCTGTGCCGGTCGCACCTTCATTGCCGGTGCTGACGTCAGCGAATTCGGCAAGCCGCCCGTCTCTCCGCATCTTCCCGATGTCGTCGCGAGCATAGAGGCTGCAGCCAAGCCTTGGGTGGCGGCGATCCATGGCAGCGCGCTCGGTGGCGGCCTCGAAGTGGCGCTCGGTTGCGCCTATCGCCTTGCCGTCGCATCGGCAAATATGGGCTTGCCGGAGGTGAAGCTCGGCGTCATTCCCGGCGCCGGCGGCACGGTTCGCCTGCCGCGACTGATTGGTGCCCCAAGCGCGGTCGATCTGGTGACGAGCGGCAGCCCGGTCGATGCGCGAAAGGCAGCGGCCCTCGGTCTCATCGACGCCGTTGTCGAGGGCGACCTGCTGTTGGCGGCCATTTCATTTGCGCGCGAGGCTGGGGGCAGGCGGAGGCCGTCGCTGATCTCAAAGCGCAGCGTTCCTGCCGTCGAGAATGGCTTCTGGGAGCGTGCGGAAAAGGCTGTCGCGTCCAAGGCGAGGCGCGAGATTGCCCCGCTTCGCGCCCTCAGCTGTGTCCGCAGAGCGAGCGAGACGGATTTTACGACCGGGATGGCCTATGAGCGCGAGACGTTTCTGGAGCTGCGCGGCTCCGAGCAAGCGGCCGCATTGCGTCATGTGTTTTTCGCGGAGCGTGCGGCATCTCGGCCACCGGAGCTTGCTGGTCTAGCACCGCGCGATATTCGTTCCGCTGCCGTCGTCGGTGGCGGCACCATGGGGGCAGGCATCGCAGCCGCTCTGAGGCAGGTCGGCCTGCCGGTCGTCATCGTCGAGCGCAATGAAGCTGCCGTCGAGCGGGGACTTGCCAATATTCGCCAGATTTTCGACGGCGCTGCAAAGCGTGGCCGCATCCCCGCCGAGACTGCGATAGAGCGGATGGCCGGTGTCGTCGGCACCGAAGACTATGGCCTGCTTGCCGATACGGATCTCGTCATCGAAGCGGTTTTCGAGGATCTCGCCGTCAAGCGCGCGGTCTTCGCCAGGCTAGCGGAGGTCTGCCGTGCGGATGCAATGCTTGCCACCAACACATCCTATCTCGATCCGGAAAAGATCAGTGAAGGACTTATCCGGCCAGAGCGCTTCCTGGGGCTGCATTTCTTCAGCCCCGCGCATGTCATGAAGCTTCTGGAGATCGTGCCGACGGGCAAGACAGCGCCCGAGGTAGTAGCGGCGGGCTTTGCGCTTGCGCGTCTGCTCGGGAAAATTCCCGTCCGCGCCGGCATCTGCGACGGCTTCATCGGCAACCGCATCCTGAAGGTGATGCGGGCACAGGCCGAACGGCTCCTGCTTTCCGGCGCCACGCCCATCGCCGTCGATGCCGCCATGCGCGCCTTCGGCTTGCCGATGGGGCCTTTCGAGGCGCAGGATCTTGGCGGCCTCGATATCGCGGCCTTCCAGCGCAGGGCGGCGCTCGAGCGCGGCGAGACGCCGTTTGCCCCCATCGCCGACCGGCTTTGCGCCTCGGGACGTTTTGGCCAGAAATCGAGTGCCGGTTGGTACGATTATCAATCGGGCGAGCGCACGCCGCAACCGTCGGCTATCGTTGCCGCCTTCATCGCCGAAGAGGCGGCAGGGCGGCCGCAGGAGAGCTGGGATGACGCGGCGATAACCGATGCCATCATCCTGCCGATGGTGAACGAGGCGGCGCTAATCCTGGAGCAGGGTGTTGCCGTGCGGGCCGACGATATCGATCTTGTCGAGATTCATGGCTATGGCTTCCCGCGCTGGCGCGGCGGCCCGATGCACTATGCGCAAGCGCGTGGACTTGCCGGGGTGGTCGCCGCCTTGGACCGGCTTTCTGCATCGGGTCTTGCCGAGCAGCCATGTGCGGCACTGCGTCGTGCGGCGCAGGAGGGTGATTTCAAACTGCTTGACCGGCGATAACGGGCTGAATTTACAGAATATCTTTCTCCGCATCCTTCGGTTTTACCAGGCGTGCGAGCCTGCACAATCCGGCGGAATCGATATATTGAAGCCTGGCTCCAAGGCGCATGCTGATGCATCCAACGCCGGAAGAAGAAGTAGTACGAGGCCTATGATTGCGAGCAGGAGCGTGTTTGGTACAGGCATTATTTCGTATAGATTTCTTTCGAGTTTGCGGCAATATTCCCTCATCTGCCTTTAACATTGATAGTATAGTCAGAGATGAACGGACAGGTCGAAGAGGGCGCCTACAGATGAAAGCCGTATTGTCGACTGAGAAGGAACAGGCTTCGCCTGTGTCGCCTAAGAAAATTCTCTACATCCAGCCGGGAACGAGTTCGTTTGCCGGCATCGAAAGAGTTGTCGACACCATATGCTCCGCTCTATCCGATAAATATGCGGCCGATTTCGATATCGATGTCCTTTACACATCCGAACACAAGAACCGGCCGGATGGAACACAGAGCTATAATACGATCGACAGAATCGTGCACAATAGACGGGAACTCATGTCCGTCTTGCGCGATGTCATCGGAGCAAAGGACTACGATCTGGTCGTCGTCCCGCAGATCGAGCCGACGGTGATCTGCATGATAGCCTGCATCGGCATCCGGCGGAAGTTCGCCATGCACCTGCACGGCAATCCGCGGCTGGAGCCAAGCCACCTGAAAGCCAAGATACTGTTCTTCCTGATGAGGATCTATTTCATCAGGCGGCTGACCTATGTGTTCGGTACATCGCCACGGCAGCTCGAGTCCTTCAAGGCGATGTTCAGGAGCAATGTCCGGCAATATTGGCTGCCCAATCCCGTTAGAAGGTTTGACCCCCTTCAAAAGAAGCCCGAAGGGGAGGGAGGCTGCGTGACATTCGTCAATGTCGGTCGTTTCTCTTTCCAGAAAGGGCAGGATATTCTGCTCAAGGCATTCGCCGAGGCCTACAAGCTTCGCCCCAATATCAGGCTGAAGGTCGTGGGGTATGGGGCAGGCGAGGCGGGGCTGCGTGACCAGATCGCGGATTTGAACCTCGAAGCCGTAGTGAGCGTTGAGCACCATCCCGATAATCCTTCGCCGGCTTTGGCGGCAAGTGATGTCTACGTGTCGACATCACGCTGGGAGGGCTGGTCGCTGGCGATCTGCGAGGCCCTGCGGTTCGGCTTGCCGGTCATTTCGACCGATTGCGAATTTGGCCCGAGCGACATATTGGTCGACAGACGTCTCGGCCTTCTTGTTCCGATTGCCGGAGGCGAGGAGCTCGTCAGGGCGATGCTTTATTATTGCGACAACCTCCAGGACGAGCGCGCGCATGCCGAATTTCGGCAAAACTTCATCGATATCTATGATACTGAACGGGTTGTGGACGTTCACGCCGATGCGTTGCGGATAGCCGCCATGGGGCCTGTGCCGCTGACTGCCTGATGATTGCCTGAAAGATGGTGTCCTCGATCGACCCGGCGAGCGCCCGGTTTCAATCCGTCATCCATAGATCCGCATATAATCCACACGCATATAGGTCTGGCGATCTTGCGGCTGCAGAGGATGGGGGAAGGGGACATCCGAGCGCAGCGCAAGCGTCAGGAGCGGCCAAAAGACATCGCCCTGCGCATCCATCTCCGCCGAGCGTCCGAGCGTCCAGTCGATAGGTCCGCCGGTCTTCGGATCGAGGATTTGCTTGCGTTCGAAATAGAAGCGGCAACGCGCACCCTCGATAAGCAGGCCATAGCGGAAATAGGCGGTTGTAATATCGGCATCCGTGGGAACGCCTACCCCTTCGTGATGCTCGCCCGGTTTGCCCCATTCATGCAGATAAGCACCATAGAGATTGTGCTCCCAGCCCTTTTGCTCGACCACATCGAGCTCGATGCTCGTTGTGGGAAACAGAATGCTCCTGCCATTCATGAGCCAGAAAGCGGGAAAGCTCAAAGGATGGGCCGGAAACCGCATGCGCGCCTCGAAATAGCCTTGTCGCCAGCCCTTCATGATCGTGCCGTCAGGCTTGGCCGTCTGGATATTGCCCGATATCCATTGATATTCAGGCAGATTGTTGCCGTAGTAGTTCGGCACCCGCATGGGGCGACCGATATATTGAGCCGAGATCTGCAGTGCCTTGCCGTTGCTGGCGGATGGGTCATCCACGATTGCGTAGGGATCGAACCCTTCCTCGCCGCCGAAGCGGCTGAAGGCCGATCTGCCATAAAAGCCGCTGTCGAAAGTTGTCGCCTTGGCTCCCGCATGCCAGATCGCCCGATCAAGCGCTGTAAAGTTCTCCTCGAATATGATAGTGCGGCCCGCCGTCGGATCCTGCGGCTCTTGTGCTGCCGCCGGATGGCGGTTTGCAAGCAGGAAACCGCCGGCCGCTGCAAGGGATGCGGTGCTTATCAGCACGTTGCGCCGGGATGTCAGTCTTCGCATCGCAATTTCTCTCCCATCGATCGGATCGCTCCCGACAGTACGAGCTACGCGGCGGCGGCGTTCTTCGAGCCGGCTGCAAGAGCGCTACCATAGATATCCAGCGTCTCATGCGCGACGCGGCTGATTGTCAGGCGGTCGATGCGCACTTGGCTTTTGTTCTTCCATTGCTGCACTCGGGCCGGTTCTTCAAGCAGGTTGCAGAGCGCGGCGGCCAGGGCGGGCGGATCGTGTGGCGGCACCAGTATCCCGGCTGCCCCATACTCCAATAGCTGCGGGATTCCGTCGACATTGCTGCCGATGACGGCGCAGCCCGCCTCGCGGGCCTCGGAGAGAACCAGCGGCGCGGGATCGGCATGCGACGGCAATACGAAAATATCCGCCGCCGCCATCCAGGGGAATGGATCCTCCTTGGCTCCCAGGAAGGCAATGGCCGAAGCGCACTCCATCTTCTCGACCATTTCCATGTAGCTGGCATGGAACGGCCCCTCTCCGACAATGAAGAGTCTGGCTTCGGGGTGCATTGCATGAGCCAGGCGGAAAGCCTCGAAGAGATCGGGCAGGCCTTTTCTTGGATGCAGGCCGCCGACGAAAAGGATGCTGGGAGATGGCAGGTCGACCGGTGTGCTGCTGCGGCTTTCGGAGCGGACGGAGCCGATCGTGCCGTTGAGGACCACGCGAAGCTTTGATGGCGGTATCCCGCGCTTGAGCATGGAAGCGCGCACGGCCTCGCTGACCGCGATGACGCGGTTCCCGAGGCCCATCAAGATCGCGCTCTTCTCGAATTCATTGTGGACGGTGGTGATGAGCGGAGTGCCCGACAGGCGGCAAATCGGCCACGCCAGAACCGCACTCGTCATCATATGGGCATGGACGATATCGGGCTGCCAGGCGTGGACGTGCTTGCGCAAGGCAAAGGACGACTTCAGCAGATTGACCGGCTTTCGCTGATGGTCGATCATCGCTGTCGTGACATTGTTCTTATGCAGCAGCGGATCGAAATCGCCGCCACCGCTTGCAATACAGACGTCATGGCCCAATTGAGCCTGAGCGCACGCCAGATCGACTGCCGCATGAACGTGCCCATTCAACCTATTCGTGTGGTTCAATATATGCAAAATCCGCATAAAATGCACCTTATATAAGTGTGATAAATATAGACACGATATATCGAGGATGCTGGCGCAGTATGCTGTAGCTCTCGCGGCATGGCAATCATAAAACTGTCTATAATTCCGACATGAAATTCATTGATTGTTCGATTGCTCTCCTATTTCTATTCGATAGATTTGAAAAATACTTATGTTCCCGGCCTCCCAGTCAGCGCTGCTTCTGCTTCCACAGTCGAGGCGCGTGCGGTGGGTTGATAATTGAAGCCGCCTTGGCGGCCCAAGGATTCAAGGCCGAATGCCAGGAGTTGTTGTGTTGCTCGGGCCGCATGGCCAGCCGCGCCCTTGCTATAGATCGGATATGCTTCCCCGAGCGTGTCGCTGCCTTCTAATTTGAGATCGCCCTCAAAAAGCCCATTGGTGCGAACATGGTCCCTGAAGTCGTTTTCGGCGCGTTCTATTGAGCATCCAATCTGGTTGCCGATGACCTCAACCGTAAAATAATCGCGATCATCGACCCGGCCGTAGAAGTCGGAATACATCGTGAGGCGTTTCCAGGCGCCCTGATGCGAAAAATTGTAGATGATCGATTGCGAGAAGCCGCGTTCGCCGGAAAAACTGAAATAGAGGGAGATGAGTGTGATCGTCTCAAGCTTGCGGCCTGAATCGAGGCCGCACAGCTTTTCCGCGACGTGGATGGGGATGGTCGAGATAATGCGATGCGAAGCAACGGCCCTGTCCTGCAATTGCAGATGGAGTTGGTCGTGGACCTTGCGGATCGTCTGCATGTCCGCCGCCAATTGAAATTCCGCGCCGCGCCGTTCCAGTCGCTCGACCGCAGCCCGGTAAAGAAACTGAAAGCCTTCCTTCGGACGCGCCATTTGACGGTTGGCCGGGCCTGGTTGCGTGCGCTTCAGTACCCGCACTATCAGATTTCTCAAGGAGGCGTGCTCGCTGATCCAGAGCATCCGCTTGCGGGCAAGATCGATGTCTATTGTCTCGATCGCAGCGCCATAGAAGCGCTTCATATAGGATTCCAGGCCGGAGCGATGCAGCAGCCGGCTGCCGATCCAATAGCGGGCAAATTCTTTCGCATTGCGCATCTTTCGATGAAAGAGCCGCGCGAAAATAACAGAAGAGAAAATTCGCAGCACTTCTGCGACGCCGGCGCTGAAAATATCATCACGCACCGAAATCGGATAGACAGTGATCATTCCCTGCGGGTTCAGCCGCGCCCATGTCGGTTTGATCGGAACATAGAGCGGCAGCAATTCCGGAAAATGGGCAAGCAGCGGGGAATCGTCCTGAAAGATCAGGCTGCCGATATCGAATGTATATCCTGCATGCGACCAGTCGATGTGATTGCCGCCGACATGGTCATACGTGTCGACGATCAGGATACGCTGATAGCCCTGCTTTTGCAGGACTGAGGCAGAGACCAGCCCGGAGATGCCCGCCCCCAGGACGATGGCATCAAATGTCTCCACCTCGGCGATGACATCATTGGCGGCATGATGATCCGCATCGTTCATGGAAGCGTCCCCTGCTGCGGCTTTTCTTAAGGCAGATTAAAATTTAGCTTATTGAAAGTTTAAGTCGAAAAATGGCGGAAATTGACTGCATTCATGGTGTATCACAAATCTGTGTAAGAGCTATATGGAACAAAAATTCGAGTGAATTCTCAATCTATATTGTAATTTTACTTGATATCGAGACGCTTGTGTAGTTACATCAAAAATGGACCGGCTCATCTTCTGGATGAGCGCCAGGTTTGATTGTGAAGTAAATTGTGCTCGTGTAGATTATTACTATTTCGGTGAACGCCGAGGGGGTTATCTCGTGCTGCGGCCAAGCCTCGACGATCTCTACAAGAATATTGGCGAAATCGACCTGATTTCCACCGATGTATTCGACACGCTGCTGTTGCGCCGTGGGAAGTCGCAGCGCTCGCGCATCGCCGCAGGCGAGGCGCGGTTTGCCAGTCTCCTGAAAGAACGGGGACTGCTTTTCGAGAAGGATGAACTCGTCAAATGCCGCCTTCTTGCGCAGAAGTTCGCTTACCGGGCGCTGAATATGGGCGACGGTGTCGGTGAAGTGCGGCTGAGCGATATCATCGGCTGGCAGCTCAAATTGCTGGGCTTGCCGGACGATCTCGTGAGCGAGCGCATTGCCATAGAACTCTCCATCGAGAAGACGGCTCTTCGTGCCAACGCCTGGCTTGCCGCGCTGCTGAGGCAGTTTCGACAGGCCGGAACCCGTATCGTCGCCGTCAGCGATACCGCACTTTCCGTTGCCGAGCTCGGCGAATTGATCAATCATTTCCATGGCCCAGGCCTGATCGATGGCATCTATTCGAGCGCGGACGCCCAGGCGAGCAAACGCTATGGCGGATTGTTCCGCACTGTCCTCCGGAATGAATCCGTTGTGCCGTCCCGCATCTTGCACATAGGCGATGACGAAACGGCCGATTTTCGAATGCCGGCCTCGATGGGGTTGCAGACACTCCACCTACCGAAGAGCCGATTGGAGCGTTATGCTTCGCGTCTGGATGGAGCAAGGACAGAGGCATTCAGCAAATTCGGAAAGCAGCTCCGGCGGGGCGGCCAGACGCCGTCCGCATTAAGCGACAAAGTCCTGTTCGGCCGCGATATCTTCGGCCCGATCGTTGCGGAGTTTTGCCTTTATATCTGGCTCTACGCCGCGCAAGCCGGACTTGGTCACAACACGGCGCTACTTTTCTGCGCGCGGGGCGGCATCGGCATCCGGGAGGCGTTCGAGCGCATGTTGCGAACGCTCGGTCTGCCCTTTGATGTCAAGCGCGAGAATATTCTGATTTCGAGGCTGGTCGCGGCGCGCTCCGCGATCATGGTCAGAAGTCCTGCCGTGCTGGACGAGCTTGGACGTGAATTCCAGGGCGGAAGTTTCGCGGATGTCGCTCGTGCTCTCGGCGGGCGCAGCTATGATTTGCCTGATACCTGGCATCATATATTCGACCCCGCACGGTTCTTTGCACTTCTCGACACGGATGCCGGCACGGCCGTGCTTGAAGATATTCGCAAGCAGAACGAATTGTTCACGCGGCATCTGGAACAGGTATCGGCAGGAGCGCAGCGCATCGTTCTTTGCGATACCGGCCTTTATGGCAGCACGCAACGCCTGCTGGCGGCCGGCTTTCCGCAGCAGCATTTCGAGACGGTCCAGTTTGCCCGTTGCAACTACAAGGGCCTGAGCGAAGATCATTTTCCAAGGGTCGCAGGCCTCGTCGTCGAGCAGAACCTTTACGACCCGTTCAAGACGGAAACCGTCATTCTACGATATTGGCAAATCATCGAGAGCCTGTTCGAGCCGGCTCTGCCTTCCGTGCGTCATTTCAGCGAGGCCGTCGATGGTGCCATTATCGCCAATTCGGGCGATATTCGCTTTGGTGCCCTAGACCCCGCGATCGAAAACCCGCTTTTGTCGGGGGCACTGCAGTATATCGAACATATCGAGAGCGGAGCCGAGGTCCTGCGGGATGCCAATCGCGCCTGGCTGCGCCTTAAACAGGCGATCATCAATCCGAGCCCGAGTGATGTTATCGCGCTCGGGGTTGGCGCCCGTTCCGTGGATTTCGGCCGATCCGACGTCGTGCAGGTGCTCAATCATCCGCAGAAAGCCGCGCTCGCCGCCAAGCTGATGTCGGTGAAATCCCATCTTTGGCGCGAGGGCGCCATTGCCCGGGACTTTCCCCGCTTCAAACCGCCGCTGCTCGCGGCGCTGGAGATGGCGCATGTGTTGCGAGGGGTTTCGGCTCGGCTATATCGCTGAACAACGGAGTTGCCAAGGATATGTACATGAGTGATGCGGCGCTTAGCGATCAGGGCTTCCTTGGAGGAGCTGCCGGCCCCGGCCTGAAAGCCGGACCGGGTCCAAGCCAAATGGAGCACTAGGATCGGCATGCTTGCGTTCAAAGCCTTCAAGGGAGCCGGCTGGCTCGTCGTTTCGCGCTTCGTCGGCCGTCTTGTCGATTTCTGCACGCTCCTGCTCTTCGCCCGCATTTTGACGCCCGCCGATTTCGGTCTTGCGGCGCTGGCAATGTCGCTGGTCGTGGTCGTGGATACGGTGTTGGAAGTTCCGGTGACGCAGGCGATGGTCCGGCTCGACGCGATCGACAAGAGTCACCTAGACACGGGCTTTACGCTGAGTGTTGCAAGAAGCGGACTGATTGCGCTCATCGTCCTGGCCGCTGCATGGCCGTTTTCGTTGATCAACCATAATCCGCAACTCACCCCGCTGATTGCCGTTCTGGCGATCGGGCCGATTGCAAGGGGGTTCTATAGTCCGGCGATGGTGCATTTCGTGCGCCAGCTCGGTTTTCGTCAGACGTTCCTGCTGGAGTTCAGCGGAAAGCTGTGCGCCTTCGTCATTGCCATGATCACGGTCTTTTCGGGAGGAAGCTACTGGGCAATTGCTGCGAACTTCGTGACGAATTCAGTGGCCGCCGTGGCGGTTTCCTATCTGCTTGCACCCTATCGGCCGGCATTTTCGTTGCGGCGTCTCTCGGATTTTGCCGGATTCGTCGGATGGTTTAGTTCCTCGCAATTGATCTCGGCATTGAATTGGCAGTTCGATCGCTTCCTCATCGGTGCGACCACCGACAGCACAGCGCTCGGGCGATATGCCGTTGCCAGCGACGTCTCGGTGGTTCCGACGCAAAGCCTTATCGGCCCCGCCTTGCAGCCGGTCATGGCTGCGTTCTCGCTCATAACTTCGGATCAGCAGCGAATGCGTCAGGCCTTTCTAAAGGCGGTTCGGTTTGCGATGCTTATTTCCGTGCCGGCGTGCGTTGGAATATTTCTGACGGCAGATCTCGTCACGAACCTGCTTCTCGGCGAAAAATGGAAAGATGCTGCTCCTCTGCTCAGTCTTCTCTCCTTGTCCGTGATCCCCATACCGTATGTCCAGACGCTGTCTTCGGTCAGCCTTGCACTTGATCGGCCGCATGTCCTTTTTAGGCTCAATAGCATCGATTTGTGCCTGCGGATCATACTGATATCGATCGGCTTCTATCTTTTCTCGATCACGGGCGTCAGCGCAGCAAGAATACTCCTTTCAACCATCATGTTCGCGTTCTATCTGCATGAGGTGCGGCGACAGCTGGGGCTTGCAATATGGACCCAGCTGAAGAATCTCTGGAAAATCGCCTTTGCTGCCATTGTGATGGTCTTATGGGTCGTCATATTGCGTGACGAACTGGCCGGCCGATCCTTGAACCATGTTTTCGAGCTTGCCTTCGTGGCGGGAACAGGTGCCGCGGCCTATGTCGGCACGCTGCTGGCGCTTGGCATGCGCCTGATCGCCGGTCAAGGGCGGTTCGAATTGGCCGATCGCCGGTGATCCTGCGATCATTCTGCGTGTCAAGGATGGCGTCTTCGTTACATCAGCGCCTGTATGAGCCCAACGGTCGAACGACTGCCGCCGTTCAGCCGGTAGGAGAGCGCGCGGCGGGCGTTCCTGTTCGGCAATACCATCGTAAGCAGGCAAAATGCCGCAATCGTCCCCTTGGTCTTCAAGGGGTATTGCTGGTGCTGGAGTTTTCGCAGCAGGGAAAGGAAGGACTTGATTGAGGGGCGTCTGCCTTCCGCGATCGCCAGATAGAAATTGCGTTCGAGATAGTAATAGGCCTCTTCCGGCTGAACGAGCGCATCCGCGCGTCCGATCCGCTTCAGGATTTGACGCAGATGCTCCGTCCTCATGACAAATCGACGCAATTCCTTGCGCAGCGAGACAGGATCGACGGGTCGTCCCAGTCCTGAAATATTGCGTCCGTGAACGCGGTAGCGCCCGAGCCTTTGCGGCAGGCTGACTATATCGCCCATGAAAGGCGCAACGAAGAGCAGCACTCCGTCAACTGCCCGATCGTAATCCATTTCTCTTAAATATTCGCAGACGTCACGCCGGAAGACGTTTCCGGACGTCGGAGGACTGGTGTAAACGCCGGTATGTAGCACGCTGTCCGCAATGACGTGGCGGTCTCTAAATCCTTCCACGATCGTGCTGGCGCCAAGGACGTTTCCGCGATAATCGATCCGCGTCAGCGAGAATTGCAGTTTGGCAACGCCGTCGTCCAATTCCGACAGGATCGTTACAAGAGATCCCGGCGCCAACTCGTCATCCGCATCGAGAAACAGCACGAAAGGTGCTTGCGTTCGCTCCAGGCCGTAAAGGCCGGCTGCCCTCTGGCCGCTGTTTTCAATGCGATAGGCTGTGACGCCCTCCCGCTGGATGACATCCCATGATGCGTCAGTGGAACCATCGTCTATGACAACGAGTTCGCATTCGCCACAGCCTTGCGAAACGACGCTGCGGATCGCATTCGCCACATAGGCTTCATAGTTGAAGCAAGTGATGACGACAGCAATTCTGGGAGTTTTCATTTCGCCCTACCGGCCTCTCGCCCTAGATTCATCTCATTGAAATGCAAGTGCCTTGAAGCGGGCTTCATCGGACCTCAAGCTTCGTTCGACGCGCATCATACCTTTGCCAGATCGATGACTGTGCCGATGACATTCGCGCCGGCGCGCCGCAATTGCAGCAGGGCATCGTTCACCTGATCCGTCGTCGTCCTGCCGGCGCAGGCAATCACCACCACGGCATCGGCGTGGACTGACAGTGCCACCGCATCCGATGAGCTGCCGATGGGAGGCAACGCCAGGAGCACGTCGCCTTTGGCCCTTGCCGTCTCCACAATTCGTCCTGCCCTTCTATCACGGAAATCGACATAGAGATTCGTCAGTACATTGGTGGAATGGATTGGAAAACGGGCGATGCCCTGTGCGTCATTGCGTCCACTGGAAAGCAGTACTTGCTCAGGTCGCATATCGTCGACAAGAGCATCCGCCAGCGATGTCATCAGCAGATCATCCGACTCGCGATCGCCGTGGTTGTGCTGACCTGCCTCGTCATAAAAGAGGGTAACATGCCGGCCGCTTCGATTGAGGAACTGCGCCAGGTTGGCGCTCATCTTCGGGATTCCCTGGCCCGGCTCCCATCCGGTGATCGCGATGATGAGTCCTCGCTCGTTTCGGATGTTCGAGCATGCGATCTCGATGGATGTCCTCAGATTGCGAATGGCCAGCGCATAGGCGCTGCCGGGATGATTGACGACAGCCGAGGATCTTTTGCTATAGGAGCTGCGTAAGGTGCTCGCCCGGCTGGCCGGATCCGGAAGGCTTCCGAGGCAGGGTACTCCCGTATCCCGCGCCAGATCTTTCGCATTGCGAACCTTGCGGTCGAAGGCGATATTGAGGACGATGATCGAGAAGCCGAAAAGCACGCCGAGAATACCACCCAAAACGGTAATCAAGGTGGTGCGCGGCCCCGAGGGACTGAGCGGCACGAGTGCCGCGCCGATGATTCGGGCGTCGCCATCGGGCGTCGGCACCGCAGGCAAGGCTCCGAGCTTCATGGCATCGGTCGCGGCGGCAACCTGTGCCGCCAGCGCATCGAGGCGCCACTGAAGCACCTCGGTTCCCGCCCGAGCCATTTCGTCCTTGAAGCTCACGGCCTGCAGGATGTAGGCGGAAACGATAGCGTTCGCGATGCGTGCTGCAAGCGTCGGATCGGACCAGGAATAGCTGATCTCGATGACATAGGATTGACCGACACGGCGAGCTTCCAGATGCTGTCTGAAATTCGAGAAGGCTGCCTGGTACGCATCGCCGGCCGGACCATTTGCCCGTGTGCCCGGCGTGGTATCCGGACGAGGGACTTTTCCCGTGCCAGTGCTGCTTATGGCAGACCACACGTAGTTTACTGCACCGGTTATATTGCCGATGACATACGCGCTTATGCTTGGCGGCTGCGGGCCAAGTTCCGGGTTGCTGGCAAGATTGAGGCTGTCGAAGACGGCCGAGAGCAGACGTTCTGAACGGATGATCTGAAGTTCGCCGTCCGCTCTGTTGAGGTCGAAGTTCTGGGTGTCCTGGCTTGAAGTCAGAGTGAGGTGGCGAGGTTCGAGCAAGACTGTGGCCGTCGCCGTGTAGGTGCGCGGCAACGAATGGGCATAGGCTGCTGCCAAGCCGACGCCGACTGCCGTGCAAAGAATGAGCTTCATCTTGTGCCGCAGCGCGAGCATGCTCAACGATCGCAGGAGCGCAACCGGCCCTTCGCTGGCCTTGTCTGCGGGCAGTTCGTCCAACCGCCAAAGCCTTGACGATCGTTCCAGTAGAGACGGGGCGTTCTGCGTCATCTAGTTCTCACCTCCGACTTGAGTTGCCTTGCATTGCTTCTCGTCTGCAATCCTGCCGCCCGCTCGGGCTCGAGGCGTCCGCAAAGGAGATCCTTGATCGCGATCAGATTGCCCCTTGCGCGTCCCCGTCTGTCGATGAATGGTTCCGGCAAGGCGGCTCGAGAGAAGTTCATGGCCATGTTGCAGAAGATGTGATTGGCGACCATCGGACCGGTCATCGTTCCCTTGCGCAGCATATAGATGGGATTGATCACCTGAGAATAGCCGAAGCGGTCCCCGCTGACGCGGCCGCTATTGACACCCATATGGACCCCGAAAGCGTCGGCGCATTTGACGAAGCGGCCGCCTCGCTTGGCGAGAGCTGCAGCAAAGTCGCGATCCTCCAGCCAGCCGTAAAGGACGAGACGTTCGTCAAAACGCGTATCGCCGATAGCCTCTGCCCGGAAAGCCATGTTGCATCCATAGGGACTATAGGGCTCGACCCACGTCCAGTCGCTTGTCGGCGCAGTGTCGACAAGGCGCAATGCTTCCTCGAAGCCTATTCCCGGGCCGCCAACACCATCGGCAAGCACGCGGCCGGTGAAGCCGACGATCTGATTGTCGTCGCGGAACGCTCTTGCCGCGGCGGCCAGCCAATTCGCGTCCGCCAGGAAATCATCGTCGAAAAAGGCGATGATCTCGCAGTCCTCGGGAATGCTCAGCAGTGCGGTATTGCGTTGCGTCGTCAGGCCGCCGGGGCCGGTCACCACCGTCACGTCGGGGTGACCGATGAGATTGCCGGCGTCGGCGACATCGATGCAGGAAACGATGACGGTTTTCGGCTTCAACGTCTGTGTCGCAAGCAGGTGACGCACCGTAGCGCTTGCGGTAGCCGGCCGCCCTCGCGTCGCAACGATAACCGCCACATGCGGGGTGCTTACCCCGGAGGGCTTATAGGTTTTCGGCCGCGCGATGGGTTGCGCCAGCAGCTCCATATAACCGGCTGCCGTCTGCGACCAGGAAAAATTCTTGATTTGATCGTATCCTCGCCCCATTAGGTCGATACGCATTGCCGGAGATTCCTTCAGAGTGCGGATTTGACGAACCCAGGCCGCCGGATCGGTCGGTGAGGCGAGCAGGGCGGCATCGCCGCAGACTTCCGGTATGCTTGCACAATAAGAAGCGACAACAGGGCAGCCGCGTGCCATCGCCTCCACGATCGGCAGACCGAAGCCTTCCGTCAGTGATGGAAAGGCAAGGCACAGCGCTCTTTCGAGCAGGTAAGCCAGGTCATGGTCCGAGACACGCCCTAGCATATGGACGTTCGATCTTTCCTTGAGCGCGCCGGGGACGAAAATTCCCGCATCGCCGCCGGCAATCACGATATCGATGCCTATTTCATCAAGTCCCGGGGCGGCGTCGACAAGCAGTGCAAGGTTCTTGTGCCGCGCCTTGGAGCCGAGTGCCAGGATGAACTGGCGATCGCATCGCCCGAAGGTTTCTGTGACGAAGTTCGGCGCAATCTGCGCAAGCGCCGGGTCCCAGCGAAAGGCGTGCTCGTGACCGTTGGGAAGAACGGCGATGTCCTCGATCCGGATCGGCAGATGCCTGGTGATCTGGCGCGCTGCTGCATGCGATACCGTCACGATGCGGGCCGAGCGCTTCACGAGCAGCGGCTGTAGCGTTTGGTAGACCATCCGGAAAGCCCGGCTATAGCTGTCTGGAGTTGTGAAGACGTTGGCGTCGTGGATGCATACGATCTGATCGGCCTTGGTTGCCGGCGCCGTGTTGCAGAGGTTGAGGAGCCGTCCATGCCATTGGGCCGGCAAGGTGATCTGCTCCCACGGGTGGCCGGAAAGCGCTCCCGATTGCATCAGCGGCATGTGACTGAACCCCGGGTCCGCTGTCCCGGGAGGGGCAATGATCGCTGCCCGGTCGTCGGCGGCGGCAAGCGCCGTGTTGAGCGCGCGCACCACATTCGATGCGTAGCGCTGCACACCTGTTGGATTCTGACCGAGGAAGCGGCCGTTGACCGCAAAGAGGGCGCCAGCGCTCATATGGTGACTACTCCTATCGGGCGGCCAGTGCGGATATGGTGCCTGCTGCGCTCCGGCAGCGCCGATGCCAATCCGGCGAGCATGCAGAAGAACAGGCCCTGATCGATGACGGGGCTGACCAGCATGTCGCCGACCAGGAGTCCGAAGCAGCCGTTGCAGGCCGCCAGACGCGCATCCGCCGTAAAGCTGCCGGGAGTTCCGCGCTTCCTGATCAGTGCTCCGAAGGCAAACAGCAGATAGAAAATCGTGCCGGCGATGCCGACATTTGCAAGAAGTGCGAGAGCGAAACTGGACGTGCGGGCAGTACCAAGGCCGACACCTACGCCCATGGTATCGAATACATTCTGGATTGCGGCCATATTCCAGGAACCGCGTTCAATCGCGGAGCCGGAAGTGGATTTGTCGAGCGCTATGATATTGATGTAGTTATAGACGGTCTTCGACATATCGGGGTCTATCGCGACCAGCAGCGCTGCCGCGGTCGCGATCGTCGGTACGAATACGATTGCCAGTGTACTGAAGCGGCGGGCGTTCTTATGTCCTCCGACAGCAATCGCGGTCATATAGAGGATCAAACCCATCACGGGTGCCCCGACAAGGCCGGTTGAAGAGGTCGACATCACAACCAGCGCAAGTGATGTGATAGCAATGAAGCCGCTGAGGTAGGGACGGCGGCCGCAAAGCCAGAGCGTGCTGGTGAAGGCAAACACGCCGAGAGTTGAGCGCGCAAAGGAAGAGGCTTCGGTGAATGATCCGACGATACGTTTGACGCCCGCAACCTGATCGTCGGTATGCAGCACATATTGGGCATTTCGCATGAAAGCGAGCATGCCTTGCGTGCCGGTAGAGTAGGTAGCGACATCAAGCAATGCAAAGACGGTATTGGCAACCGCATAGGCAAGCAGCCCGGCTAAAACCGCGTTGAAGCCGCGCCAGTTCGAAGCAACTGCAACCGTCAAGGCAAAGCAAAGGAGATTGCCGACCATATAGACACTTTGCGTGAGATTGCTCGAAACCGGAACGAGCGGAACCGTCGATCGGCTGTCGTCAAAGATCGTCGTTCCCAGCGGTACGATCTGTGTGATACCCGACAGAAGCCGGGGTGCAAAGTATGCGCTCAATAGGCCATAGAGAACAAGAAGAGCAAACCAGAAGCCGGGCTCGCCAAATTGCAATGCGTGCAGAAACTCGCGCGTCGCGCGTTCCCGTGTCATGACACCCAATAGAAGGAAGCCGAGCATGACATGGCCGGGCTGAATATTTGCGGCTCCGACAAACATTGCCGCTGCCGATCCGAATACCGCTGCGACCGCCAGAGCCATGACGGTTGCACCATTGCCGAGGAACAGGCAGAAAAGCCCGCATAGAATGGCAGCGATCCCGATCGGCTCGATACTCATGGCAAAGCCTCGCGGCGGCCAGATCGGCACTTGGTAAGACTATGGTCGGGCGGAAGCCAAGATGAGGGGTTGCGGGAGCAAGGCGGCATACTCACCGCATCACTGACCCCGGCGGCATGTGTTTGGGCTGATGCCATGGGTGACTACTCTGCGAGAACGAGAAGCGAATAGCCACCAAGGATTCGTACCGCCAAATCCGGATGAATGGAATAAAGCAGCTTGCGCGGCAGCCGCATCAATGTGCTGCTGAGGGCCTGATTGGGTAGTTCCAGGCGGCTGGCGGTGTAGGTGTAGTCGATGATGGAGTAGCCGCAGTCCCGCAGGGTAGCGAGCGCCGTATCCTTGAAGAAATAATGCAGATGGCCGACATTGTTGCGCAAATTCGCAATCGGCCAAGCGCGCAGCACCGACTGCACGGACAGGTCGAGCGGAATGTGGAAGATCTTGTAGCGCCCGCAAGAGCGCAGTCCCTTGATGAAGGAAATATAGTCTTCGACGTGCTCTATCACATCTGCAATGACGACCACGTCAAACGAACTATTCTTTTCCTCAAGTATATCGCTCAGTTGAAAGGAAACACGGCTGGTCTCCTTCGTCTTCGCCCTTTGATAGGCGTGGGGAGAAACCTCATAGCCTGTAAAATGTGCCGCTGGAAAAGAGCGCGACAGGTTGAGGAGGATTTCACCTGTGCCGCAGCCGACTTCGCAAAGGCTGTTGAAGCTCAGCCGATTTTTGCGAATGATTGCTTCGATCTGACGGGCCTTCCACGGGGAATCCTCCTCGTGCCACGTCGGGTTTAGTTCCGCATACTGGTCGGTAAGATAGATGTCGTGCAAAGCTAACCGTTCCCTACCAAGAGTTTATAACTGCTTATCGGCTGCCGCGGAGGTTCTGGGGATCAATATTGGGTCATTTCGATCGCTTCAGCTTACGAAATGGGAAGCCTGCGCAGCCCGTATGTGAAATGCGTCCGAGGCAGCCTAATCAGTAGCTGCCTCGAGAGGACAAGACCGCCGGAATGGTCTTGGCCATGATCACGATGTCGCCCCACAGGCTCTGTTCGGCAACGTAGCGCACGTCAAGCGCGACGCGCGTGTCGTAGCTGGTGTCGCTGCGCCCGCTGACCTGCCAAAGGCCCGTCAGACCCGGCCGGACACGGATATAATCGGCAAAATGTGCGCCATAGAGCTCAGCTTCGCTCGTCACGATGGGACGCGGCCCGACAAGGCTCATTTCGCCTCGGATCACGTTCAAAAGCTGGGGAATTTCATCGACGCTGTTCTTGCGCAGCAGCTTGCCGAATTGGGTTATGCGGGGGTCGTCTTTCAGTTTCCGCGTCGCATTCCATTCGGCTCTGAGGGCGGGATTGGCATCAAGATGCCGAGCCAGGACCTCATCGCCATTTTTGACCATCGTTCTGAATTTGAGGCAGGGAAACAAGACCCCGTTCCTGCCGACGCGCCGATGTGAATGAAAGATCGGCCGCCCCTGCGTTACAAGGAGAATTGCCACCACCATTACGATCATCGGCGCCAATACAACCAGTGCCACCCCAGCCAAGGCCGCATCAATGCAACGCTTGGTGGTATTAGAAGGCATGCTTTTTGCGTTCGTCCGACGGATGGACGTGCCGCTGTACCGACGTGTCCGCAGATCGCCCAATGAATCGAGCTCACGTCTAACGTTGATTTCCCTCATCAGCTTGCTCCGCATTCGGAAGAAACAAAGAAATGTCGTCAGCGATGTTTAGAAAGGCGCTGTCCCACGCCAAAGTCGACTGTATTTTGAGGTTAACAAATAATAAATAAATTGACAATGTCTTTGTTGCTCTGCAATATATGTGTGTTATTTATGAAAAATCCGAGTTATTACACAACTTATTTTTGCATGGGGCAAGTCTATATAATGGTTTGCAGGGGCATATATATTTAGCTTTTCGGATACTAATCGGAACATAAGTCCGTATCATTTGGTGAGTACTTGTTGGCAGGGAGCTTGGCGATGGCAAATGCGACCGGACGGCCCACGGAGCCTTTGGTTTTGAGTAAGGAAGAGCGGGATTATCTGGAGCTCCAAGTGCATCGGCGTCGGGCGGCAACGCGCTCCATGGCCGAGCGATGTCAGATCATCCTTCGCTGTGCGGATGGCATGACCAGCAAGGCCGTAGCGGCGGAGCTTGGAGTCCACGAAAACACCGTCGGCAAGTGGCGGCGGCGCTTCTTGAAAAGCCGCATAGACGGGCTTCTCGACGAGGAGCGTCCTGGAAGGCCACGGACGATCGATGACGAACAGATTGCGGCGGTGATCGCCCGGACGCTGCAGTCCACGCCCGAAGACGCCACGCATTGGTCAATTCGTTCGATGGCTGCGACAACAGGATTTTCACATACGACAATTCGACGCATCTGGGCGGCGTTCGGTCTTCAGCCGCATCGAATGCAGACGCTCAGGCTATCAAGCGATCCGCTTTTTGTTGATAAGGTCTGTGATATTGTTGGACTTTACATGTCTCCACCAAACCGCGCATTGGCGTTGAGCGTCAACGAGCGAGGTCTTCCTCGGGAGTTTGAGGATGGTCGATCCATCGCGTCGCCAAGCCCATCCGCGCCGGAGAGTCAGGCGCATCCTTCTCCCTGGCAAGGTACGGTCTCGCTCGTCGGCGCTCTTGACGTCGTTTGCGGTTTTGTTGCCGATAGATACCACAAGCAGAACGGCGCCGGGGAGTTTCTCGACTTTCTGAAGCAGAGTGATGCGAATGTTCCGACCGAGCTCGATATTCACATTATCTTGGACAATTGCGACGTACACAAGAGCCCGCTAGTTCAATCTTGGTTGGCGCATCGCCCTCGCTATCACATACATTTTACCCCGACGCCGGTTTTCTGGCTGCGTCAGGTCGAGAGCTGGTTCGGCGAAATGAGCCGCAGGCAGACACAGCTCGGCGCCTGCGTCTCGACGAGCCAGTTGGAGGCCGACATGCGGACTTTCATCGAGTGCCACAATGAAAACATCAAGCCATATAAATGGTTGGGTGGCACGCGTTCGGACAGGAAGATACGGCAGATCCCAGACCGCGGATCCTGGATGCACCGGGAAACCGGAGATAAAGCGGTATAACTCCAGACTATACATTCAATACAGTCGAATAACTGTCTTGTTCATGGGGTACTTCATGCGGGTCGCAATCATACATTATTGGTTGGTTGGAATGCGTGGAGGGGAAAAAGTCCTTGAGGCTCTCTGCAGGATGTATCCTGGCGCGGATATCTTCACGCATGTCTATGATCCTTTGGCTGTCTCCAATCTCATCAGGAAGCATAGGGTGTATACGACCTTCATAGACCGGCTTCCCTATGCGAAGCGAATGTATAAAAAATATCTTCCCTTGATGCCCATGGCTCTCGAGCAGGTGAACCTGAGCGAATATGACCTCGTGATTAGCAGTGAATCGGGACCTGCCAAGGGAATAATACCCAATTCGAACGCGCTGCATGTGTGTTACTGCCATTCACCGATGAGGTACATCTGGAACATGTATAATAATTATTACGACAGTTCCGGCCTCATGACGCGTCTGATGATGCCGCCGCTTGCCCATTACTTGAGAACATGGGATGTGGCGACCGCCAATCGCGTGGATGATTTTGCTGCGAATTCCATCACGGTCGCTCGACGTATCAAGAGCTACTACCGACGAGATGCCGAAGTCATTCACCCGCCGGTCGATACGTCTGCATTTCACCCTGTGCCCCGATCGGAAGTCAGCGATCATTATCTCATGGTCGGTGAACTCGTCGGCTACAAGCGACCCGACCTCGCCGTGGAGGCGTTCAACCGAATGAAGGCGAAGCTTGTCGTCATCGGCGGCGGCGAGATGCTCGAACGATTGCGGAAAATGGCGGGGCCGACGGTGACGATGATGGGGCCGCAGCCGTTTCGTGTCCTGCAGGAGCAATATGCACGCTGCAAGGCGCTGATTTTTCCGGGTGAAGAGGACTTCGGGATCGTGCCTGTTGAGGCGATGGCGAGCGGCCGGCCCGTTATTGCCTTCAATCGCGGCGGCGCGACCGAAACGGTTGTTGCCGAAAAGACGGGAGTGTTCTTCGATACACAGACGGTAGACGCCCTGATCGAGGCAGTCGAGCATCTCGAGCGCATGGATCTGCGTCCGGGCGATGCCGTCGCGCGTGCGGCGGAATTCAGAACCGAAATCTTCATGAGAAAGTTTGCATCGTTCGTCAAC
>JBCNPI010000339.1:0-6295 GCA_039593415.1 Rhizobium sp. | reverse complement strand
GCCTCGCGCATCTGCCGCCGATCAAGGTGGTGACGATCCTCTCCGGCGTCGCCCATATCAATCTCGGCCTGTTCATCGTCTCGGCCATCGTCGCCCGCGGCGCCCGCTTTTTCCTCCTGGCTTTCCTGCTTCGCCGCTATGGCGAATCCATCCGCCATTTCATCGAGAAGCGTCTGGGCCAGATCACCATGGCGGTAGCCGCCGTTCTCATTGCCCTATACGCCGTCTTCCATTTTGCCCTGGCGAGCTGACCAAGGAGCCCCCAACGCATGTCCACGATCTCGCCTTCCTCCCGCGCCGGCCTCGGCTATGGCCTATTGCTGACGATCGGCATGATCGTCGTCATCGGCTCGGCGCTCGGCTTCCAGTATATCGGCGGCTATATCCCCTGCGCGCTCTGCCTGGAGCAGCGCCAGCCCTATTACTATGGCATCCCCGTCGCCATCATCGCCGTCCTGACGGCGGTTGCCGGCCTGCCCTCCTGGATCACCCGCGGCCTCCTTATCATCGCCGGCTTGATGATGCTTGTCGGCGGCGGCATTGGCGTCTATCACGCCGGCGTCGAATGGCATTTCTGGGAAGGCCCGACCACCTGCTCCACCTCGGCCAGCAGCGTCACCCAGAATGCCGGCGACCTGCTCGGCCAGTTGAACACCATCAAGGGGCCGTCCTGCACGGAAGCGGCCCTTCGCATCCTCGGCCTGTCGATGGCCGGCTGGAACGTGATCGCCAGCGTCATCCTGGCGGCCATTGCTTTTGTGGGTGCGAAGAAGGCGGCTTGAATCTTTGGGCGAGCGGCCGTGATCTCTCGTATGTCGCGGCTCTGATACCCCCCTCTGTCGCTGCCGCGACATCTCCCCCACAAGGTGGGAGATTGGTGGGAGTGTGCCGCACCTTGCTGCGAATTAAGGTAAGCTCAACGACAACAGATACGATGTCGATATAGATCGGGAAGGTATCGCGAGTTATCGATCTCCCCCCTTGTGGGGGATGTCGCGGCAGCGACAGAGGGGGGTACCGCACCCTCCTCGCATAAAGCCGCCGAGGCGATGCTCACACCAACAGAAAAGCCCTTACGGCTGCAGTTCCGAATCCCAGTAGAGATAGTCGAGCCAGCTGTCGTGCAGATAGTTCGGCGGGAACAGGCGGCCGTTATTGTGCAGGTCCTGCACCGTCGGCTGATATGGCTTCTGCGCCGGGAACATGCCGGCCTGCTTCGGCAGCTTGCTGCCCTTGCGGAGATTGCACGGCGAACAGGCGGCCACGACGTTCTCCCAGGTCGTCTCGCCGCCATGGGCGCGCGGGATAACGTGGTCGAAGGTCAGCTCGTCATGGGAGCCGCAATACTGGCATTCGAACCTGTCGCGCAGGAAGACGTTGAAGCGGGTGAAGGCGGGATTGCGGGACGGCTGCACATATGTCTTCAGGCATACGACGCTCGGCAGCCGCATCGAGAAGCTCGGTGAGGACACGCATTGATCGTATTCTGCGATGATGTTCACACGGTCAAGAAAAACCGCCTTGATCGCGTCCTGCCAGGACCAGAGCGACAAGGGATAGTAACTCAGCGGTCTGTAGTCAGCGTTCAGCACGAGCGCTGGCAAGGACTGCGGGGAAACTGCAATCGTCAAGGAACCCTCCTGATCGATTCGGCATCTGCACCTGTATATTAGGCCGGTTGTTACAGGATTGTGAAGTCCAATAAATTCAGCGCATAAAGGCGATTTCGGGGAGGCGGCCGATTAAACTATAGGCAGCGCATCCCGGCGTGTTTTCACGGCATAATAAGCCCAGAAGAGCCGGGCCGCGACGGAGCGCCAGGGCGCCCAAACCGCGGCTTCCAGGGCAATGGCCTTGGCCAAGGGCCTGACTTCATGACCGAAAGCCATGCCGACGGCCGCCTGCAGCGCCACGTCGCCGGCCGGAAACACATCTGCGTGACCGCCGCAGAACATCAGGTAGACCTCGGCAGTCCAGGGGCCGATTCCCTTGATCGATGTCAGCTCGGCAAGCGCTTTGTCAGGCGATTCGACGCTGAGCGCGTGCGGGTCGAGGCTGCCGCCAGCAACGGCTTCAGCCACGCGGTAAAGCGTCTCGTGCTTGATTCGCGAAAGGCCGAAGGTCCGCCATGCCTCCGGCTCCAGTCCCACATAGCCTTCAGCGGTCACCTGACCCATCCCGGCGATCATCTTCCCCCAGATCGCATCGGCGCTGGCGCGGGAGACGACCTGCGACACGATGATATGGGCAAGCCCCTCGAAGCCCGGTTCGCGCAGGCGTAGCGGCAAGGCGCCGGCCGCTGCGGCAACGGGCCGCAGGCGCGGATCGAGTTCCAATAGCGCTGCCAACCCCTGTTCGATATCGCGCTCGTCGCGAATGATCTGCATGGCGTCTCGTAGTCCTTGATTCAAATTCGTGGCAGAAGAAAGCATGATCGAGATTCCCCGTCAAAAGCCGAAATTCCGTTTCGCCCCAAGCCCGAACGGCCCGCTGCATCTTGGCCACGCCCTGTCGGCCATCCTCAATCACGACATGGCACAGAAAACCGGCGGCGATTTCCTGCTGCGCATCGAAGACATAGATCAGGCGCGCTGCACACCCGATTTCGAAGAGGGCGTCTACACCGATCTCTCCTGGCTCGGTCTTCGCTGGCAGGAGCCGGTGCGGCGGCAGTCCGAACATTTTCCAGCCTATCAGGCGGCGTTGCAGACGCTTATCGAGCGCGGCCTCGTCTATCCCGCCTTCCTGACACGCGGCGAGGTCAAGGCTCGCGTTAACGCCTTAGAGGCGGACGGAGCGCCCTGGCCGCGCGACCCCGATGGCACGCCGCTTTATCCCTCCGACGATCGCGAGCGCGGCGACGCCGAGCGACAAGGCTTGCTGGCGTCGGGCATGAAACACGCCTGGCGTCTCGACATGCGAAAGGCGCTTGCAGCGGTAGACGAACCATTGCACTGGCAGGAAAGCGGCGATGGCGAGACGGGCACCATCCTTGCCGACCCGGCCGCCTGGGGCGATGTCGTACTGTCCCGCTCCGATGCTCCCTCCAGCTATCATCTCTCTGTTGTCGTCGACGACGCCGTGCAGGGCATCACCCACGTCGTGCGCGGGCTGGACCTCTTCCACGCCACGTCGATCCATCGCCTGCTGCAGACGCTGCTCGGCCTGCCGGAACCGCTCTATCATCACCACCGCCTCGTTCTCGGAGAGGATGGCAAAAAGCTTTCCAAGAGCATGGGTGACACCGGCATTGCCGAATGGCGCCGGCAGGGCCTCTCACCGGCGGAGCTTCGCCGCCGCATCGGCCTCTGATTTGCTCCTTGATTCGGAAGATTGCTTTTCCGCTGGCGCGTCGGCGACCGGACGGCTCGCCGCCTTGCCGAACAGCAGCCGCCGCACCCGGAATTTCATCAGCGCCGCATTGATTTCCGCCCCTATGATGAAGATCACGGCGAGCATATAGAGGAAGATCAGCACGATCATTACCGATGCCAGGCCGGCATAGGTGGCGGTGTAATTGGCGAAGGTCGAGAGATAATAGGCAAAGAGCAGCGCCCCGATCGACCAGAAGACCAGCGTCAATATCACGCCCGGGATGACGTCGAGCAGTCGCCTGCGCCCGGCCGCCAGCCATAGATGCAGGATCATCAGGCCGGCAAGCAGCAGGAAGATCGTACCGTAGATCCGCCAGCTGAAGACGATCTCGAGGATATCGGCGAGCCGCGGCAGCCATAGCCTGGTGTAGTTGAGCGCAAGCGGCACGGCGACGAGCAGGATGCTGAGGATGGCGAAGATCAGCACGGCGATCAGCACATAGCCCAGGCTGGCAAGGCGGTTGAAATACCACGGCCGTGTCTCAGGCACGCGATAGGCGCGGTTGAGCGATATGCGCAGCGCCTCGACGCCGTTCGAAGCGAAATAGGCGGCCGCAAGCACGGACACCGTCAAAAGCCCGCCGCGCGGGATGGTCAGCACCTGTACGACCTGGTCGGCGAGCGGCTTGGCGATCGTCTCCGGCCAGGTGTCGAAAATCAGGTGCACGGCCGTTGACGAAAACTGACTGGCACCGAGAAAGCTTGCCAACGCCGTGCCGAAGATCAGGAAGGGGAAAACCGCAAGCAGCGTCGACAGCGCGACATGGCTTGCCATGGCAAACCCGTCATCCTCGACGAAATGGAACACTGCGTCGTAGATCACCTTGTAAATCGTCCGCAATACTGTCGGCATTCCATCTCCGCTCGGCGTCGGCATTCATGCGGCTTATGCCGGCGGTTGCCGATTGTATCGAGTCCCTGAATATGGGAAACGAGTTCCGGTTTGTACAGGAATCATCTTCCCATGACGGAACAACGAACGATCCTCATCACTGGTTGCTCCTCGGGAATCGGCGCCTATTGTGCCCGGGCATTGCGCGATGACGGATGGCGCGTCTTCGCGACCGGGCGCAAGCAGGAAGATCTCGCCCCGCTCGAAGCCGACGGCATCGAAGCGCTGCTCCTCGACTACACAAAACCGGATACCATTTCCGCCACCGTAGCGACAGTCCGTGAGCGAACGGGTGACCGCATCGATGCCCTCTTCAACAATGGTGCCTACGGGCAGCCGGGCGCCGTCGAAGATCTTGCGACGGATGTGCTGCGCGAACAGTTCGAAACGAATTTCTTCGGCTGGCACGAGCTGACGCGCCAGATCCTGCCGCTGATGCGACAGCGGGGCCACGGCCGCATCGTCAATTGCTCCTCCATTCTCGGGCTGGTTCCTTATCGCTTCCGCGGCGCCTACACGGCCTCGAAATTCGCGCTGGAAGGGTTGACGATCACGCTCAGAATGGAGCTGCAGGATAGCGGCATCCATGTGAGCCTCATCGAGCCCGGCCCGATCGCGACGAAGTTTACCGCCAATGCGCTCGCCAAGATCAACGAGCACATCGACCTCGAAGGCTCGGCACATGCGGTGGAATATCGCAGGCAGCTCAGGCGGCTTGATGGATCAGGCCCGATCAGTAAACATAAATTAGGCCCGGAAGCGGTCTATGATGTGCTAAAATCGGCTTTGAACGTTAGAAATCCGCGCCCGCATTATCTGGTAACGACACCGGCCAAGCAGGGCGTGCTCTTGAAAGGGCTATTGCCGGCTAACCTTTTCTATCGTCTGATGCGCCGGCTTGATTAGGCGATCCCAGGAAGGGCCAAAGCGCATTTTTCTTGAGTTTGCATAAAATGACGAGATTGAGTGACTTGAAGCTTCTGCGGAATGCTGAGCCACTCTGAAGACAAGGATGGAGGAGCCATGTCGACCGTTACCTATGTTGCCGCCATCATTGTCATGGGACTTGTCGCGATCGTTCTCATTCGCGGCCTGCTGAACATGATGAAAGGCGACAATCCGAACCTTTCGAACCGGCTGATGCAGCTGCGCGTCCTGCTGCAGGCGGTCGCGGTCATTCTGATCATGCTGACGCTCTGGCTGACGGGCGGCGGCCGCCCGGCCTAAGGCAATTTCAGGAAAAATGCGAAGCGGTTTTCCGTCCGGAATTGCGTAAAACAGCCACAGGAGCACCATGGTCAAGCTCAACAAGATCTATACCAGGACCGGCGATGACGGCACGACAGGCCTTGCCGCCGGCCCAAGACGGCTGAAGCACGACCTGCGCGTCGAAAGCTACGGCACGGTCGACGAAACCAATTCCGTCATCGGCGTCGCCCGGCTGCACATGGCCAATATACCGGATCTCGACGTCATGCTGATGCGCATCCAGAACGATCTCTTCGATCTTGGTGCCGATCTTTCGACGCCGGAAACCGATGAGCCTCTCCCCTATGAGCCCTTGCGCATCATAGATCATCAGGTCGAACGCCTGGAACACGATATTGATGTGCTCAACGCCGATCTCGCGCCTTTGAAATCCTTCGTTCTGCCAGCTGGGAGCCCCGCCTCCGCCCATCTGCACCTCGCCCGCACCATTGCCAGGCGCGCAGAGCGCCTGATGGTGGCGCTTTCGCGTGAGCAAGGCGAATGCGTCAGCCCGGCGGCGCTGAAATACGTCAACCGCCTCTCCGATTTTCTCTTCGTCGCCGCACGCCATGCCAATGACCGTGGTCGCGCCGACGTGCTCTGGATTCCTGGCAAGAATCGGTAGCGGCATCCGTCGATCGTCCGCGCATATGCATTGACGTTGACGTAAACGTTATTTATGCCTTTCAAGCAATTCGTCTCTCTGCGGCCTGGAAGCGTTGTAATTGGGAAAAAAACGCGTATCCATGTCGCCATTCGACAAATGGAATGGCGCTAAGCA
>JBCNPI010000338.1:0-6311 GCA_039593415.1 Rhizobium sp. | reverse complement strand
GCCCGCGACCGCAACCCTGACGCAGCCCTTGGCGATTTCATCGCCGATCCGCTGCCGCCGATGGATTTTGGCCGCATCGCCGCTCAGTCGGCCAAGCAGGTCATCGTGCAGAAGGTGCGCGAAGCCGAGCGTGACCGCCAGTTCGACGAATTCAAGGATCGCGTCGGCGAAATCGTCAACGGTACGGTCAAGCGCGTCGAATACGGCAATGTCATCGTCGATCTCGGCCGTGGCGAAGGCATCATCCGCCGCGACGAGATGATCCCGCGCGAAAACTTCCGCTATGGCGACCGTGTGCGCGCCTATGTCTACGACGTCCGTCGCGAACAGCGCGGCCCGCAGATCTTCCTGTCGCGCACGCATCCGCAGTTCATGGTCAAGCTCTTCACCATGGAAGTGCCCGAAATCTACGACGGCATCATCCAGGTGAAGTCGGTTGCCCGCGATCCGGGCTCGCGCGCCAAGATCGCCGTCATTTCGAACGATTCGTCGATCGACCCGGTCGGCGCCTGCGTCGGTATGCGCGGTTCGCGCGTCCAGGCCGTCGTCGGCGAACTGCAGGGCGAAAAGATCGACATCATCCCCTGGTCCAACGAGCCGGCAAACTTCGTCGTCAACGCGCTGCAGCCGGCCGAAGTTGCCAAGGTCGTTCTCGATGAGGATGCCGAGCGCATCGAAGTCGTGGTTCCGGACGAGCAGCTGTCGCTCGCCATCGGCCGCCGCGGTCAGAATGTCCGCCTCGCGTCGCAGCTGACGGGCTGGGATATCGACATCATGACGGAAGCCGAGGAATCGGAACGCCGTCAGAAGGAATTCAACGAACGCACCAACCTGTTCATGGACGCGCTCGACGTCGACGAAATGGTCGGCCAGGTTCTGGCCTCCGAAGGCTTTGCCGCCGTCGAAGAACTGGCCTATGTCGATCTCGACGAAATCTCTTCCATCGACGGTTTCGACGAAGACACCGCCCAGGAAATCCAGACCCGCGCCCGCGAATATCTCGAGAAGCTCGAAGCCGAGATGGACGAGAAGCGCAAGGCTCTCGGCGTTTCCGACGAGCTTCGTCAGATCAACGGCATGACGGCTCAGATGATGGTCGCCCTCGGCGAGGACGGCATCAAGACGATCGAGGACTTCGCCGGCTGTGCCGCTGACGACCTCGTCGGCTGGTCCGAGCGCAAGAACGGCGAAACGAAAAAGTTCGAAGGCCTCTTCTCCAAGTTCGAAGTCTCGCGTGTCGAAGCCGAACAGATGGTCGTGCAGGCCCGCCTGCTGGCCGGCTGGATTACCGAAGCCGATCTCGCCACTGAGACCGAAGAGGTCGCGGAGGACGAAACCGAGCAACAAGCATGACGATCACCGAGGGGCCTAGCGCACCGACCGGGGACGATGATCTCGGCGGTAACGACGCAAATGGCCGCATGTGCATCGTAACACGCGAAAGCGGATCACCCGACGAATTGATCCGCTTTGTAGCCGCTCCGGACGGAACTGTCGTTCCCGATCTGAAGCGGCAACTGCCGGGACGCGGCTGCTGGGTTAAGGTAGACCGGGCACTGGTGGACAAGGCAGTGACGAAGAAACTGTTTTCCCGCGCTTTGAAGGCGGAAGTGACGGCACCGGCAGATCTCGGTGCCGTGGTCGACCGCCTTCTCTTGGCGCAACTGGCCGGGATGATGCACATGGCTCGCAAGGCGGGCCGGTTCGTCAGCGGTTCATCGAAGGTTGATGGCGCCGTTCGCAACGGCTCGGCAATTGCCGTGTTTCATGCGATCGCCGCCGCCGCCGATGGCGTCCGCAAGATCGACCAGGCACGAAAAGCCTGGCATCTCGGTATGGAAACCGAAAAGGAAATACCTTCCTTCCGTGTCTTTACGGAAGCGGAGATGGAAGAACTGATGGGCCAGAATGCTTTTATCCATGCCGCAGCGCTTGCAGGGCAGGCGGGTGAGGGTGTAGTGAAGCGCGCAAACCTGCTCGAACGGTACCGCAACGGCGGTCAGTCCCGGGCAACGGGCGGCGCTGGCCGGCGAAAACAATGACGCGGTCACCGGCCTTTGCCGGACGCCTCATTAAGGTACATGCATTGAACGACAGGGTCTGACGGACGTTTCCGTGCCCTGTCCGAAGGAACAGGAACGGAATGACCGACAATCAAGACGACAAGACGCTGAATGTTTCAGGTAAGAAGACTCTCACCCTGAAGTCATCAGGCGTAAACCAGGGCACCGTGCGCCAGGACATGGGCCGCGGTCGCACCAAGGCGGTCGTGGTTGAGACCCGTAAGCGCCGCCCGCTACGTCCTGAAGACGAAAAGCCAATCACGCCGGTAACGACCGCCGCGCCCTCGGTGACGCGCGTCGCCGAACCGACGCCGCAGCCGCCGCGCCCGCCGCAGCCGGCTCCGCGCATTCATCAGCCTGGTGGCCAGCAACAGCGGCCGGGACAGCCCAACCAGGGTAGTCAGCAGCGCCCGCAGCAGGAACGTTCGTCGCGACCGGTGGTCTTGAACCATCTGTCGGCCGGCGAAATGGATGCTCGCCGCCGTGCACTCGCCGAAGCCCAGGTTCGCGACGCTGCCGATGCCGTGCGCCGTGCCGAGGAAGAAGCACGCCGCGCTCAGGAAGAAGAGGCACGCCGCATCGCCGAACAGGCTGAAGCTGCACGCCGCGCCGCAGAAGAGGCCGCACGCGCCGCCGAGGCCAAAGTCGAGACACCAGCACCGGTGGAAGCGCCGAAGCCGGCAGTCCAGGCGCCTGCGGCTCCCGTCGTTGCTCGTCGTCCGGATGCGGCTCCTCAGCCGGCACGTCCTGGCGCTCCTGCCGGCGAGGCACCGGCCAACCGCCGTCGCGTCAATGAAGAAGAGAGCGATCGCGGCCCGCCCCGAGGCGCTCCGGCACGCGGCAAAATCGTACGCCCGGAACCCGCAAAGCCTGTTACCACGCGTCCGAAGACCGAAGACGAGCGCCGCCGCGGCAAGCTGACGGTCACGACGGCCAATGTCGACGAAGACGGCAATGCCCGCGGCCGTTCACTTTCCGCCATGCGCCGCCGCCAGGAAAAGTTCCGGCGCAGCCAGATGCAGGAAACGCGCGAGAAGATCTCGCGTGAAGTCGTGCTCCCCGAGACCATCACCATCCAGGAACTGTCGCAGCGCATGTCCGAACGCGCTGTCGACGTCATCAAGTACCTGATGAAGGAAGGTCAGATGATGAAGCCGGGCGACGTCATCGACGCCGATCTGGCCGAACTCATCGCCGGCGAATTCGGCCACACGGTCAAGCGCGTTTCGGAATCCGATGTCGAACAGGGCATCTTCAACGTTGCCGACGAGGAAGGCGAACTGGTTTCCCGTCCGCCCGTCGTTACCATCATGGGCCACGTCGACCACGGCAAGACCTCGCTGCTTGATGCCATCCGTCATGCGAATGTGGTCGCCGGCGAAGCCGGTGGCATTACCCAGCATATTGGTGCCTATCAGGTCGAGCAGAACGGTCAGAAGATCACCTTTATCGACACCCCCGGCCACGCCGCCTTCACGGCGATGCGTGCCCGCGGCGCCCAGGCGACCGACATCGCGATCCTGGTCGTTGCAGCCGATGACAGCGTGATGCCGCAGACGATCGAATCGATCAACCACGCCAAGGCGGCGGGTGTTCCGATCATCGTGGCGATCAACAAGATCGACAAGCACGAAGCCAATCCGCAGAAGGTCCGCACGGAACTGCTGCAGCACGAAGTCTTCGTCGAATCGATGGGCGGTGAAGTGCTCGACGTGGAAGTCTCCGCGAAGAACCGCACCAACCTCGACAAGCTGCTCGAAGCCATCCTGCTGCAGGCGGAAATCCTTGACCTCAAGGCCAATCCGAACCGCACGGCCGAGGGCACCGTCATCGAAGCTCAACTCGATCGCGGCCGTGGCTCCGTCGCCACGGTGCTCGTGCAGAAGGGCACGCTGCGTCCCGGCCAGATCGTCGTTGCCGGCGATCAGTGGGGCCGTGTCCGTGCACTCGTCAACGACAAGGGCGAGCATGTGAAGGAAGCTGGCCCGGCCATGCCGGTCGAACTGCTCGGCCTTTCCGGTGCACCGCAGGCCGGCGACAAGTTCGCCGTCGTCGAAAGCGAAAGCCGCGCCCGCGAAATCTCGGAATATCGCCAGCGCCTCACCCGCGACAAGGCGGCTGCCCGCCTGTCGGGTCAGCGCGGCTCGCTCGAGCAGATGATGACCCAGCTCCAGGCTGTTGGCGTGAAGGAATTCCCGCTTGTTATCAAGGGCGACGTGCAGGGCTCGATCGAAGCCATTGCCGGCGCGCTCGAAAAGCTCGGCACCGACGAAGTTCGTGCGCGCATCGTTCATTCGGGCGCAGGCGGCATCACCGAGTCGGACGTCTCGCTGGCGGAGGCCTCCAATGCAGCGATCATCGGCTTCAACGTCCGCGCCAATGCGCAGGCACGTCAGTTCGCCGAGCGTCAGGGCATCGAGATCCGCTACTACAACATCATCTACGACCTGGTGGATGACGTGAAGGCAGCGATGTCGGGCCTGCTCTCTCCGGAGCGCCGCGAAACCTTCCTCGGCAATGCCGAAATCCTCGAGGTGTTCAACATCACGAAGGTCGGCAAGGTCGCGGGTTGCCGTGTCACCGAAGGCAAGGTCGAGCGTGGCGTCGGCGTCCGTCTGGTTCGCGACAACGTCGTCATCCACGAAGGCAAGCTCAAGACGCTCAAGCGCTTCAAGGACGAAGTGTCCGAAGTCAATGTCGGCCAGGAATGCGGTATGGCCTTCGAGAACTACGAAGACATTCGCGCTGGCGACACGATCGAGTGCTTCCGCGTCGAGCATATCACTCGCACGCTGTAATCGATCGTTCGATTTGCTTGATATCAAAACCGCCGGCCAAAACCGGCGGTTTTTCATTGGATGCTACCGAACGGGATGCGCAACCGGTATGACGACAGGATCTGAGGACGAACATTCAATCACCGTCTCCTTCATTCGCCAGCCGGACGAGCACGTCGCGGTGATGCTGCGGGCGGGCAGGCGCGTGGCGCGCCGCAGCCCGCAGAAAGCCCAGAACGAGGTGGGATGGTTCTTCATATCGGCGATTGCCGTTGCCTCGGGCCTGCCGGTTCTTTTCTATTTGCTAAGACGCTATGTCTATGTCCCCGTCTTCGGACTATCGCCTTCAATCCGCGAAGCTGACATTGCTATTATATGGCTCGTGCCTTCCTTGATGATCTACGCGGTCATTCTGATCTACTACCGCTGGGCAATGCGGCGGCGACGGACGGCGATACGTTCGCGCATTCGCCCCAGTGTCACGATCACCGTGACGGCCAATGCTCGGGGTGCGTCCTGGGCGTCGACAGATACTAAGATCTGGCTCGGCTGGAACGAAATCATCGGTATCAGCCGCGCCGACGGGCGGATCGAATTCGATCTCGAATCCTTCGCTACCTATATTCCTGCCTCCGCCTTTTCCGATCAACAGGCGCAGGACGCCGCTTTCGCAAGGATTCTCAGCCTCTGGCGGGCTGCAAATCCTCTCCAGCCTTGACCTTTGGCCCGGATCGAGTCATTTGACCCGCTTTATCGCGTCCAGGGGACGCTGCTAACGGAACAACCATGACCAGACCAACTTCTTCCGCGCCCTCGCAGCGCATGCTTCGCGTCGGCGAGCAGGTGCGCTCAGCGATCACGCAGGTTCTGCAGCGCGGCGAAGTGCGCGACGACCTGATCGAGCGAACCGTGATCTCCATTTCCGAAGTGCGCATGTCGCCGGACCTGAAGATCGCTACAGCCTTCGTGACCCCTCTTGGCGTTGCCGACCACGGCGCCGTCATCGAGGCGCTGAACCGCCATGCGAAATATATCCGCGGCCGCCTCGGGCCGCAGCTTCGCCAGATGAAGTACATGCCGGAAGTTCGCTTCCGCGACGATACGAGCTTCGACAATTACAAGAAGATCGACGCGCTTCTGCGCTCGCCCGAGGTCAGCCGCGATCTCGAAGACGACAACGACAAAGATCAATAACAGAGACAGAGAATGTCCAAGCCACGCAAGCCCAAGGGCCGCCCGATTTCGGGCTGGCTCATCCTCGACAAGCCGGTGGATTTCGGCTCGACCGAAGCCGTTTCCAAGATCAAGTGGCTGTTCAAGGCCCAGAAGGCCGGCCATGCCGGCACGCTCGATCCGCTCGCATCCGGCATGCTGCCGATCGCGCTCGGCGACGCCACCAAGACGGTTCCCTATGTCATGGACGGCCGTAAGATCTACGAATTCACCGTGACCTGGGGCGAGGAACGCGCCT
>JBCNPI010000337.1:0-6373 GCA_039593415.1 Rhizobium sp. | reverse complement strand
TGATGCCGACTGTTGCCCCGCTTGATATCGACGGCCACGTTCTGGCCGTCGAATTTTTAGGTGACACCCCCTTCTTCGCCAGCGCCGCCGGCGCGATCCACCGCCTCGAAGGTGGCGAGAAGGTCACCGAAGCCCATCAAGGGATGCTGACCTGCATCCGCGATCCCTATAGCGAGAGCCTGATTTCGGGCGGCGAGGACGGCAAGGTCCTGCGGATCGCAGCCGACGGCAGCACGACGATGCTGGCCGAAGCGCCGCGCAAATGGATCGGTCAGCTTGCCGCCGGCCCGCAGGGCGCCGTCGCCTATTCCTATGGCAAGAGCACCTTCGTCCGCCTCGCCGACGGCACGACGAAAGAATTTGCCGAGGAACGCACCGTCGAAGGCATCGCCTTTGCCCCCAAGGGCATGCGCATAGCCGTCGCCCGCTACAACGGCGTGTCGCTGCATTGGGTCGGCATGAGCGCCCAGCCGGTCAATCTCGAGTGGAAGGGCGCCCATACGAGCGTCACCTTCTCGCCGGACGGCCAGTTCATCGTCACCACCATGCAGGAAAACGCGCTGCACGGCTGGAAGATGGATACCAAGCCCGGCGCCGAAGCCCGCCATATGCGCATGACAGGCTATCCCGCCAAGGTGAAGTCGCTCTCCTGGTCCAACAAGGGCAAATGGCTTGCCTCATCGGGCGCGCCTGCGGCGATCGTCTGGCCCTTCCAGGGCAAGGACGGCCCGATGGGCAAGGCGCCGCTGGAGCTCGGCACGCGCGCCAACATCATGGCGACCTCGGTGAAATTCCATCCCGCCGAGGACATTCTCGCCATCGGCTTTATCGACGGTATGATTCTGGCGGTGCGCCTCGGCGACGCCAAGGAAGCGCTCCTCCGCCGGCCCGGCAAGGGTGCGATCACATCGATGAGCTGGAGCAAGTCCGGCAAGCTGCTCGCCTTCGCTTCCGAAGCCGGCGATTGCGGCGTCGTCGACGTATCCGGTTAATCAGAAAGACAGGATCATGCCTCAGTCAGGAACGGCGATCGCCGGAGACATTCCTGCTCCATCAGAAAATATCTGGGGCGTGATCCGCTGCGAGGCCGCCGAACTTGCTGCGCGCGAGCCGACGCTCGCCCCGCTGCTGCAGGCGCAGTTGCTCGCCGGAAGCTCCGACGCAGAAAGCCTCGCCAATGTGTTGGCCGCCCGGCTCTGCGTCGTCAGGATCGAGCATGGCGACATGCTTTCGCTGCTGTCGGACGTGCTGACGCGACATCCCGCAATCCTGCAGGCAACCGAAGCGGATCTTGTCGCGGTGCGCACCCGCGACCCCGCATGCAAGACCTACCTGCATGCGCTCCTGAACCTGAAGGGCTTCCACGCTCTGCAGACGCACCGCATTGCCCATGCACTCTGGATGGAAGGCCGCACGGAAATTGCGAGCTGGCTCTCCAACCTTGTCTCGTTGGTCTTCGGTCCGGATATCCATCCGGCCGCGAAGATCGGCACCTCGATCATGTTCGACCACGGCTCCGGGATCGTCATTGGCGAAACCGCCGTCGTCGAGGATGAGGTGTCGATCCTGCAGAACGTGACGCTCGGGGGCACGGGCAAGGAAAGCGGCGAACGCCATCCGAAGATTCGCCACGGCGTTATGATCGGCGCCGGGGCCAAGATCCTCGGCAACATCGAAGTCGGCGCCTACAGCAAGGTCGCTGCAGGCAGTGTCGTTGTGAAACCCGTTCCCCCGCATTGCACCGTCGCAGGCGTTCCGGCCACGGTCGTCCGCATCCATCGCGCTGATGAAATTCCGGCCGAGATGATGGACCAGAATATCTAGATCCTCGAGGGACAAGGGCCGCCACGTCCTTCGAGACATTTCCACGCGTCGCTCCGAAATGCACCTCAGGATGACGCGGAGCGGACTGCAGTCCTCTGTTGCCAAGCATCGGAAGATCAGCCCTCTAGTGAGGAGGCCTGAAGGGCGGTCTCGAACCACGAGGGCGGGTGAGGAAAACATCCTCCCGGCGGTCCGTGACATAAGGTAGCACCGTAGACACACCAGACAGACATTTCGTACCGTTCTGCATTCAACACCGCAGAATCAATCGCGTGCCGGAAGCAGGGCAGCAAAAGCGGCATCCCCTTCACCGCGCCCTTCATGGAACTGTCACACTCCATTGATAGCTCGAAGGGGTTCTCTATGCCCGGCGTGGCGCAAATGCGCCGGAGCAATGCCCCCACTCGAAGAGGATATGACGATGACCAGTTTTTCACGTCGCGCTGGCCTTGCAACCGGCAGCGCGCTTAGCCTTGTTTTACTCTGTTCCACCACCGGTGCCGCTGATTTGAGCCCGGCGCCGAATACCGCGACACCGATCAAGCATCTTGTCGTTATTTTCCAGGAAAACGTTTCCTTCGACCATTATTTCGCGACCTACCCGAAGGCCGCAAATGTCGATGGCGAACCGGCATTCAAGGCCGCCGACAACACGCCGACCGACATCAATACGCTCGCCAATGCCGGTCTTCTCGACAACAATCCGAACAAGACCAACACAGCAAACGGCGCAGATGCCGCGGCACCCTTCCGGCTCGACCGAACGCAGGCCGCGACCCAGTCGCAGAACCACGGCTATACCGCCGAGCAGGCCGCCTACAACAATTTCGCCATGGACCTTTTCCCCGCCAATACCGGCCGTGGCACCAAGGGAGCCGCCGGCGCATTCGGCACCAAAGGCCAGGTCATGGGCTATTATGACGGCAACACCGTCACGGCGCTTTGGAACTACGCTCAGCACTACGCACTGAATGACAATTCCTTCTCCACCAATTTCGGCCCCTCCACCCCCGGCGCGCTGAACCTGATTTCCGGCCAGACCAATGGTGCGATCCTGCCGCCCGGCTATACGCTGGAAAGCGACGGCACCTATTCCAAGGGCCGTATCGTGCCCGACGGCAATGGCGGCTGGACTGCGATAAGCGACTTCGATCCGACGGGCGACGTCTGCTCCGTCGGTCAGACGGCATTGATGTACGGCAAGAACATCGGCGACATGCTGAACGAACACAAGATCACCTGGGGCTTCTTCGAGGGCGGCTTCGACCTCTCGCTGACCAACCCGGACGGCACGACCGGCTGCAAGCGCGCGACCACGTCCACCGTCACCAAGGTCAACTACACGGACTACATCCCGCATCACCAGCCGTTCCAGTATTATGCCTCCACCGCCAATCCGACGCATGCACGCCCCTCTTCCGTGGCAGCGATCGGCACCACAGACGCGGCAAACCATCAATATGACATGACGGACTTTTATGCGGCGCTGAAGAACGGCAACATGCCTACGATCAGCTTCCTGAAGGCACCAGCGTATCAGGACGGCCATGCCGGCTATTCCGATCCGCTCGACGAACAGGAATTCGTGACCGAGGTGGTCAACACCGTTCAGAATTCGCCGGATTGGAAGGACACTGCCATCATCATCCTCTACGACGATTCCGACGGGTGGTATGATCATGCCCATGCGGTCGTCAATCCGTCGAAGCTCCCGGTCAAGGGCTACGACGTGCTGAGCGGCGACAGCTGCTCCACCGGCACGCCGCTGCCGGGCGTCAATGGCCAGCCGGCGCAGGGGCGCTGCGGCTACGGCACGCGCCAGCCGCTGCTCGTCATCTCGCCCTACGCCAAGGTCAACTTCATCGACCACACGCTGACCGACCAGACCTCCGTCATGCGCTTCATCGAGGATAACTGGATGGCCGGCGCCCGCCTCGGCGGCGGCTCCTTCGATGTACTCTCGGGCTCGCTGAACAACATGTTCGACTGGTCCAAGGGTGACACGCCGAAGCTGATCCTCGATCCGAAGACAGGCAACCACGCATCGTAACACCAGAAGGGAGACGGAAATGCGCGTGCAGATCAACCACCGTCTCCTGCCGCTCATTGCACTCGCGGGCCTCTCGCTCGCGGGTGCGGCTGTCGGCATGGCAAGCGAACCGGCCACAAATGCCACGACGACAGATGGCTATGACGATCAGGCGCCGCTGAGCGCGGTTGCCCAGCTCGGCAAGAAGCTGTTCTTCGATCCGTCGCTCTCTGGCGGCGGCCAGATGTCATGCGCCACCTGCCACGACCCTGCCAACCACTACGCGCCCGCCAATGGCCTCGCCGTCCAGCTCGGCGGCTTGCATCTCGATCAGCCGGGCATCCGCGCCGTGCCCAGCCTCGCCTACAAGATGTCGACGCCGTCCTTCTCGATCGGAGACGAGAGCACTGCCGACGAGGCGGCTGAAGCCTCGCCGATGACCGAAGCATCGGGTATGGCCCTCGCCAATGCTCCCGCTGCCGTCACCGGCCCGCTGACTGCGCAAGCCGTCGTCAAAGCCGATGCGGCCGCCGCCAATCTCGTGCCGCAGGGCGGCATGTTTTGGGATGGGCGCGTCGATTCGCTGGAAGAACAGGCCCTGCAGCCGATGATCTCGCCTTTCGAGATGGCGAATGCCGATGCAGCCACGGTCTATGCCAAGCTGAAGAAAGGCTATGGCAAGGAAATTTCGGCACTTTTCGGCGACAACGTCGCCAATGATCAGGACATGATGATCTCCGAGATCGGCTTTGCGCTTGCCCGCTATCAGATCGAGGAGCGCTCCTTCCATCCCTATACCAGCAAGTATGATGACTACCTGCGCGGCAAAGCGGTGCTGACGGATGCCGAAGCGCGGGGATTGAGACTGTTCGACGATCCCAACAAGGGCAATTGCGCCTCCTGCCATCTCGACAAGATGACCGGCGACGGACAGATGCCGAATTTCACCGATTTCGAATTCGAGGCGCTCGGTGCGCCACGCAATCCGGCCATTCCAGCCAATGCCGATGCGCACTATTACGACACCGGCATTTGCGGCCCGCTGCGTAACGACACCTATTCCACCCAGCAGCAGAATTGCGGACTCTTCAAGACGCCAACGCTGCGCAACGTCGCCACCCGACACGTCTTCTTCCACAATGGCGTCTACCGCACGCTGGAGGATGTGACGCGCTTCTACGTCAAGCGCGATACCAATCCGGATGAGATCTATCCGAAGGATGCGAGCGGCAAAGTGCTGAAATACAACGATCTGCCGTCGCAATATCAAGCCAATATCGACGTAATCGACGCGCCGATGAACCGCAAGCTCGGCGATGCCCCTGCCCTGAATGAAGCCGAGATTGCCGATATCGTGGCATTCCTGAAAACCCTGACGGACGGCTACGATCCGGCAAAGGACAACGTGAAGGCGGCCAGATAAAAAGCCTCCGTCCAATGGCGGAGGCTTTTGATACTTCAGGACCGCTCGTGCGCTTTAAGCAGCCTTAGATATCGGCGGGTGGGCCAGCTTGCGGCCGCTGGCAACGATCATGCCGGCTGCGCTGTCCAGCCAGCCATCCTTGAGCTCAAGAGCCAGGAAACGCTCGCGCTGGAACGGACCCGGCATAACGAGATGGCGGGTCTTGGACGCAAAGAAGCCGAAACGCTCGTAGTATGGCGCGTCGCCGACAAGCAGTATCGCGCCATGACCGCGCTTCTTGGCTTCCAGGATGGCCGCGCGCATCAGCGCCGAGCCGATGCCCTTGCCTTCATGAGCGGGATCGATCGCCAGGGGGCCGAGCAGCAGCGCATCGACCGGGCGGGTCTCGCGATCGACGCCGGCTTCGACGTTCCAGAGGCGAACAGTGCCGATGACATGCCCGGCGCGATCGCGCGCGACCAGCGCCAGGCCGTCGGCCGGCACGCGGCCCTGGCGCAGTTTTTCCGACGATTTCTTGCGGCGGTCGGGACCCATGGCGCGATCCAGCAGGTTTTCGCGCGCAACGACATCGCCTGCATTTTCCAGGTCGAGGGTGAAAGTGGACGGCGCAAAGAATGCGCGGACAGAATCAAGAACAGCGGCCATATCGGCCTCCCGTGCCCAATACCGTTATCAGCGGTGGTGACGAACTATTGTGAGGGTGCCGCCCCGGCTGGCTACGGGGGCAGCTTTGTCAGACCTCAGCTTCAGCTGAGATTTTTCTCTTGGCATGATCTGATCCGAAAACCGCTTCGCACTTTTCGGGATACATGCCTTAGATAATGTAGGCCTTCAGCGGGTCGAAACCGTTGAATGCCACAGCCGAGTAGGTCGTGGTATAGGCGCCGGTGCCTTCGATCAGGACCTCGTCGCCGATGGTGAGCGACACCGGCAGCGGATAGAGGTTCTTCTCATAGAGCACGTCAGCCGAATCGCAGGTCGGGCCGGCGATGACGCAGGGCTCCATTTCGTCGCCGTCGCGCGTCGTGCGGATCGGGTAGCGGATCGCCTCGTCCATGGTTTCGGCGAGACCGCCGAACTTGCCGATGTCGAGGAAC
>JBCNPI010000336.1:0-6439 GCA_039593415.1 Rhizobium sp. | reverse complement strand
CCGCGGCTACCGCGCCGGCCCCGCCTCCGACGCCGATCAGCGATGCGTCGTCGGTCTTCAGCCCGTTCTTCAGCATGGCATATTGGAACATCAGCGCCGTCGAGGAGCCTGGCGCGGTGACGCCGATCTTGCGGCCCTTCATGTCGGCCATCGACTTGATCTCGCCGGCCAGATCCTTGCGCACGGCGATGACGATGCCGGGAAAGCGTCCAAGATTGCAGATCGCGACGATATCCTGCCCCTTGTTCTGCATGCGGATCGTGTGTTCATAGGCGCCGGCGACCACATCGAGAGAGCCGCCGATCAGGCCTTCGAGCGACTTCGAGCCGCCGGCGAAATCATTGATGGTGACATTGAGGCCTTCTTCCTTGAAGAAGCCTTTGCGCTCGGCGATCGTCAGCGGCAGGTAGTAGAGCAGCGGCTTGCCGCCGACACCGATCAGCAAATCCGGCTTTTCCGGTTTCGCATCCTGTGCTGCAGCGGGCAGAATGCCGGCAAGCGACGCGCCGATGCCGAAGCTTGCCGTGCCGATCAGAAATGTCCTGCGTTCCATATCCTTGTTCCTCCACTTCGCTATTCTTAATGCGCTACTGGCCACGCCAGGCCAGCAGGCGCCGTTCGACCATCGTCATCACCCAGTCCACAAGCAGGACGAAGGCCGTCAGGACCACCATGCCGGCAAAGACGCCGGTTACATCAAAGACACCTTCGGCCTGCTGGATGAGATAGCCGAGACCGGCGGCCGAGCCTAGATATTCGCCGACGACTGCACCGACGACCGCGAAACCCACCGACGTGTGCAGGCTGGAAAACACCCAGGAGAGCGCGGACGGCAGATAGACATGGCGCAGCAATTGCCGCTCGTTCATGCCGAGCATGCGGGCATTGGACAGCACCGGCTGGCTGACTTCCTTGACGCCCTGATAGACGTTGAAGAAGACGATGAAGAAAACAAGGGTGACGCCGAGCGCGACCTTGGACCAGATGCCGAGGCCGAACCAGAGCGCGAAGATCGGGGCGAGAACGACACGAGGCAGAGCGTTTGCTGCTTTCACATAAGGGTCGAACACCGCGGCAACCAGCGGCCGGCGGGCAAACCAGAAGCCGAAGACGATGCCGCCGAAGGCGCCAAGGAGGAAGGCGAGGATCGATTCCGATAGCGTGATCCAAAGATGATACCAGATCGATCCGCTGGCAAACCACTGAATGACGCGCTGCGCGACTTTAAGGGGATCGGCAAAGAAGAAGGATATGGTCTTCGGATTGCCGAAGAGGCTGGTGTTTGTCGCCAGATGCCAGAGGGCCAGAATGAACAGCGCCACCAGCACCTGCAGCGAGAGGAGAAGATTGCGGCTCATGCGATCTCTCCGCTCGTTTGGCGATACGCCGTCATGACCTCGTTGCGCAGTGCATGCCAGATGTCGCGATGCAGCCGGTTGAAGACAGGATCGTGGCGTATCTCGCCGATGTCGCGAGGGCGTTCGAGAGGCACCTTGAAGTCGCCGATGATACGGGATTTCGGACCCGCCGACATGATGACGACACGATCGGCAAGGGCGATCGCTTCGTCGAGATCGTGGGTGACGAACATGACCGCCTTGCGGTCCTCGGACCAGAGCTTGAGCAGCAGATCGCCCATAATCAGGCGGGTTTGCGCATCGAGCGGGCCGAAGGGTTCGTCCATCAACAGCAGTTTTGGATTGCGAATCAGCACCTGCGCCAGGCCGACCCGCTTGCGCTGGCCGCCCGACAGCATGCGCGGAAAACGATCGGCGAAAGTGGCAAGACCGACGCGCGCCAGCCATTCGCGGGCGCTTTTCCGAGCATCGGCCGCGCTTGTGCCTGCAATCTCAAGGCCGATCGCGACATTTTCCAGCACGGTCTTCCACGGCATGAGCGAATCCTGCTGGAAAAGATAGCCCGCCTGCCGGTTGATCGATTTCAACGGCTGACCGAAGACTTCGACCATGCCGGACGCCGGCGTCAAAAGCCCTGCCGCCGCATTCAGAAGTGTGGATTTGCCGCAGCCCGTCGGGCCGACAATCGCCACGAACTCATGCGCCTCTACATCCAGATTGGTCGCCGCTACTGCGTCGAAGCGCGTCTTGCCGGCCATTTCGAACGAAATCGCCACCTGCCTCAGGCTGACCGCCCGCACAGCCTCCATCGTCATGCCCTGCTGTTCCTCCCGGACATCCGCAACTTGGCCGGACGTCAGGCATTGTCATATCATGGCCAACAGATCAAAGCAGATCGTGCCAGTCAATATGCGATCGGGCGCACAATTCCTTATGTCACAGGCGAGGGCGGCAAACCCCTACCAAAGACCGGGCATCATCCTGAACCGTACGCGACGGGCATAGTCGGCATAGCCTTCCAGCTCGGCATGCAGCAGCGCGTCTTCCCAGCTCGTGCGCAGGATCAGCAGACCGCTTGCCCCGGCAGCGGGGATCAAGGCCCACCAGGAGCCAAGCGCCAAAGCCAGGCCGGCAAACACAAGGATCGCACTGACATAGCCGGGATGGCGCACGAATGCATAGGGACCATTGCTGATGACATGTTGGCCGCGTTCGCGCTGGAGGCGGACACCGGGTTCAAAGAAGCGGTTGACGGCCTGAGCCCATGTGCCGAGCGCGATGCCTGCGGCGAGCAGAAGATAACCGAGGATCACGATGGAGGTTGGCATCGCCGACCATTCCATCCTCCCCGCATCCAAGGCAGCGAGAGGTATTTCGGCGATCATCCCAAGCATGATGAGCGAGACCAGAACGAGGTCCCAGCGTTTCGTCCCCGCCTGGAAGCGGCTGCGTGCCCTGAAGATAACCGGGTTCACGCGCCGCATGATCAATAGCGCTATCCCATAGCTTAGGACCATGAAAATGATGAAGACCCATCCGGGCCGCCAGCCGAGGCTGCCGGCGGGCAAAAAGACGAGCATGAGCAGCGCGAGCGGCAGGCAGATTGCATAGGATATGGCCTTCGCGCGGGACATAGGTTCGGGATCGGTAGCGGCCATGTATCTGCTCCTTGCCAGGCAAACCTTCGGCGCCTTTCGATGGGATTATACCGTATAGATGGTGGAAGTGGACGGAACCGGCAATTCGACGCCTTGACACGCAATGCGCACCGACTAGACCGGCCTAACATCATTATGCTCCTTTCTCTCCGGAGATCCCATGAAATTCCTGGCATCCTTTTCTGCCTTCGTCGGCAAAACCTTTTCCATTTGGGTGATCCTGTTTGCTGTGCTCGGCTTCTTCCTGCCCGATGTCTTCAAGCAGTTTGCACCCTGGATCGTTACCCTTCTCGGCATCATCATGTTCGGCATGGGGCTGACTATCTCCATGGACGATTTTCGCGAGCTGGCGCGTCGTCCCCACGAGGTTGCGATCGGCGTCATCGCGCATTTTGGCATCATGCCGGCACTGGCGCTGATCCTGACGAGAATCATTCCGATGTCGCCTGAGGTCGCCGCCGGCGTCATTCTTGTCGGCTGCTGCCCGGGCGGCACCTCAAGCAATGTCATGACCTATCTTGCGCGCGGCGACGTGGCGCTGTCGGTCGCCTGCACGAGTGTTACGACGCTGGCCGCGCCGATCGTCACGCCCTTCCTCGTATGGATGTTCGCGAGCCAATATCTGCCAGTCAATGCCTGGTCGATGTTTATCAGCATCGTACAGGTCATCATCGTGCCGCTGCTGCTCGGCTTTATCGCACAAAAGGCCGTGCCAGGCCTGGTTCGTGCGGCAATCCCCGTTCTGCCTCTCGTCAGCGTCATCGGTATCGTGCTGATCGTTGCGGCCGTGGTCGGCGCTTCGAAGGCGGCGATCGTTCAATCCGGCCTGCTGATTTTCGCCGTTGTCGTGCTGCACAACGGCCTTGGTTATCTCTTCGGCTATTACGCCTCGAAAGCACTCGGACTCAATTTCTACAAGCGCAAGGCGCTGGCAATCGAGGTCGGCATGCAGAATTCAGGCTTGGGGGCCGCACTGGCGACAGCTTATTTCTCGCCGATCGCCGCTGTTCCGAGCGCGATCTTCTCCGTCTGGCACAATATTTCCGGTGCAACCCTGGCAAACTGGTTTGCCTCGCGCGAAGACCCGGACGCGCCACCGCGTCCCTAAGGCCGGATGATTTTAGATCGAAAACCTAAACTCTGAACTCGCTCCAAAATCAAAGAAGGAGCATGATGCCGTCCGAAAGCTGCTCGCACTTTTCGGCAGCATGCTCTAACCGGGACCGGAATCCATCAGACTGAAACGGCCGGCTCGATGACAGCATGGGCGTCGATTTCGAGATGAATGCGGGAGATCGGCCGTCGCGCCGAACCGCGCGAGACCGATCGACACGCGTCAGCTCAGTTCCCTGGCAAGGGCGCAATAGACCGGCTGTTCGGCCGGCCTGGCAAGCCGCGTTACGGTGAGCGCGATCGGCGGCAGACGCGAACCGGCTTCCAAGCGCATGATTGCGCCGTCGATCAGGATGAGGTCCAGATGCTTCGCCAGATCCGGCTCATCCAGCCCATCGAAAATGCCGCGACCGCTGATCTTCAATGCTGCCTCCTTGGCGACCCAGAGGCGGTAGCAAAGCTCCAGTGCTATCGTGCCGCCGAGCGCGGCGACTGCGGCAGCTTCCGTCTTCGAGAAATGATCGCCGGCAAAGGCAATCGGATCGAAGCCATTGATATCTTCGACCTCGATATCGGCGCCCACCGGCGCATCGGGCGAAAAGCCCGCCAATAGCAGATCGCCACGATGTGAAAGCGAAACACCTAATTCGTGATAGGGAGGGGTAAGCGCCGGCCGTTTGCTCGGCCGGCGATAGATGGAAAGATCGTCGCGTTGCGTCTCGCTCCTCAAGGCAGCTTGCGCCGCCTCGTCACGTTCTACCCGTCCGCTCGGCGCCAGGCGCAAAAGGACGGCGACCGCATCTGCGACCGCCAAGACGACCTCGGATCGAGGGGCCGTCATGCCGCCGCGGAGGGCAGGGCCTCATTTTGCGCAACGGGAGCGGCTTCCTGTTCGGCTTGAACGGCCTGGGCGGGCGTACCGACCCAGGAGGTGCCTGCCGGAATGGCCTCACCCTTCATGACCAGCGTCAGCTGTCCGATCTCTGCAAAATCACCGACATCGGCCTCATAGAGCACCGTGCTGCCGGAACCGACGGAGACGCCGTTGCCGATCTTTATCCGGCCTACCTTCATGATGCGATCTTCGTAGAGATGGGTCTGCGGGCAGGAGCCCATGTTGAGGACAGCATGGTCGCCGATGCTGGTGCAGTCGAACTCGCAGATGTCAGTGCTGTTGATCCATGCGCCCTGGCCGACCTTGGTGCCGAAGGGACGCAGCAGCCAGGGCAGGAAAGGCGTGCCGCGCAGATAATCGAGCAACATCTTGCTCGCAAGCCCGCCGTAGAAGACCGCGACGGCTTCGGTACGCATTGCCCACCAGGACCACATCGGCCGGTTCATCGGCTTGTAGGTGCCGATCAGCGTCCATTTGAAGGCGACGGATACGAGATACAGGATGCCCGAAGTCGCCAGGCCAGCAGCCATCAGTGTCCAGAAAAGGCTGCCCCAGGCACCATTGTCGATTTCTCCGGCCAACATATCGGACATCGCCAGCGCCATGACGATCAGGATGGCGGTGGGCAGCGACGTGTGCATAGCCTCGAACAGGATGCGCACAAGGCGCATGCGGAGCGGCGGCGCATAGGTGGCGGTCGCGGCGGCCTGCAGCCTTTCGCGCGTGGGGAACTGGAAGGCAGGGCTGCCGCACCAGGTTTCGCCCGCCTTGACGTGCAGGGAATCCGGCAGGCGCGTCTTGATGCCGATAAGTGAATCACTCTCGATCACAGCGCCCTGCGAGATGACGGAGGAATTACCGAAGAAGCAGCGATCCCCGGTCTTCAGGCGCTTGAGCACCATCCAGCCGTTCTGGATTTCCTCGTCGCCGAAAATCGTTTCGTCGCCGATGAAGTTGTCGCGGCCCATTTCGATGAGGTCGTAGCGACCGGCGAAGTTTGCCGAGATTTCCGTGCCTTTGCCGATCTTGGCGCCCATCAGGCGATACCAATTGCGCATGAAGACGGTAGCATAGAGCGAATTCAGGGTTTCCAGCATGGCTTCGGTGGTCAGGCCGACGACCCATTTGCGGAAATAGAGATTGCCGAAGATGGAATAGCGGCCCGGCACGACACGAGGCAGCAGCACCCATCTGAGCGCCACGACGACGGCCATGGAAACGACGATCAGCAGGAAAGCGGCCGGCCAGGAGAGCGCGGCGATCATTCCCCAGGACAAAGGCTCGTCGGTACCTGGCGCGTACATCTGCTGGACGGCAGTGAAAAGATAAAAAGCCGGGAAGATCGGCAGAAGGCCGACGACGAGGCTGAGATTGTAGGCGACGAAATAGGCGGCGAACTGGAATACGCGCCCGAC
>JBCNPI010000335.1:0-6443 GCA_039593415.1 Rhizobium sp. | reverse complement strand
GAGCTATAGCCCAAGGCATTGCGGCTGGTGATCCGGCTGATGAGATAGCGTGGCAAACGCGATTTCGCTATGGTCCGCCGCTGGATACTGCATAATTCCTTAAACCCTGTCGGATTTAAGGATTAAATTATGCAGCAGATTTAAAGTGCTACAGCGCCATTGCACGTCACATACGACGCGCGGCGCTGTCGTGTAACGGAGTTGAGCCGATGGCAGAAAGCCGCACCTCCGCCGATGGCGGCATGGAAACATCCTATGGCTTCCGCGAAGTGGCCGATGGCGAAAAGCAGGGCCTCGTCAACGAGGTATTCCACAAGGTCGCCAAGCGCTACGACATCATGAACGATGTCATGTCCATGGGCATGCATCGCGCCTGGAAGGATGCGATGATCGCGGCGCTCAACCCGCGCAAGGAAGCAGGCTACAAGGTTCTGGACGTGGCCGGCGGCACGGGCGACATCGCCTTCCGCATCGTCGAAGCCTCGAACCGGCTGGCGCATGCGACCGTGCTCGACATCAACGGCTCGATGCTTGCCGTCGGCGCGGAACGGGCAGCAAAGAAGAAGCTTTCCGACAACCTCACCTTCGTCGAAGCGAATGCCGAGGAGCTGCCGTTCGAGCCCAACTCGTTCGACGCCTATACGATCGCCTTCGGCATCCGCAACGTTCCGCATATCGATGTCGCGCTGAAGGAAGCCTACCGCGTACTGAAGCGTGGCGGCCGGCTGCTGGTGCTCGAATTCTCCGAAGTCGATCTGCCGCTGCTCGATCGCATCTATGATTCATGGTCCTTCAACGCCATTCCGAAGTTCGGCAAGGCGATCACGGGCGATGCCGAGCCCTATCAATATCTGGTGGAATCGATCCGCAAGTTCCCGAACCAGCAAGACTTCGCGACGATGATCCGCGAGGCCGGCTTCTCGCGCGTAAGCTTCACCAACTATACCGGCGGCATCGCCGCGCTGCACTCCGGCTGGAAGCTCTGACGCATGATGTCCAGTCACCCGATGCGGCTTGCGGCCTCCAAGCTCCGAGACCTTGAGACGCTATCTTTTTGTTTTGACGCAATTCCGAACGGAAAACCGCTGCGCACTTTTCCTGGAATTGCTCTATGAGTGCTTTCAGTGCATATTTCGGCCTTGTTCGGGTCGGCTGGGTGCTCGTGCGCGAAGGCGTGGTCGTGGCGCTGCCATCGGAAGGGTTGCCCCCTTCCGTCAGCCTCGCCAAATCCTTCGTCAGCATTTTCGCCCGCAGGAAGGCAAAGAGCCAAGCCCGCAGCGACCGGCTTGCCCAGGCTATCGAGCGGCTCGGCCCTTCCTATGTGAAGATCGGCCAGTTCCTGGCCACGCGCCCGGATGTGGTGGGCGTCGACATGGCGAACGACCTGTCGAAGCTGCAGGACAGGATGGCCTTTTTCCCGCATGAGACCGCGGCGGCGGCCATCGAGGCTTCACTCGGCCGGCGGATCGGCGATCTCTATGCCAGCTTCGGCGAGCCGATCGCCGCCGCTTCCATAGCACAGGTCCATCTTGCGGAGATCGAGACGGCTGAAGGCCGCAAGCGCGTTGCCGTCAAGGTGGTCCGGCCCGGTGTGCGCCAACGTTTTTCCAACGATATCAAGGCGATGTATCTCGTCGCGGGGCTGCAGGAGCGCTTCATGCCCTCCAGCCGGCGCCTTCGGCCCGTGGAAGTGACGAAGACGCTCGAGCAGACCACCAAAGTCGAGATGGATCTGCGGCTGGAAGCAGCCGCGCTCTCCGAGATCGCCGAAAACACCGACAAGGATCCAGGCTTCCGTGTTCCGAAGGTCGATTGGGAGCGTACCGGGCGCGACGTCCTCACCATGGAGTGGATCGACGGCGTCAAGATGTCCGATGTCGAGGGACTGAAGGCTGCCGGACATGATCTCAATGTGCTCGCCGATACGCTGATCCAGTCCTTCCTTCGCCATACGCTGCGAGACGGTTTCTTTCATGCCGACATGCATCCCGGCAATCTCTTCGTCGATGCGGCCGGCATGGTCGTCGCCGTCGACATGGGCATCGTCGGCCGCCTTGGCAAAAAGGAACGCCGCTTCCTCGCCGAAATCCTCTACGGCTTCATTACCCGCGATTATATCCGCGTTGCCGAAGTGCATTTCGAGGCCGGCTATGTGCCCGCACACCACAATACGGAGAGCTTTGCGCAGGCCATCCGTGCCATCGGCGAGCCAATCCATGGCCAGCCGGCCGAGACGATCTCCATGGGCAAGCTTCTGACCCTGCTCTTCGAAGTGACCGAACTCTTCGACATGGAGACGCGGCCCGAACTGGTGATGCTGCAGAAGACCATGGTCGTGGTCGAAGGCGTGTCGCGCATGCTCAATCCGCGCTTCAACATGTGGAAGGCTTCCGAACCGGTCGTGGGCGACTGGATTCGCACCAATCTCGGCCCGAAACGAATCATGACCGATCTGCGGGATGGACTGAAAGCGGCCGTGAAGCTCGCCGAAGCCGCACCCGAGATCGCCGCCAAGACCGAGAAATTCCACCACGAACTGCTGCATATGAGCGAAAACGGCCTGCGCTTCGATCCGCAGACGGCGGAAGCAATCGGGAAGGCCGAGGCCAAGCACAGCCGCTCCGGCCGGCTCGCGCTATGGGTGATCGCGCTGACGCTGCTCTATATCGCCTGGCATCTGAGCTGACCTGCGGCCGCGTATTGCGGCTGCAGCGGGCACATCGGCCAAGTTGCGTTTCTCCGCTGCGCGATTTCAGAGCATGACGCCGAAAACTGTGCGCGGCTTCCGGCGATATTATGCTCTACCTCTTTGATTCTAGGGCGGATTCAGATTGTAGATCGATCCGATCTGCAATCATTCGGCTCTAGTCGACAATGAATAACTTGACGCCTGTCTTTGTCGATGACCGGTGCGCGGCGTCGCCAAAATCGGACACTTGATAGCTCATGCCCGGAGTGAGGATCGATATCCGCCCATCCTTCAACTCGGAAATCAATTCCCCCTCGATCACGTAGATGATATGGCCGCGATCGCACCAGTGATCGGCAACATAACCGGGCGTGTATTCAACAATCCGAATGCGGATGTCTCCGATGTTCAATGTCCTCCAGAGCGCATGGCCGCTTTCGCCCGCATGCGTGGTGGGAGCAATCTCATCCCAATTGGTTACCGTAAAAGGCAGTTCAGGAATCTTCATCGCAATGACTTTCCGGAGGTTGAGCGATCGTTCCGCATAGAAACGGCTGCTGCGCCTATTCGTCAATCCTGCCTTGATCGAGTCCGAATAATCGGGCCACGCTGAATTTAAAAGCCGCCGTCGCGACGGGAGCGGATGTCTCTCTTTCGGCTATAATGCATGATGCGGCTGCCTGCTTTGCGGGTACCCCCGCTCGCGCGGCATATCAGGTGTTCGTCATTTGGGATATCCCATTAGCGATGAGGCTCGCATAGCCTTGCTGAAAAGGAGAACAAAAGACATGGAGCGTCAGAGAGCCGGCATCGAACTCACCGGGCAGCCCCTGGGGTTCAGCGATCTGGTGCGGATCGGGGCGGGCGCCGCGCTGCCCTCCGCATCGGAAGCCGGCATGGCGCGCGTGCGGTTGGCGCGCAGCGTTCTTGAAAGCACGATCCAATCCGGTGCGCCGGTCTACGGCTCCACGACGGGCGTCGGCGCCATGAAGGATGTCGAGTGGTCTCCCGAAGATCTCGATACCTTCAATCTCGGCCTCGTGCGCGCCCATCATTTCGGCACGGGTGCTCCCTTCTCCATGTCAGTCGTACGCAATGCCATGGCGATCCGGGTCAACACGGCGCTCACCGGTCAGGTCGGATGTTCGCAGGAGCTGATCCAGGCCTATCTGCAGTTGCTGGGCGCCGATGTCATTCCTGTGGTGCGCCGCACCGGGTCGATCGGTTGCGCCGATATCGGCCTCATGGGGCAGATCGGCGCGGTTCTGACCGGCGTCGGTGAAGCCGTCTATCGCGGCCGCCGAATGCAAGCTGCCGATGCCTTCGAAGCTGCCGGCGTCGCACCCGTCAGGATGCTGCCGCGCGACAGCCTGGCTTCGCTCAGCGTCAATGCCGTCAGCTTTGCCGCCGCCGCGGAAACCACCCGCAATGCAGCCTCCTCGATCCGCGTGCTGCTTGCGACCGGCATGATGGCAGCCGGCGCGCTGGGAGCCTCGCGCGATCCATGGATTGCCGTGCGCCATGTCGGCACCGCCCGCGAAGCGTTGATCGGCGCCTGGCTATGCAACGCCTCCGACGAATGGCCTTGGCCCGTTGCGACCCATGTGCAGGACCCACTGAGCCTGCGCATGATCGGCCAGGTCTTTGGCGCCGTCATCGAAAACCTCTTGACCGCCGGCCACAAGATTCTCGCTGCTACTGGCCGCTCAGACGACAATCCGGTCATCGTGGACGGTCGCGTCATGACTTCGGGCGGCTCTCTTCCGCTCGACGTCACCGTACTTCTGGAGGCGGCCGTCATCTGCATGGCCCATGCGGCGCGCAACGCCTTCAATCGCTGCGTTCTGCTCGGCAACGGCCAGCGGCGCGGATTGCCGGTCAACCTCGTCCCGGAAGGCAGGATCGCGACCGGTTTCGGCCCCATCATCAAGCTTGCCGGCGAGATCTTCTCGCGCGTCCTTTCCATGTCCAATCCGGTCTCGGCGCAGTCGCTCGTGGTCGCGGCCGGTATGGAGGACGAGGCTGCCTTCCTACCGCTCGTCATCGAACGCTTCGAACGGCAGATGCGGGCACTGAAGCGCCTGGCGGCTTTGGAAGCTCTGCTTTCAGCGCAGGCAATGGACATTCTCGGCGACAAGCCGGAAGGCGTTGCGCGCATGCTCTACGACGTCGTGCGCAAGCACGCGGATTTCTATGTGGTCGACCGGCCGCTTTCGGCGGAAGTCGAGGCGATCGAAGAGGAACTGGCCTCCGAGGCGTTCGTCTCCGAGCTGATCGCCCACAAGCCGATCATTGCCTATGATGATTTCTTCGCGCTCGGCTCGCTGGAGCGGGTCGAAGAGCGACTTTATCACGACACAGTCGCCATCTGAATCAACCGACAAGCGGAGAGAACCCATATGGCCGATTTCGATCTCGTTCTGCAGGGCACCGTGGTTTTGCCTGAACGCATCGTGGAAGCCGGCTATGTTGCCGTGCGCGATGGCAGGATCGCCGAGGTCGGCATCGGCGTGCCGCCGGCCGCGCGCGAGCGGTATCTGCTCGGCAAGGCACTGATCCTGCCCGGCGCGATCGACGCACAGGTCCATTCCCTCTCCCAGAAAGACCAGGAGGATTTCATCTGGTCGACGCGCTCTGCAGCCGCCGGTGGCGTAACCACCATCGTCGACATGCCCTATGACGAAGGCAATCTCGTCTGCTCGGCAGCGGCGGTGAAGAAGAAGATCGACCATGCCGCCCCGCAATCGCGCGTCGACTTTGCCCTCTACGGCACGATCGATCCGGAAGAAGGCCCGGCGCGCATCGCCGAGATGGTCGAGGCCGGTGTCGCCGCCTTCAAATTCTCCACCTTCGGGACCGATCCGAAGCGCTTTCCGCGCATTCCGCCTGCCTTGCTCGATGCCTGCTTTGCCGCCATCGCTCCGACGGGCCTGACCGCCGGCGTCCACAACGAAGACGACGAAGCGGTGCGCACCTACATGGAGCAGGTGAAGGCAAGCGGTGTCACCGACTACCGCGCTCACGGCCTTTCCCGCCCGCCGATCACCGAATTGCTCGCCATGCACACGATCTTCGAGACGGGTGCGGACACCGGCTGCCCGGCCCATGTCGTGCATTGCTCGCTGGGGCGCGGCTACGACATCGCCCGCGCCTATCGCCGCGACGGCTTCGAAGCAACGGTCGAATGCTGCATTCATTACCTGACGCTCGACGAGGAAAACGATGTGCGCCGTCTCGGCGGCAAGGCGAAAATCAATCCGCCCATCCGCCCGCGCGCCGAAGTGGAAACCTTGTGGCGCAAGGTGGCGGAGGGCAATGTCTGGCTCGTCTCGACCGACCACGTCAGCTGGTCGGAAAACCGCAAGACCAATCCGGACATGCTGGCGAATGCGTCCGGCGTACCGGGACTGGAGGTCATGGTGCCGCTCTTCGTCAAGGGTGCTCTGGAACGCGGCGTGCCGCTGACCTGGGCTGCGAGGCTGATGGCGGAAAACCCGGCCAGGCATTTCCGCCTCGATCACATCAAGGGCGCGCTGACCCCGGGCAAGGACGCCGATATCGTCGTGCTGGAACCGCGCGAAATGATCTATGACGCGGCGGTAAGCGGCAACAATGTCGTCGGCTGGAGCCCCTATAACGGCATTCGCCTGCCCTGGACTGTGTCCATCGCCTATCTTAGAGGCAAGCAGATCACCGAGGGACAGAAGGTGCTGGCCGAGCCCGGCTTCGGCAGCTTCGTCCGTCCCTTGCCTCG
>JBCNPI010000334.1:0-6452 GCA_039593415.1 Rhizobium sp. | reverse complement strand
CAGCTCGCTCGGCGATGCGACGTCGCTGCGCGGCGGCACGCTGATCATGACCTCGCTCAGCGGTGCCGACGGGCAGATCTATGCCGTGGCGCAGGGCTCTGTCATCGTTTCCGGATTTCAGGCACAGGGTGCCGCCGCCACGGTGACAGAGGGCGTCACGACGGCCGGCCGCGTGCCAGGCGGCGCCATCATCGAGCGCGAGCTGCCGTCGCGCTTCAAAGATTCGGTCAATCTGGTGCTGCAGCTGCGTAATCCGGACTTCTCCACCGCGATCCGCATTTCCGACACCGTCAATGCGTGGGCGACCTCGCGTTTCGGCGCGCCGATCGCGGAAGCCAAGGATTCGCAGGAGGTGACGGTCGCCAAGCCGAAGATGGCGGATCTGACGCGCCTGATGGCCGATATCGAGAATCTCGACGTGCAGACCGATACGCCCGCCAAGGTCGTCATCAACGAGCGCACGGGAACCATCGTCATCGGTGCCGACGTTCGCGTCTCGCCGGTCGCCGTCAGCTACGGAACGCTGACCGTGCAGGTGAGCGAAAATCCGCAGATCATTCAGCCCGAGCCTTTCTCGAACGGTCAGACCGCCATCCAGGACCAGACCGACATTACCGCCACCAAGAGCGGCGGCCGTGTCGCCGTGCTGGAAGGGCCTAACCTGAAGACACTGGTTGCCGGCCTCAACAATATCGGCGTCAAGCCGGATGGCATCATCGCCATCCTGCAAGGCATCAAATCGGCCGGCGCCCTGCAAGCGGAGCTCGTGCTGCAATGATATCGATCGCCATCGCCAGAAGAATACCGCTCGCCTGCATCCTAGCCGCAAGTGCTGTGCTGTTGCCGGCCGGCCTGGCAGCGGCCCAGCAGGCGCCGAAGCCGGCCGTCGATCCAGCCTCGAGCCAGGACGAGATCCGGCAGTTCTGCACCAATATCGCCGATCCGGCGCGCGACCAGCGCTATCTGCTCCAGAAGCAGGATCTGGAACAGCTCCGTGCCGATGTAGATCAGCGCATCGCCACCATGGACAAGCGCAAGGCCGAATACGAGGACTGGCTGAAACGCCGCAACGAGTTCCTCAAGACAGCGGATCTCGGCCTGGTAGATATCTACAAGAACATGAAGCCGGACGCGGCGGCGGCAAGCCTTAACGATGTCAAAATCACGGTTGCGGCTGCGATCATCATGAAGCTTTCGGCACGCCAGTCGAGCCTCATCCTCGCGGAAATGGATGCCCAGAAGGCTGCGGTCATCACCAATATCATCGCCAGCGCATCCGACCCGAATACATCGAAGTCGAAGGACCCCTCATGAACACGCGTCTAACGGCCGCCTGCGCAATCGTCGTCTTTCTCGCCGGCTGCCAGTCGCAGGCTCTCAAGGAAATCGGCAGGGCGCCTGCCATGAGTCCGATCGGCAGCGGCCTGCAATATGCGCAGGCTCCGCAAATGCTGCAATATCCGAAGCGGCCGCATCAGGTCGCACAGGGTTATTCGCTCTGGAACGATTCGCAGGCGGCCCTCTTCAAGGACTCGCGCGCGCTCAATGTCGGTGACATTCTGACCGTTACGATCAAGATCGACGACAAGGCGAACTGGGACAACGAGACCAACCGCAGCCGCGTGAACAAGAGCGATATGGGCTGGAACGTCACCGCCAAGATCTTCGGCTGGCAGCCCAGCACGAATGCGAATGCGACCTCGGGCTCCGACACCAGCACGGACGGCAAGGGCAAGATGCAGCGTTCCGAGCAGATCAACCTTCTGGTCGCAGCTGTCGTGACCGGCATTCTCGAAAACGGCAACCTGATGATCAGCGGCTCGCAGGAAGTCCGCATGAACCAGGAAATCCGCATTCTCAATGTCGCCGGTATCGTCCGCCCGCAGGATGTCACCTCCGACAACACTATCTCCTACGACAAGATCGCCGAAGCCCGCATTTCCTATGGCGGCCGTGGCCGCCTGATGGAAGTACAGCAGCCCCCCAGGGGACAGCAGGCCGTCGACCTGCTCTCGCCGCTCTGATTTGATAGTGGACGGATAGGGACATGGCAGCAGCTGCAGACGAATCGGCCAAGGGCAAAGGATCGCCGCTGATCATGACGATCGTCGGGTTATTGGTGCTGACGGTACTCGGCGGCGGCGGCGGCTGGGTGCTCGGAACGGTCGTCGCGCCGAGGATCAAGGCTGCCACCGCCGCTGTCCAGGCGAACGCCAAGGCTGCCGGCGGCAGCAAGCAGGCCGCGGCGGCCGCCCAGGCGAACGGCATCATCGCGCTGGATCCGATCACCGCCAACCTCGCTTATCCCTCGCAGAACTGGATCAGGCTGGAGCTTGCGCTCGTTTTCAAAGGGCCGCCCGACGCACAGCTTGCCCAGGCGATCCATCAGGATATCCTCGCCTATATCCGCACGGTCTCCCTGCAGCAGATCGAAGGCGCCCGTGGCCTGCAATATCTTCGGGATGACATTCAAGAGCGTGTTGACCTACGCTCGGAAGGACGAGTATCGAAAGTTATGTTCAGAACTTTCGTGATCGAATGAGTCGATTAGCACTTGCTCTATTTATATTCGTGATTGCTGCGTTGTTGCCCGAGCTCGCGGGGGCGCAGCAATTGTCGCAGCAACTTCCCACCGATCTTCTGAACGCGCCGGTCAACGGCTCGGTTGCCGCCTGGATCATCCGTACCTTCGGGCTCCTGACGATCCTGTCGATCGCGCCGGGCATCCTGATCATGGTGACGAGCTTTCCGCGCTTCATCATCGCGTTCTCGATCCTGCGCACCGGCATGGGTCTTGCGACGACGCCGTCGAACATGATCCTGCTCAGCCTTGCCCTGTTCATGACCTTCTATGTCATGTCGCCGACCTTCGATCAGGCTTGGAAGGATGGCGTGCAGCCTCTGCTTGCCAATCAGATTTCGGAGGCGGACGCCGTGCAGCGCATCGCCGAGCCTTTCCGAACCTTCATGTCGAACAATACGCGCGACAAGGATTTGAAGCTGTTCGTCGATCTGGCGCAGGAACGCGGCCAGACGGCCGTGGTCGACAACAAGATCGACTATCGTGTCCTGATCCCGGCTTTCATGATCTCGGAAATCCGCCGCGGCTTCGAGATCGGCTTCCTCGTGGTCCTGCCGTTTCTCGTTATCGACCTGATCGTCTCGACCATCGTCATGGCGATGGGCATGATGATGCTGCCGCCGACGTCGATCTCGCTGCCGTTCAAGATCCTGTTCTTCGTGCTGATCGATGGCTGGAACCTTCTGGTCGGCAGTCTGGTTCGCTCTTTCCACTGACAATCGGCTTTAAATCATGCTGCACAAAACGTGCAGTAGCTTTGCGACAACGACATCGGCAAAGTCAAAGATTTACAGCGTTTTCACTTTTCTTCGAATCGCGAAAACGCTCCAGCCTCTGTTTCTGCGCAATCCGGACGGAAAACCGTGATGCACTTTTCCTGGACTTGCCCAAAGCGCGAGAAGCGGATCTGAATGATCACGACACGCTATAGGCGATCGTCGGAATTTCGTTCTGACGATCGCAGACTTATTCGGCCGCGATTGCCGCAGCGTTTTGATCTGTGTCCAGGAACGGTTCGGTGCGCACCGGCAATGCCGGTATATCCATATGGTCGGGTGCGAGACCCTGCTTGGCCCGTTCCACCATCATCTCGAAGGCCGCCTCCAGATGGCGTGTGAAGCGTTCGGCGTCGAAGAGCGGTTTGATGTAGCGGTTAGCGGCCAGGGTCTCCTTGAACTGCGCAATGCGTTCCGGCTGGCTGGCGAGCTGCACCGCCATATCTTCGTAGGCTTGAAGGTCCTCGGCGACCAGTTCCGGCACACCGATAGCGTTCAGCAGGCTTTCGCTGACGCGCGAGGCAAAGTTGGTGCCCTTCATGGTGAGGACCGGCAAACCGCCCCATAGCTGCTCGGAGGTGGTCGTATGGCCGTTGACGGGGAAAGTATCCAGGCCGAGATCGGCAAGCTGCTGACGATCGATGTGATCCTCGTAGCGAATGCGTGTAGTGAAGATGACCCGCTTGCGATTGATGCCACGCGCTTCCAGACGTGCCCAGAGATTGACCTCTGCGCGGGGGCCGTTACAGAGCAGCCAAAGTACGCTGTTCTTGCTGCGCTTGAGGATATTGCACCACGCATCGACCATTTGTGAGGTGATTTTGCGGTTGCCGTTGAAGGAGGCGAAGACGAAGGCGTCTTCGGGCAGCTTGTGCTGCGCGCGGGTCGTCGGCCGCGGCTTCGGGCGATTGAGCGGATCGTTCGGCTGGTAGCATTCGGGCAGGCGGCAGAATTTCTCGTGGAAATGCGGCTTCGAATGATCCGGAAGCACATAATGATCGCCGATGATGTAATCGAGGTCGATGTTAACGACAGAGCCCGGAAAACCGAGCCAGGAAACATGGATCGGGGCTGCCATATGGTTGAGGATAACAGCGCGGCTCGCTTTGGTGTGCCCCTTGAGATCGACAAGAATGTCGATATTCCGGGTTCGGATCTCCTCTGCCGCGCCCTGGTCGGATAGACCGCGGACGTCGACCATCGTTCCCCATTTCTGATGATCGAACCCTTGTTCCTTCTGGGAAGCGAGATCGGAATGATCGAAGAGGGTGATCTCGAACCGATCCCTGTCGTGGAGCTCCAGGGTCCGCTGCATCAGCTTCATCGTCGCGTGGCCAGGCCAGAAATCGGACGAGAGATAGCCGACGCGAATCTTGTTGCTCCAGGTGTGTGGCAACTTGCGACGAGCCTCGGCAAGGCCGGCGGGCAGGGGTTTCGTGTCGTGGACTGCATGCTTGTTGATTGCTTCGTCGCCACACCAATGCAGGTGGAAGAAGGGGTTGTCCGGGATCACGTAGTCGAGATTGCCCTCTGCCAGCGCCGCTGTGATCGGCTGCATGTACCTGTCGACAACCGCGAGATCGGATATTTCTCGGGCGAAGATCAGATGGAGTATGCGAGCGATGCTGCTGTCGGGATGTTTTTTGAAGAGCGTCGCAACCAGGTGCCGGTTGCTTTCGTCGTAGAGATCGTCGGTGAGAAGTTTCGATGCCATGAGCCGATGCTTGGGCTCCGGTCCCTCGACGAGTACCGTCTTGAAGCCGCTCAGGAGTTCCTTCTGCTCTCGGCTCAGGAAAATGCGGGCGAGAATGAAGGCAAGATCTGGATCCTTGAACGCCATTGGAAGGATCAGGCTTCCCACGGCAAGAGCTTGATCGTCATTGCCGCAATCGTTGTGTAGAAACAGGGCTTCCCGAAGATAGTCGTCGCGCTGCGGCTTTTGCCGGCCCGCCAGCTCATAGGCGCTCGCCGCATCCGATCTGAACCCGAGTTTGAGCAGGGTTTTTGCCAGCAACGCATAAGTCTTGGGCGATTTATCGACGTCAAGCAACTCGTTCAGTGTTTCGAGCGCGCGCATATATTGCCCCTTTTGATAGAAGCCCGACGCTGTCACAAAGGCATTTTTCTTATTCACGAGCGAGAACTCCAAGCGATATGTTGACCGGCACTCGGTTAAGGCCGCGGCCGCGGCATCATGGATTCGCCTGATGATCCCTCACGTAGCTTGCGTGAAACCGAAGCAATGGGTGAGAACGCCTTTACGCATTGTTAGCTACGTTCGGGACAGGCGGTTCCCGGTGGTCCTGCGTTTAAGAAATTGGCAAGCAATGGGTGAGACCTTCTTCGCAACATGACGGGTTTGGTCCTCCAGGAAAATTGGATCGAGGGGCATGAAGCTGCTCCGTCATCGCCGGTATTCCAGTCCGGTATGTCCTCCTTTCGTATCCAGTTTCTAGGGGACACACTCAATGACCAGCATTATCACCAACAATTCCGCAATGGCCGCTCTCCAGACGCTGCGCGGCATCAGCAGCAACCTGCAGCAGACGCAGAACCACGTTTCGTCCGGCCTGCGTATCGCCAAGGCTTCCGACAACGCCGCTTACTGGTCGATCGCCACCAGCATGAAGTCCGACAACAGCGCTCTCGGCGCCGTTTCCGACGCTCTGGGCCTCGGCGCAGCAAAGGTTGACACCGCTTCGACGGCCGTCAGCAGCGCCATCGACATCGTCGGCCAGATCAAGAGCAAGCTGGTCACCGCGATGGAACCGTCGGTCGACAAGAACTCCGTTCAGCAAGAAATCGGCCAGCTGCAGCAGCAGCTGCAGAGCGTTGCCCAGTCGGCTTCGTTCAACGGCGAAAACTGGGTCATGGCTCAGAGCGGTGGCTCCGCTTCGGTTGTCTCGTCCTTCATCCGCGGCACCAACGGCACCGTTTCGGTCAGCACGACCGACTATGCCTTCAACGCCGGCGCAACCGGCAACGTTCTGTTCGGTTCGAGCGGCGGCACGATCGACACGACTTCGGGCATCCTGGGTACGTCGGATGCGTCGGTTGGCGCTTCGGTCTTCAGCCTCGACATCTCCAGCATGACG
>JBCNPI010000333.1:0-6541 GCA_039593415.1 Rhizobium sp. | reverse complement strand
AAATGAAACCAGACGACCGAGAATAGCACGGCGCGAAAAATAAAGCCGCCTCCCTTTCGGAGACGGCTTCGAATCCATCGAATAGATGTGGAAAACCTGGGAAGCGCGTGCTCAGCGGCGGATCAGCGGGCAACCCGGTGCGTTGGCGAAGACAACGCGATCGGGACCGCGGCGGCCGAAGCCTTCGACGACGACGCGGCGCGGCGTGACATTTTCGATGCGGGCGCGGCGCAGGCCCATGTCGTGAGCCTTCCGAACAGCGAGGCCCGGCGAGCAGGCACGGCCGCGCATGTGCTCATAACGAGCCTGGTGGATGCCCGGGCGGAAATCGTTGGCCGACGCAGTGACGGCAGTCGCAGAAATGGCGCCGAGCGCGATGAGAGCTGCAATAGCTGCCTTGGCGAAAAGGTTGGTCACGGTGTTTCTCCTTCAAATCCTTGCTGCGGATCGTTGCAATCCCGTTGTTGGACCGTTGCCGGTGGATACCTTTGGGATTGAGACCACCTTAGGCCAGCCAAGCTGAACCGAACACGAACCGTCCGTTCAGATTGTATTCATAGCGGTTGACAACTACTCGACGTGGAAGGATCAATAGAACTCAGGCTGATAAATGGAGCACGACGTCGCGCCTATGCGGCCGGTCGCGATGTTCGAAGAGATAGATGCCCTGCCAGGTGCCGAGCGCCAGCCGGCCGTGCATCACCGGAATGCCGATCGAGACTTGCATCAGCGCGGCCTTGATGTGCGCCGGCATATCGTCGGGGCCTTCCATCGTATGGACTATCCAGCGCATTGAGGGATCGGACGATGGCGGCACGAGCCGGCTGAAGAAGGCCTTGAGATCGGTCCTCACATCGGGATCGGCATTTTCCTGAATGAGCAGGGAACAGGAGGTATGGCGCACAAAGACGGTCAGAAGCCCTTCGTCGCCAGCCGCCGTCGCGCGGACGAATTCCGCCACCTTATCGGTGAATTCATAGAGCCCCTGACCATAGGTGGAGAGCGTGACAACGGTTTGCGGCATGGTTTTTCCCCGATGTGACGATTGATCCGCATCAGGTTGGCCCGGCGGCCGGAATGTCAAGTCCTGCCGCCGGTTTGAAGCCTATAGCGAGATGGCGATATTGAAACCGCCGTAGATCATACGCTTGCCGTCGAAGGGCATGTTTTCCATATCATCCTTCAAGCGCGGGTCGGCCATGACCTTCGCCAGTATCGCGTCGCGGCTCTCGCGCGACTCATAGGTGATCCAGGAGAACACCACGACCTCGTCTTCCTTCGCCTGCACGGCGCGCGGAAAGGAAGTGAGCTCGCCATAGGGCACATCGTCGCCCACGGCCTCGACATAGCTGAGCGCGCCATATTCCCGCCAGACCTCTCCGGCTCTGCACGCCATCGCCTTGTAAGGTTCGATTTTGTCTTTCGGCACGGCAACAATGAAACCGTCGACATAGGACATTTCTGCCTCCTCTATTCTATGTTCACTTTTAAAGGACGATTGACGGCAACCAGATCCGACATTGGCTGCCGATATTTCCCACATACGTTCCGGCTGGCCGTAAACGGAAATGAACTCGCCGAAGGATCACGCGAAGGAATGCCGATGATTATAGAATATCAGAATGACCCGAGGCTCGAAAATGAGGCGCTCAATGCTCTATGGGCAGGCGCATGGGATAGCCGCTCCCTGCGGGACTTCCAGCCCATCCTTTCCCGAAACCTCGCCCATGTCGGCGCATTCGCTGGCACGAGACTGGTCGGCTTCGTGAATGTCGCCTGGGACGGCGGCATCCATGCCTTCATTCTCGATACTTGCGTCGATCCGGAATTCCGGCGGAGAGGCATTGCAAGCGCTCTTGTCGAACGGGCAAAAAACCTGGCTCGCGAGCGCGGAGCCGAATGGCTGCATGTCGATTTCGAACCGCACCTCACCGGATTCTATCGCGAGCTTGGTTTCACGTCGACGGAGGCTGGCCTGATCCGCCTGCGGGATTGACGGAATGCCTGCCTTAGGCGGAGGAGCGGCTTTGCGCGAGCAGCCAGTTGCGGAACAGGGCTGCGGCCGGATTGAGCAAGGCGGCCGGCGGATAGACCAGATTATAGCTGACAGCAGCGGGCTGTATCTCCACAAAGCACCTGACCAGCTTTTTCTCGGAGAGATCGCGCGCCACCAATGAGCTTCGCACGAGGGCAAAGCCACGGCCTTGCCGGCAGGCTTCCAACATCTCGGCAAAAGAATCGAAGAAAGGTGCCTCCTCGACAGCCTGCGCGATATCGAAACCTAACCCGTCCATGTCACCGCTTTCGCCAACCACCTGCTCGTGCCAGCGCTGCCAATCCAGGATCGTATGCCGCATGCCGGAGTAACGCAGAAGCGGAGCGGCTCTTATGGCCCAGTGCGGCGGCAGTCGCTTGGACAGTTCCGGCGAACTGACGACGAACTCTTCGTCCGTCAGCAGTTCTTCATGTGTGAAAGTTGTATCGGCGCGGCCGAGCCAGATGGCAAGATCGTGCCATCTGGCTGAAAATCCGGGCGCTGGTAGCCCACGGCCAGCTTCACCTCCACGTCCGGATAGCTCTGGCAGAAATCCGGCAGCCGCGCCGCCAGCAACTGGCTGGAAAACTCCGGCGAGACGGATACTGCGACGCGGCGGACCGAGATACTTGCGCGCACTTGGTACAGGGCCGTTTCCAATTCGGAGATCGTGCCCGAGATTGCGGGATGCAGTCGGGCGCCCAACGGTGTCAGCCGTGCGCCATTTCTGCCCCGGTCGAACAAGCGTCCGCCGATCCATCCTTCCAACTGAGCAAGCTGATGGCTGACCGCCGTCTGCGTTTGCCCGATCCGCTCCGCCGCACGGCCGAAGCCGCCGGTCTCTGCAACAGCGCAAAATGTCTGGAGCACCGAAAGCGGCGGCAACGGTCTCTTTCCCATGAAAATCTCTCATGCTTCATAGCGCGAAGATTCATTATACATCGCCGTATTCCACGCGCATCTACTTATTGGTGAAGCATTTCGAGAGTGAAGATAGATGAGCATTCCTCATAATATCGACTGGAAAAGCTGGGTCGTGAGGCTCTTGATCCGGCAAGGCGGTGGGGAACGGCGATCACATATGGAAAGTGTCCGGAAGCGAGACTTGCTGCCTCGGGCAAACCGGCATCTGCTGCGGGATCTCGGGCTAAGTGAGCTCGAAGAGCCATCCGAAGACAGCCATCGCTAGCCTTTGAGTGTCTTCACCCTGGTCAGATCCGGAAAGAGGCGCATCCAGAGCAGCACTACGACGATGGTGCCGACGCCGCCGACAATGCCGGTCAACACAGGCCCAAATGCGCTGGCAAGCATGCCAGATTCAAACTCGCCAAGCTGATTGGACGTGCCGATGAACAGCGAATTCACCGCATTGACGCGGCCGCGCATGGTATCCGGCGTCAGGAGCTGCACGAGCGAGCTGCGCACGACGACGCTGACGGTATCCGAGGCGCCGACGATGAAGAGAGCCGCGACCGAAAGGATGATATTGCTCGACAGCGAAAAGACGATGGTGGCCACTCCGAAAATGAGCACCGCAAACAGCATCTTCTTGCCGACATCGCTCTGCAGCGGCCGCCGTGCCAGCCAGATCGACATGGCAAGCGCGCCGATCGCCGGCGCAGCGCGCAACAGGCCGAGCCCCCAGGGACCGGCATGCAGGATATCGCGCGCAAACATCGGCAGCAGCGCCGTCGCGCCGCCGAGCAGCACGGCAAAGAGATCAAGCGAGATCGTGCCGAGCATGACCGGACGGCTCCTGATGAAGGAAACGCCGGCAAAGACGGAACTGAGTGTCACCGGCTCACGCGACGACGGCTGTTCCCGCTCGACCCGGATCGAAATGACGTTGATGCTTGCAATGACGTAAAGCACGGCTGAAATGGCAAATGGCGCAGCTGGGCTGATGCCGTAAAGCAGGCCGCCAAGCGATGGCCCGATAATGAAGGCAGTCTGCATCATCGAGGTGGAGGTGGCGATGGCAACCTGCAGCAGCGAAGCCGGTACGATGTTGGGTAGCAGCGCCGCCATCGTCGGACGCTCGAATGCCGTCGCCGCGCCCATGATGGCAACGGCGGCCAGAATGCCGGCGGGACCTATCCAGTGCTGCCAGACGGCTACGGCGAGAACCAGCGCGGTCACCGCCTCGATCAGTTGGCAGGCAAGGCCGACACGTCGCCGATCGAACCGATCGGCGACGTGTCCGACGACGAAGGTCAGGATGACCATTGGCAGAAACTGGCAGAAGCCGACCAGGCCAAGGAAAAAGGCGCTATGGGTCTGGTCATAGATCATCCAGCCCATAGCAACCGTGACAGACTGAAAGCCTATCGAGGAAAAGACGCGCGACGCAGCGAATGAACGATAGCCGGGGTGACCGAGCACGCTTGGTCGGTCAACATTCTGCAGGGTATCCATGAGCCTTCTTCGTCTGCCGGCACGGACGCTTGCAGACATGCTTCTCGACAGTCGGAAATTCTAAGATCCCCTGCTCTGCTTGAACGCCTCGTCTGTCAATCCTGTTTTTGCCGCAGTTGCAAATTCATCGCGGACGGTAGATCAAATCGCGGTGAAGACGGGCTGAGCAGATCCCGCTTGGCCTCGATCGACCATATTGCCGTTAACTCCGACGCAATTGCATCGATCAGCTTTGCAACATCATTGCCCGCCGATTCGTGCAGTGCCTCTGCGACGATCAACACCGAGCGCGCATCGTCGCGCACCGCCGACAGGCCGCTTTGCCGATTGGTCCACCGGCGGGCATGCGCCTGTCCTGCGCTATCGGCAAAGATCACCTCCCTCGCCTCCGGATGCTCTATTTCTCCGGTAAAGGTCTGATAGGATTCGTTTCCAAAAGCATGCCGCACTTCGAGATCGCCGGAGATTTTCGAAAGATCGAAAACCGCAACCGGAATGGCAAACGCAATCGAGATCGCATTGCAAAGATCGACAAGCGGATGCAGCCGCGGCAGCGACCCTTCCTGGCGAAAGCGGCGCAGCAGCGCTTCGGACGCACAGCGATATTGCGTCGGCTTCAATCCCATTTTGGAGAAACCACGCCGCCATGCCCGGATTTCAGCCATCTCGCTTTCCGGACCCCGCGCCAGCCGGCCTGCGGCGGTTGCATGATATCTGGCGATCCGATCGACGACATCGGCAGTCGGGGTGATCCCTTCGGCGGATAACACACCGGCAACCAGCTCGGGAAACTCGCTCCACATCTCGTTCGAATGGCGGAAAAACATGGCACCTCCTTTGGATATCTGCTTGATGCGGCAGAAAACCCGGTCACCATCCTCCGGTCTTGAATAAAATTGCAGAAGCTTCAGCAGACGGCAGCCGCATAGGCGCCGGGAGAAACGCCGAAATTGCGGATGAAGAGGCGCGTCATATGGCTCTGATCGGAAAACCCACTGGCAAAGGCCGCTTCGGCCAGGGATGTACCCGCCGCGATCAAGCGACGCGCTTCACGAATGCGACGCTGCATGAGATAGGCATGGGGCGTCAGGCCCGTCGCTTTGGTGAAGGCACGCAGGAAACAGAAGTGACTCAAACCGCATAATTCCGCGAGTTCGGCGAGAGTCAGGGGAGCGGCAGGATCGTCATCGATCCGATCCCGAGCCCTAATGATAGCCACGGGAACGGCATCTTCACGCAAGGTGCGTGGTCCCTCGCGCATCACGGCTGCAAGGAGCGACAGCAGCAGTTCATCTCGCAGGAGGGCATTCTCAGCTACGTCCGCGATCAGAAGCGAAAACAGCGTTTTGAAATGCGCGGCCATCTCGCCGTTGCGGATGACAGGCGACGGGAACTCGACGGCACCGAACCTGCCCTCTCCCACATCGCGCAACAGATCGCGGATTAGCCGGGGATCGAAATAGAGCATGGACCATGCGCGGCTCTCGCCGACGGGCATGCCGTCGTGAACCTCGTTCGGATTGACGCTGATGACATCGCCGGCCTCCGCCTGCACCATGCCCCGCCCGCTAAGCGATGTCTGCGCGCCGGCCTCGACGATGCCGATGCCGAATTGGTCATGCGTGTGCTTGGGAAAGCTATGGCCGGTTTCGGCGCGCACCGCCTCGACGCCGGCAAGACGGGAGCGATATATTCTGAATTGGCCGGATTTCATCCGCATCGCTTTCCCATGCCGCCAATATCGCCGCGCCAGCAATGGCATCCCATTCGGGCGGCAATGTTGCGTACCCGCAAACAAGAAGCAAGGCTAAGCGCATTCCATTTTATTGTCATTCCCCGCCGTCGCCAACGCCGCCTGTGTATTGCCGGCGACGGCAGCAGGCAGCGGCGTGCCGCGCTTGCGCTCCCGCGCCAAAGTCAGCAGGCCGGAAAAGATGATGAGAATGATGCCGAAAGCCATCGGCGTGTCGATGCTGTCGCTGAACAGCAGGTAGCCGAAAGCGATCGCCCAGAGCATCTGGCTATATTGCGGCGGCGCAACCAGGTTGGCGGGCGCCATCTGGGCGGCGGTCAGCAGCAGAACGCTGCCGA
>JBCNPI010000332.1:0-6612 GCA_039593415.1 Rhizobium sp. | reverse complement strand
CGCAGCCGATTGACATATTGCACCAGCGCCATGCCCGTATGGCGGCGGAAGCTGCGCGAAAAGGCGCTGGGGCTTTGGCCGGTCAATTCGGCAAGATCGCATTCGCTGAACGGTTCGGTCAGGTGCGCATTGATATAGGCCAGTGCCTGGTTGACCCCGGCGGACATGAAACCCGATGGGTCCGGCTGATAGCCGGCGCTGGCCAGCGTGCGCGTACCTTCGGCACGGCTCATCGCGTCGAGAATATTCATGAAGAGCTCGATGCGACGGATGCCTGACGCCTCGACCAGTTCGCCGAGGATCGGCCCGACGATCGCCGCCGTCTCGGGTGTGAAGAGTGCACCGCGGCGGCTCGTCTCAAGAATACCGGCGCAAGCCGACAGTTCCGGGAAGACCTTACTGGCATCGGCAAAGAAGGATTCGGAAAATTGCAGCACGCGGCAGCGCAGCGGCAGGGTCACGCCGGCTGGCACGTCGCTGACCCAATTATGGGGCAGGTTCGGCCCTGTCAGTACCAGATTGCCCGGTTCGAACTCGCCAATGAAGTCGCCGATGAAATATTGGCCCGTCGTGGCGACGACATGGTGGATTTCATATTCTGGATGGAAATGCCATCGCACTGTGCGGTAGGGATAGCCGTGCTCCCAGGCCTTGAAGGATTCTCCGCTGCCGATCGCGACCACTTCCAAATCGGGGTTCATCGGCAAGCCTCCTTTCATCCGTCCGCATCGCGACGGTTGCGGCGCCTCCTCCCAGAGGCCATCACGTCTTCTATGTCATAAATCTACCCCGCCGGGCTGCCTGCCGCTACTACGCCCTGTACGCTCGACTGATACTTTTTTGACATGAAGGGTAGCTTCTTTGGTCGAATGTGCAGTGCGGCATGAGCATTGCGATGCCGAAGCGTTGATATCCGGTATGGAGTACGGAGAATTCCGCTTGGAGCCGACAAGGACCTGCAGCCGGCATGCTGCAATTCGGCCGCCAGTATCGGAAATTTGCAATCTCACACAGCGGAGAAGAACGGCAGCCATAGCAGATCAGGCGGTCGAGGTCGGCCGATTTGCCTCTGAGTGTGGAAGGCGCTTCAATTTCCGCCTTCATCTGTTTGGCGGGCGCTGCGGTCCGCCGATTTCGTTATTTCTGCTTCCCTTGATCGTGATGCCACTTGATGGCGAAGAACATGCCCGTGCCTAACACGAGAATCTTGAACACAATGAAGACTAAAGGGAACCAATCCCACATTTCGGATATTTCCTGGCTAGTTGACACTATCTATCGTGAAGAGCACCACGTCAAAACTGCTGCTCCGGCCACTTCATTTTTTGTTCAAATCATCGTCAAATCTAACATCGATCACAACATTCCCGTCCATACGACATAGGAGTGCCGTCATCCACCTCGCCTCAGTCGCCATTAGTTCGAGACGAAGCCCACAGACCTCAGCTCGCTGAGTGCTGCGTCTCGGTTTCCGGCACGCGAACGAGCTTGCCTTCCTCGGCCTTGTAGAAATATTGGCTCGCAACCAACCAGCCCTTCAGCGGCCTTAATGGCGGAATGCAGGTTGCCAGCATGAACGGTCCCGTCAGGAGGAATTGAACCCAGACTGGAGCCGAGAAGGCCACCTCAAGCCATACGCCGAGAAGCACGCTTGGAATGCAAGCAAAGCAAATGACGAAGAATGCCGGTCCATCGGCGGGATCTGCAAAGGAATAGTCGAGGCCGCAGGCTTCACATTGCTTGCGCAAGGTCAGGAATCCATCGAAGAGGCGTCCCTGCCCGCAACGCGGACAACGGCAACGAAGCCCGGTCTGCAATGGGCTCAGCGGGGGATATTCGGCATCCATGGGGCACCACTCCTGAATCATTCTTCCGGAAACATGCAATCAAGTATTCGATTGTCTGCATACATTATTGTTATAATGAATGCAGACAAAGAGTCCATCAGTCAGAATGACGCAGTGGGAAGCGCGGCAGATCACGAAGAATGACGGTCTTACCGGAGCTCGCGCTCGGTCCTGCCAACCGCAACATTCCCATATAGGCTCTAAAAGAAGGAGGCAGCCATTTCCGGCGGCTCTTGCAGCGCATGCGCCATGAAATCCAACGCGCCCTTCAAAGCTTCGCGCCCTATCGGGCCGCCCAGGCAAACGCGCACGGCTTCGGGTGCAGCCCCCTCCACAGTGAAGGCATCGCTGGCAACAACGCCGATGCCCGCATTGCGCATATGGCTGCCGAAGGTGGCACGCGTCCAGCCATTGCCCAACGGCAGCCAGATGTTGAAGCTGATGGGATCGGCACGATAGCTGCCGGATGGCAATATATCCGCGACCATCTCCTGACGGGCGGCAGCTTCTGCGCGAATGAAGCGCAGAATCCCGTCCGCCGTACCGTCTTCGATCCAGCGTGTCGCAAGCGCCATATTAAGCGGCGACGCCATGACATTGTTACTGCGCATGGCGCTCACGAAAGGCCAAATCGTCTTCGCGTCCGGCGCCAGGACGAAGGCAACGCGCAGCCCGGCGCCGATGCACTTCGCCAATCCTCCGATATGCCAAGTCAGATCCGGCGCGATGGCGGCCATTGGCGTCGGAGCGTTCAGTGGGATGAAGCCATAGGCATCATCCTCGATGATTGGCAGGCGATACTTGCGGGCAATGGCGGCAATCGCTTCGCGCCGATTCTGCGGAATGGTAAGCGTCGTCGGGTTCTGCAGCGTCGGATTAAGGTAAAGCGCCTTTGGTTGCTGGCGTTCGCAGCGCTCGGCGAGGGCTTCCGGCAAAATGCCCTCCTCATCCATCGGCAAGCCGCTAAGATTGAGCCGGAGTTGCGCCGCAATCGAGCGCATGCCGGGATAGGTGATATTTTCGGAAAGCACGGTTTCGCCCGGTCTGGCCAAGAGGCCGAAGATCGCCAGCAAGGCCGGGTGGGCGCCGGGGGTTACGAAGATGCGCTCATGCACGGGGTCAAGGCCGCGGCGACCAAGCCAGGCGGCAGCCGCCTCCTTATCCATGCCCAAACCGCCGAACCCTTGATAACGCAGCAAGGGAATGAGGTCGGCCGCAACGGCGGATATGCCTTCCCGCATGCGGGCAATAAGATCGGGATCGTTCGGTTCCGGCGGCAGGTTCATCGAAAAATCGATCGCCGACGCACGGCGCGGGTCTGAAGCAGCATCAAATGTAAAATTTCGGCGCTCCCTCTCCTGCCTGCCGGTCACGAAAGTTCCGCGTCCGACATGGGAATCGACCAGCCCGCGCTTCTGCGCCTCGACATAACCGCGCGCCACGGTCGTAAAGTCGATGTTGAGACGCTTGGCCAGCGCGCGCTGCGGCGGCAACCTGTCGCCGACTGCCAAAACGCCGCTGCGCAAATCCATTTCGATGAGGTCGGCGATGGCGATGTAGCGAGGGCTGGAGGAACGGCTGAGATCGGGATGCCAATTTTTCATTTCATGTTCCACACGAGTACCAGACCTGGGCGGCCAGCGGGCCGACATTGATCGCATATTGTTGCATACAATCTATATTATGCAGAACCATGCGCTCCACTTTTCTCGCTGATCCGACCAAATGTCGCAATAGGTTTGACGGTATTCCGCCCGACGATGTCCGATCCCGAACGAAATCTTGGAAATTGACTGCACGAAAACCTGCGATGACGGTGTAGCCGGCTCCAGTCTGCAAAACCTTGATCCGGATCAAGGAAAATATTCAAAGACAATCACACGCCAGCTTGAGTCGGCGCGCTGGTTGCGTGGCCAGCTGCGCCAGAAACGGACAGACGTACCTGATCTGCCTCATTCCGAGAGCAAGGTTTGACGGCTGCCGCCATTATCTTTGTGCTGGGCGCTCGCTTATTTCCCCGGACAAGTTTAACCGGAGAGATTGCAAATGAAGTTGAAAGCGGCGGCGAGCCAGGACGTTTGGGAGAATGCGATGTACGATAAAATCATTTGTGCGATAGGGTTGGGGTCACGCGAGCGGGCCGAACGCCTGCTGCGCACGTCCAACGCCCTCCTATCGCCAGGCGGGGAACTGATCATTGTCCATGTCATCGAGCGTCTTGCCTCAGAGCACGGGAGCCCGGACGACTGGGCTGTATCCGTCATCAAGGAAGCCGAAGACAAGCTCGATGCCTTGTGCAGGCGTCTTGGCATCATCGCTTCCATCGAGGTGCGCACAGGTACGGCATCGAAAACATTGCTGACCGTCGCCAAGGAGAAGAAAGCCGACCTGATCGTCCTTGCGACCCATGTTTCCGATATTCTCGATCGCATATTCGGCTCGACTGTCGAATACGTGATCCGCCATGCCGAATGTTCAGTTCTCGTCGAGCGAGCCGACAAATCGCATGACACAGCAACAACGGAGAGTAAGACAAAAAAGGCTTGACGCGACCTCACGCCAACGCTCGAGGCAGGATTTTGTCTGGCCGCATCTCAAAGCACGCGGCGATCTTTCAGATTCGCTTCCTGTGCTTTAGGTTTTTGATCTAGCGCATGTCGTTCTCACAAAACCGCTACACACTTTTGCGCGACATGCTTTAGTATCCGTTTGCGCTTCAACGTCACGGTGCTACATATCCGCTCCCATCTCAAATCCGAGACGAGCTGAATGACAGAATCTGCGATTACCTGGAGCATTGCCGGCCTGACCGCCCTCGGAGTGGTCGCGCGCCCGTTCCGCTGGCCGGAAGCGATCTGGGCAATTGTCGGCGCGGCGCTTCTACTAGCCTTCCGTCTCATCGGCCTCGCCGATGTATGGGCCGGCATATCCAAGGGTTTCGACGTCTATCTGTTCCTGATCGGCATGATGCTTCTGTCCGAGCTCGCCAGGCGCGAGGGGCTGTTCGACTGGGTCGCGGCGATCGCCACTTCGCACGCCAAGGGCTCGCCTCGCCGATTGTTCCTGCTCGTCTATATCGTCGGCGTGATCGTGACGGTCTTCCTGTCCAACGATGCGACCGCCGTCGTGCTTACACCGGCCGTCTATGCGGCATGCAGGGCGGCGCGGGTGAAAGACCCCATGCCTTACCTTCTGGTCTGCGCCTTCATCGCCAATGCCGCAAGCTTCGTGCTGCCGATATCCAACCCCGCGAATCTCGTCATCTTCGCCGGTGGCGAGATGCCACCCCTGTCGCGCTGGATGCAGACTTTCCTCCTGCCGTCCATCGTCTCGATCTTCATGACTTTCGCCTGCCTCTATTGGATGCAAAGACGCGCACTGAAAGAGGACACCATCGCGCGCGATGTCGAGCAACCCGCCCTTTCGCATAGCGCCCGGCTGGCCGGATGGGGACTTGTGGTCACCGCTGTCATTCTGATCGGTGCCTCGGCCATGAATCTCGACCTCGGCGTCCCGACATTTGCCGCAGGCGTCGTCACGACCATCATCGTTCTCGCGCTCACACGGCAAAATCCAGTGGAAACGATAGGCGGGATAAGCTGGAGCGTATTGCCTCTGGTTGCGGGCCTCTTCGTAATCGTCGAGGCGGTCAACCATACCGGCCTGACCGCTCTCCTGTCCGACAGGCTCGCATTGCTCGCGGCGCAATCGCAGGCACAGGCGGTGGGCGCCGCCGGGCTTTCGGTCGCGATCCTTTCCAACCTCGTCAATAATCTGCCGGCCGGCCTTTTCGCCGGCAGCGCGGTGCAGGCAGCCCATGTTCCTGATTCCATTGCCGGCGCGGTGCTGATCGGCGTCGATCTCGGCCCCAACCTGTCGGTTACCGGTTCGCTCGCCACCATCCTCTGGCTTGCTGCCCTCCGGCGCGAAGGCCTCCACATGGGCGCGCTGGCTTTCCTGAAAATCGGGGTCGTCGTCATGCTCCCGGCACTGATCCTCTCGCTTGCAACACTCGCGCTGATCTGAGAGCGAACAACATCGAGTTTATAGACGACCGGTCGATTATTTGTTACGCACCGCCCATGCTGACAAAAAAGAAATCAGAACTGACTCGGAGCCATATTCTCGCAATCGGGCGGGAACTGGTGCTGCGCAAGGGTTTCGGAGGCGTCGGCCTCAAGGAACTGCTCGAACAGAGCGCCGTGCCGAAAGGTTCGTTCTATTACTATTTCGCATCCAAGGAGGCCTTCGGCTGCGCCCTGCTGAAACAATATTGCTCCGACTATGCAGAACGCCTCGATGCGCTTTTCGGCTGGAAGGGCAATGGCCGCCAGCGACTGATGCACTATTGGGACGCCTGGCTCTCCGACGGCAATACGGCCAGTCTCGCGGACCGGTGCCTGGTCGTGAAGCTTGCCGCCGAAATCTCCGACCTTTCGGACAACATGCGCGTGATCCTGCTCGGCGGCGTCGAGGATCTCCTTCGCCGTCTCACTAAAACGATTACCGAGGGGCGCGAGGACGGGTCCATTTCACCATTCTGCGTTCCGGAGAAGACAGCTCGTTCGCTCTATAGCCTGTGGCTCGGGGCAGCGATTCTCGCCAAGCTTGGAAAAGACAGGACGCCGCTCGACCAGGCCATGCTCGCCACAGAACAAGCGCTTTCCGCGCCCGGCAGCCTCTGATCCAAGCCTGGACCAGCAAGTCAACACATAAGGAAGATAAAATGCGTAGTGCCATCCACGATGTCTTCGGCGATCCGGCT
>JBCNPI010000331.1:0-6640 GCA_039593415.1 Rhizobium sp. | reverse complement strand
CGTCTTTAACGAGCTCTCGCTCATCAACCACTACGATCATTCGTCCGCCTCCGAATCAGTGTGGTGTTTCGATGAACTATGGGTACGAATCGGGCGAATCACGAACAACTGTCGGAAATGAGTGACGCAAATTAATAATTGATTAACCATACGGGTGCGATTTGCACTATATCTAGTAGGTCGCCTTCATTTTACACCGATAAAAAAGCTGTTAATGAGCATATCCTCATTAGAGGCATTTCGGGCAAATCGACGGCAGTCAACCGCCTGAATTTGGTTAGCATCGGCTAACCCGAGACGACATGCAATCTTTGCGTGTTAGTTCTGGCAGAAGGTTGCCGCGGTGGGCGTCCATTTTCCATAGCCGGTAGCAACCAGATTGGCAATCACGCGGCAGACATAAACCTTCTGGGCGGGGTCGTTGTTTGGTCCAGCGTGGTATCTGGCTACCGCCATCGTCCAGGTCTCATGCCTGTCATGCAGATTGCGGAGAAACTTGGCGGCGTATTCCACATTACTGCGAGGATCGAACATTGCGGCAACGGACGTGAAGTTTTCGCCGTGGAAATACTGGTTGATCTGCATGCAGCCGACATCGATGAGCTTTGCACCGTTCTGCCGGGCGGCGGCAAATACTTGCAGAGCCGCATTCTCCGACGGCGGAAAGACCGGACGCCCCTCGACATTGAGGGCGTAGGGATAGAGCGATCCCTTGCGGCCCGTCTCCGTCAGGCCAACCGAATAGAGGATTCCTTCCGGTATTCCGTACTTCGCGGCGGCAGACTGTATCTCCCGCTCGCAAAGGCCCGCAGCACCGTTATCGGGCGGTGTCGGATTTCCCGAGGCATGGGCCTCAGAGGTAAACCGCCCCAGAGCGAGGACGCTGAAGGCCACCAGCAGCACCGTCTTCAACACCGCGCTCACCCGAACTGCGATTGCCATTGTTTCCACCTGCCTGCTGTCCCGAATAGTTCTGGCCTCTGGGACGTGCGTCGCCCCCCTGTCCCTGGTTCAACAAGGATTGCTGCTGCTGGTTCGATCCGGACTGACGGCCGCCATCCGACTGCTGATCTGCACTGGATGACAGGCTGACGGTGATAGTGTCCACCTGGTAGCCTTGTGCGCGCAGGGCTTCGACCATATGGCTCTGATCGGCATGGAGCTGCCTGTAGGCCTCGCTCGTCTGCACCTTGAGATCGACGCTCAGCTGGTCCCCGGAAAGCCGCATGGTGGCCGTGACGTCGCCGAGATTGTCGGGGCGCAGCTGGATCTTGAGCGTATTGACGACCTTGCCTGTACTCGTCAGGTTCGCGGCATTGGAGAACGCCGACCCCGGCTGCATTGCGGCGGACCATTCGCGGTCGCCTGCCAGCGTTCCGGCAACAAGCGCCGAATTGGAATTGGCAGCGAGCCCCAGATAACGGCGGGAATCAAGCACCGTGACAGGTACCGCATCGCCGCCCGCCGAAGGCCCGGCCTTGACCTCTGTCGCGTCATCTCCGCTCTTGCTGATCGAAAGATCGAGCGCGCCGCCACGACCGTCTGCCCGCGTCAGACGGAAAGATTGCGTTGTGTCCGATCCGTTGCCGTTGTTCGGCAGCGTCAAGCTCGTGTCAGACGTACTGCCTGCGATCGCCGCTTGGCCGAGCGGCATTCCCTGAACCTTTGCATCGTCAGCGGCTTTGCCGGCCTGCACCGAGCCCTTCTGTGCCGCAACGAGGGACTGCGTAACATTCAGCAGCGATAGGGCATCGGAGATCGTGCCGGCCTGATCGACTTGCGTCTGCGTGGACTTACCATTATCGGCGGACTGCGCGGTTTTCCCGCTCTTCCCGCCGATCGCCTTGTCATCGCCTTTTACCGGCGCGGCCTGACCGCCGGCATTCGCGACGTTGGCCAATTGCTGCGCGATTTCGGCAAGCTGATCGAGAGCGGTCGGTTGCGCGGCCGCCTTGCTCGGGTCGTTAGCCGGCATGGCCGGATCGGTAACCGCCGCCGGATCGCCTTGCGCGGGAACCGTACCATTTTCGCCGGAGCCGGAGGCGGCCTTCTGAAGCTCTATCAGCGATTTCGAAAGTATCGCGGCGCTGTCGGCCTGTGGAGCTTTTGCACCTTTGGTCGGGCCGGCGACGTTGGTCAGATTGGCTCCGGATGTATCGATCACTCCAGCTCCGGTATTGGCGTCACCTGCCATGGCGAGAGCTATCGCCGGGAGATTGTCCCCTGTTGCCTTCACGGCCCCGGTGTCTTCGCCCGCATTGCCATTGGCTGTCGCACCCGCAGTTGCTGTCGGGTCGTTGCCGGAATTCGTGCCGGAAGACTTGCTCCCCTTACCGAGCGAGCTGGTCAGCGCATCGATAAAGCCCTTGCCGTCGTCCTGCTTCGTGGAGCGGGCACCTTTGGCAACAGCAAGAATATCCGCCCCGGAAAAGGCGCCGGACACACCGATGTCGTTCATATCAATGACTTTCCTGCTTCAACAGGCCGTCGATGGCATTCAGCTTCGAGCGGCTCGTCGTGACGAATGCGTTGAACGAAGGATCGGCCTCCTGCCGCCCTCCCTCCGGGGCGGGAGCCGCGCTTGCCGAGGCTCCCTGCTCAACACCCGCCGTGCCGGGAGGCTGGCCTCCCGCTTGTTTCGTCACAGCAGCATCGTGTTCAGTATTCTGTTGGTTTGACAGGTTAGGAACATTGGCTTGCCCGAGGCTTGCAGGCTCGGGTGTGCGCAGTATCTCGCGCGCTACAACCTTTGCGGCATCGCGCAGCGCCCTATCCCGCGCGTTCAGCTCCCCCGCCGGCATCTGATTGAGATCGTTGATCGCCGACTTCAGCTCCGGCGTGGATATGCCGGCGATGCCGCCATAGAAGTTCGCCAGGGCGCCGAAAGCATCGCTCCCATCGTTGGATATTGCCTGGGCACGGCTGGCCGCCAGCCCAGCAAGATCCGCCTTGCCGGCAATCGCGGCACGACGCGCCATGCGCAGATAGATCTCCCGCTGCCTGGGCGGATCCATGAAGGAAAGGATGTCGACGATGTCCTGCTGCTTGACGTCTGAATCATGGTCCACGACGAGCTGCACGAAGAGATCGGCAAACTGGCTGGCATAGGGCGAATGGAGAAAACGCCTCGTGTAACGCCGCGCATAGTCGAGTCCCGACGACACCATGCCCGCGTCGGCACATAAGGCGAGCGAGCGGCGCAGCGCCGACTCCTCTACGATCGTGCCCGGAGCCATCAATCGCGCCCAATCGTAGAGCTGCAGGGCCGCCTTGGGATTCTTGCCGGACATGACGTTACCAGCAACCAGCGAGAGATACGAACCGATCGGCTTGTCGCGATATTCCCTGGCGATGTCGGCAAGCGTGTTGACGACGAGCAGCCCCTTGCCGTTCAGATATTTCCTCAGGACGTCCGCAACGCGATTGTCGAAGTTGCCGTTGACGTCGCGCGACATGAGATATTCGAGCGTTTCGGGATTGCCGCCGCTCATGGCATAGATCAGGGCCGCATCCACATTACGGCCGTCCTCGAACATGGATTTATCCGCATTGCGCAGGCGTTCATCGATGGTGGCGAGCAGGAAGCGCTGCATCTCCCCAGCAGAGCTGTCACCTGCCACCATGGAATCCTGGACGAATTCGAGCGATCGCAGCATCTTGTAGAGCGGCAGGCTATCCTGCCCCTCGGCACTTGCGACCCCCGGCACCAACATGCCGAGGGTAAGGGTGAGCGCAAGGCGATGACGATGCTGTCTGCGTCCCATGAACTATCCCTGCCTGCCTTGGCTGGACTTGGTCTTGCCCGAAGCGGGCTTGGCGGGGGACTGGGTATCCGTAGCCGCGGGGTTCGTCGCCGCCTGCGCGGAGGGATTCGCGATCAGGATCTCGATGCGGCGATTGGCATCGTTGAAGGGATCGTTTGGCAGCTTCAGCCGCCGGTCGGCGAAGCCGGAAACCTGAGCGATCCGCTTCTCATCCAGCCCACCGCTCGTGAGCATGTAGTAAGCGCTCTGGGCGCGATCTAGCGACAGGCGCCAGTTGTCGTTGCGACCACCGACCATATAAGGGCGCCCGTCCGTATGGCCGCGGATCAGGATCGACCCTTTCCGCTCGGCAAGCAGCTTTCCGATCTTCTCCATCGCCAGCACCATTTCGCGACGCGGCACCGCCGAACCGATATTGAACATCGGATCATTGCTCTGATCTGAGATCGTCACCAGCACGCCGCCTTCGGCAGCCGTTACCTGCAGCCCCTCGGCCAGCTGGCCGGCGACGCCCTTGATCTCCGCCTGGATCTGCTGCTGCAGGTCCTTGGCTTCCTGCTGCTGTGCCTTGGTCGGGGTGACATCCTTGCTTTGCGGCAGGGCGGCATTGTCATCGGGCACGGAGGTGTCGCTTTGGGCCGAGGCTTTGGCGAGCTGCTGCTGCGCCTGCGTCTGCTTTCCTTGCTGCTTGCCTGTCGCCTGCTGATCGCTCACTGTCGGCTGCTGTTCGGGCGCCTGCGGCTGATCGGCCGGCTGGCCTGTGTCCGCCGCCGTTGCCTTCGACAAGGCGATGACTTCGCCCTTCGGCGATTGATCCGACTTGGCGGACTGTTCCTCGTTCGCCTTCTTCGATGCGCTGGAAACCTGAACTTGCCTCGTCCAGAAATCCGGGTCGAAGGGATCGCGATAGGCCTGCCCACCATCGGCGCCGGTCGCCGGACCCGACTGCGCGGCACCGCCCTCGCCCTTCGCGCTGACATTTGCCTGCTGGCCGACTTCCTGCGCGATTTCAGCCAGAACCGAATAGGGATTCTCGAAGAAATCCGCTTCGGAGTAATTCGTCTGGTCACCGGAGGTCGAGGTCAGATCCTCACCGGTCTTGGCGGATTTGCCGTCGTTCGGCTTGTCCTGCGGCTTGTCGGATTTCTGCTGGTTCTTTTCGCCTTGAGCCTGATCGACGGGCTTCTTGAGGCCCTTCTCCGTCGGCTTCTCGTCGGCCAGCTTGATGGGATTGAAATAGGAGGCGACCGAAGCCTTCGTTTCCTCGTTGGCAGCGTTTACCAGCCACATGACAAGAAAGAAGGCCATCATGGCGGTCATGAAGTCGGCATAGGCGATCTTCCATGCGCCGCCATGCCCACCTTCATGATCGCCGCCGCCATGACGCTTGACGATGATGATCTCGTGCTTGCCGTGATTTTGATCACCGTCGCTCATTTCAAAATCTCTTTCAGGCTAGCGGCCCAGGCCGACATCCGGGTCACGAGAACACTCTCGCCAATCGTGACGGTGAGATCGACGTCCTGCGCCTCGACATGGCGCAGCGAAGCACCATCATCCCCAAGACGCGCGCGAAGAATTTCGAAGAGATGACGCGGACCGCTAACCGAGATCGACCCGGCACTGCCGTCGAGGATCGCAGCCTTGACCAGATCGGCGAGATCGGCAACGGCCTTGGCCGTCAGCGTCTCCGTCATGATCGGCGCAAGAACAGCAGCCGTTTCGGAGCTGATCGCCTGCCCCAGCGCCGTGGCGATACGTGTCATGTCAGCCGCGATCTTCTCCGCCGCCTGCTCCTCGTAGCGTATCCGCAACGCCTCCATTTCGGCACGGAACGATTCGGCCATGGCATCGAGCTCGGCCTGATGTTTCTGCGACAGTTCGAGCGTTGCCGCCTCGTGCCCTTCCGCATAGGCGGCTCGACGCTCGGCTTCGACATCGACCGGCGGCTCCATCGGACTTTCGATGAACTCCGCCGGCTCCGTAAAGGCCATATCCTCGGCATGGGGCGGCGGAACCTGTTCGACGCTGAAATCCTTGAGATATCGGGATAGGGCCAGGCTCACGCGCACATCTCCCGATCCGCGTCGCAAAGACGCTGCAAGTCGATGCCAACAAAGGGCCGATCCATTCCCACTCTCAAAACGTCGATCATCACGCTTCCGGTTTCCCGTCCTCTGGCCGCGCCCTCGGAGGTGACCGATCTCATCGGCACTTTGCGCAACCAAGCCACTGCGAGCGACCCTAGGCAGTCAAACTTGTGCGAGGATGAATGCGATGCGGCATCGCCGATCCGCAACGCCGCCCGAAGTTCACTTCGACTGGAGGATAATCAATATCTTGCTCGCCATGCTATTGGCGATCGACAACGATTGGACGCCCATCTGCTGGGCCGTCTGCAGAGAACTCTGCCGCACGGCCGCCTCTTCCATGTTCGTATCGACGAGATCGCCGACGCTGCTCTTGATAGTGTCGGTGAGTTTGGAAATGTAATCTGACTGGTCGTTGATATTGGACTTCATCAGACCTAGCGTCGAATCCGCCGACGTTGCAGACTTCAGGAGCGAATTCGTGACATTGATCATATCGGTCAGCTGGGCGTCCGTCGTGCTGCTGGAGATCGCGATCTCCGCTCCGCCGGATGGTGCCGAGCCGCCATCGGCAGTGAGGAGATAATAGTTGCGAGCGATACTGCCGCCGCTGCTCGAAGTATCGAACGTGCTGGCATCGACATTCATCGTCAGCAAGCCCCGCTGAGGTTTGACGGTATCGATCATCAAGGTCTTGGAGCTGTCGTAGCCGATGGTCGTAAGGCTAACCTGTCCGCCCGCGCCGCGCGTGAAATTGCTGATCACGGATTGCTGCGTATCGGGTTG
>JBCNPI010000330.1:0-6671 GCA_039593415.1 Rhizobium sp. | reverse complement strand
CGGGATGATCGTGCGCTGGAAGCGGCGCATGGTATCGTCGGGGGAAGAGATCGCGCGCTTTGAAGGCGCGGCATGCGACGATGGCTCTGCCGTCGCTGCGAGGACGGCGTGTTTGATCGTTTTCGGTCCAGCAAGAAAGGTGCGTAGGCGGCTTAGAAGCCACCCCAGTTTGGTAGTCGCGGAGTCTTGCGGCGGGCGCCAGCTCCATGCCGGGAACTCGTCGCCGAGCGTCATCGCAGTCATCATTCGGGCGTCTGTCATCATGATCCCCGCAAAACGCCGATGCCGAGTGTAAGCTTCGGATAGGGCGCTTGCAATGTTACCTAAAAGGCTAGATCGCGCCCGCGTGAGTTTTATTCCCGATCGCATGCAAAAAACCTCGGGCACGGAGTGCGGATAGTCGCGATCCTGCCCCCACAATCGGTGTTCGTGAAAATAATTGCATATATTTCAATGGCTTGCTAAAAATCTTCTTGCGACGGGGAATAAGAGCCCATCTCCGTCGATCTTCTTCCTCAGTGGATGGCCGCGATCTGAAGCGACCTCCGCCTGGCCCGAAAGCCATAACCCTGAGGAGATATTGCGATGTTTGACATGACCCGCCGCGCCGTACTCGGCACGGCCGCAGCCGCGGCAGCCTTCGGGCTGTCGTCGAAGCTCGAATTCATTCCGCAAGCCGTTGCCGCCACGCCGCTGGAGCCGGCGGTCGGCTTCTACAAATACAAGGTCGGTTCCATCGAGGTCACGGCCATTTATGACGGCATCTGGCGCAAGCCGCACGATCCGGCCTTCATCAAGAACGCCTCCGTCGAAGACACCAAGGACGCGCTCTCCAAGGCTGGGCTGACCACCGATTTCATGCCCATTCCGCTGACCGTTGTCGTTCTCGATATCGGCGGGCGCAAGATCATGATGGATGCCGGCTCGGGTGTCGGACAATGGCAGACCAATGCCACGCATCTGCCGGCCAACATGGCGGCAGCTGGCATCGACTACAAGAAGATCGATACGATCATGATCTCGCATTTCCATCCCGACCACGTCTGGGGCTTGATGGAAAAGGGAACCAATGCTGCCGTTTTCCCGAATGCCGAGCTGATCGTCAACGCCGCCGAATACAATTGGTGGACCGATCCCGGCCGCGTCGACAAGCTGGCGGAAGGCCGCAAGGAAGCCGGCCGGCGTATCGCTTCCGTCTTCCCGACATGGAAGAACTGGAAGCTGGCCGAGGATAATGCGGAAGTTGTGCCCGGCGTGCACATGCTGGCCGCTTACGGCCATACGCCCGGTCATTCCGTCTTCCTCATCGATGGCGGCAGCGAGCAGCTGATGGTCTCGGCCGACATCATGTATGTGCCGGCGCTGCTTGCACCCCACCCGGAATGGGAAGGCGTCTACGACCAGGACGGCCCGCTGGCCGTCGCCACCCGCCGCAGACTGATCGATCGCGTCGTTGCCGACAAGATCAGGATTTGCGGTTCGCATTTCCCATTCCCGGGCTCCGGCACCTTCGTCAAGGACGGCAACGCCTACGGCTTTACCCCCACCACCCAGGCCTGAGCGGCCAAAAGCAGGAGCAAATACCATGTTCAGAAATGCCATTCTCGGGATCGCCGGCCTATGCGCCGTCGCCATCCTGCCTGCTGCCACCGCAGGCATTGCATTCGCTGTCGACAATATGGAATCGACGGATGCGCCCGACCTGACTTCGGTTCGCGCCAAGATCGATGCGAAGGACTATGCCGGTGCGCTTGCCGAGCTTCGCGATATCGCCGAAGAGCATCAGCAGGCCGATGTCTATAACCTGATGGGCTTCACCCTCCGCAAGACCGGCGACTTCAAGACATCGCTGACTTACTACACCAAGGCCCTGGAACTGCAGCCGGATCACAAGGGCGCGCACGAATATCTCGGCGAACTCTATGTCGAGACCGGCGACATGCCCAAGGCCCGCGAGCAGCTTGCCGCGCTGACCAAGCTTTGCCCGGCCGGATGTGAAGAACTGGAAGATCTGACCAAGGCGATCACCGCCAAGAGTACCAACTAAAACCCGAGCGGAATCGATCCGGTGGCATTTCACTCGATCATGTCGAGGGATGCCGCCGGACAGGATCGGAAGCGCCGCGCAAATCTCGACGAGAAGGAGAAAAGCCATGGAATTCGAAGAGGAGAGTGCCGTTCTTGTGAATATGGCCGATATGGCATTGTTGTTCGGCCGTCTGCTGCTGTCGCTGCTCTTTCTGGAAGAAGGCTTCGAACTTGCCAGCAATCTCGACACTGCATTGGAGGCGATGGCGAGGCTCGGTGTCACCGCTCCCATCGCCATCGCCACCATCGTGCTGCAGCTTGGCGCTGGCCTTGCCATTGCGCTCGGGCTGATGACTCGCCTGGCGGCATTTGGTCTCGGCCTGTTCTGCCTGCTGACGGCGCTGCTGTTTCACACCAACTTCGCCAGCCATAACGAGTTGCTGCACTTCGAAAAGGATCTGGCGATCGCGGGCGGCATGTTTGCCCTGATCATCGCCGGCGCCGGCAAGCTGTCGCTTGATATGCTCATCCGGCGTCATTGGAAGACGAGACTGGTGGCCTGAACTCGGCGATCGTTCGGTGAGCCGCGTATATGAGATCGGCTCACCGCGTAGACTGCCTGACAGTCAGGTGACCTTCTGGAAACTTGGAAGCGTCGCGAAGAGTTCCACCGATTTCAAGCGCGCCTCGATGTCGTGGATCGGCATCGAAATGATGACTTCGTCAGCCTCGGTGTCCTTTATGAATTGCGAAAGCTTCGCCTCCGCTGTCGCCGGCGAGCCGACCACGGCGTAGCGCAACGTATTTTCCACGTTCAGCTTTTCCATCGGCGTCCAGAAGTCATCCATGTCGCTGCGCGGGCGAGGGAAGGGGCCGCGCACGTTACGGCGCAAGTTCACGAACTGCTGCTGTGCGGAGGTGAAGTGATACTGCGCCTCTTCATCCGTCTCCGCCACAGCGCCCATGGCACCGACCATCACATAGGGTTTGTCTAGCGTGGCCGAGGGGGTGAAGCGCTCACGGTAGATGGCGATGGCGTCCATCAAGGCTTCCGGGGCGAAGTGTGAGGCGAAAGCGTAGGGGAGGCCGAGCATGGCGGCGAGATGGGCGCTGTAGAGGCTGGAACCGAGCAGCCAGATGGGGATGTTGGCGCCATGACCGGGAACGGCGAGGATGATTTGGCCTTCATCGGCGGGGCTGAGAAGATGCTGCAGCTCGACAATATCCTGCGGGAAGCTCTGTGCACCGGCTTCGATATTGCGGCGCAGGGCCTGCGCCGTGCGCATGTCGGTGCCGGGCGCGCGGCCAAGGCCGAGATCGACGCGGCCGGGAAACAGCGCTTCCAGCGTGCCGAACTGCTCGGCAATGACCAGCGGCGAATGGTTCGGCAGCATGACGCCGCCCGAACCGATGCGGATACGCGAGGTTGCGGCGCCGACATGGCCGATGACGACTGACGTTGCGGCGCTGGCAATCCCCGGCATGCCGTGATGCTCGGCGAGCCAGAACCTGTTGTAGCCCAGTTCTTCCGCCTTCTGCGCCATGCGCTTCGAACTGTCGAAGGACTGGCTGATGGTGCTGCCTTCGGCAACGGGCGAAAGGTCGAGGATGGAAAAGGGGACCATGGCAAGAAACCTGCGTGATGGAAGGGAAGGTTGCTTGCACATGTAGGAGTGCGGCGTGACTATTCCAAACCCTGCCGCCGCAATTTCGTCATGATCTTTCCGGCGCGGTTCCAGCGGTCCAATCTGGGCCTTGTTTTTGTTTTGTTCACATTTTGCTGGCACATGTCGGGCCTGAAAGATAGGTTGGCTTATGCAGAATACGATTCGCATCATCGGTATCGATCCGGGCCTGCGCCGCACCGGTTGGGGTATCATCGACACGCTCGGCAACTCCTTACGTTTCGTCGCGTCGGGAACCGTGACCTCGGATGGGGACATGGATCTTGCCTCCCGTCTGTGTCAGCTCCACGACGGGCTTGCCGAGGTGGTGCACAGCTATCAGCCGGATGAGGCCGCCGTCGAGCAGACCTTCGTCAACAAGGATGCCGTCGCAACTTTGAAGCTGGGGCAGGCGCGCGGCGTCGTCATGCTGGTTCCGGCGCGCGCCGGTCTGCCGGTGTCGGAATATGCGCCGAATGCCGTCAAGAAGGCCGTCATCGGCGTTGGCCACGGCGAGAAGCAGCAGATCCACATGATGCTCAAGATCTTGATGCCCAAAGTGGAATTCAAGGGCAATGACGCTGCAGACGCGCTTGCCATTGCCATATGCCATGCCCATAACCGCGGCGCCAGCCGGTTGCGGCAGGCAGCGCTGGCTGGATAGTTTGTTCTTGACTTGTTCCGGCGGTAATGATAATTCTTACTTTGTAACCGGAGAGTAAGAATGCGTGTGACATCCAAGGGGCAGGTGACCATCCCCCGCGACTTGCGTGAGCTGGCTGGCATAGAGCTCAACAGCGAAGTCATATTCTCCATCGAGGATGGAAGGCTGGTAGTTTCACCTAAGAACGGCAAGCGGGACATCGAGGATCGGCAGCGGCTCGATCGGTTCATGGCCACTCTAAAGCGCCTGGAAGGCACTGGCGATCAGGATATCGACGCCGAAGCACTGATGTCGATGACGCGCGACCGGTAGTCATGGTCACCATAGTCGACACGAATGTATTGGTTGACTTGGCCATATCTGGTTCGGCCTGGCACGATTGGTCCAGCGGGCAGGTTCTTTCCGCTTTCAAGCGAGGAGCGGTCGTTATCAACCCCATTATCTATGCGGAATTTTCGGTGCGTTACGGCAGCATGGATCAAGTGGACGAGCTGCTGCCGCAAAGCGAATTCCGCCGTGAAAGCCTTCCCTGGTCAGCAGCATTTGCCGCAGCGGCGGCTTTCAGGATTTATCGTCAGGCTGGCGGCGGGAGGGAGCGTATTCTTCCGGATTTTATGATCGGCGCGCACGCCGCCGTGCGTGGCTATTCCATATTGACGCGAGATCCCAAGGGCTATCGCTCCTACTTTCCTTCACTTGACCTCATCTCTCCCGAAACCCATCCCTGACGGACCCCATTCATGATCGGCAAGCTGAAAGGCACAATCGAAGAGATCGGCGAAGATTATGTGCTCGTGGATGTGCATGGCGTCTGCTATGTCGCCTATTGCTCGGCGCGGACGTTGTCGAAGCTGGGTTCCGCCGGCGAGGCCTGTATCCTCCTCATCGAGACCTATGTCCGCGAAGACCAGATCCGGCTTTTCGGCTTCATGACGGCGCTGGAACGCGAGTGGTTCAACATCGTGCAGACGGTTCAGGGCGTGGGCGCGAAGGTGGCGCTGGCGCTGCTGTCGACGCTGACGCCGGCCGAGCTTGCCAATGCGATCGCCCTGCAGGATCGCGCCGCCGTTTCGCGGGCGCCGGGGGTAGGCCCGAAAGTCGCCATGCGCATCGTGACAGAGCTCAAGAACAAGGCGCCGGCCTTTGCCGGCGATGCGGCGAATATCGGGCTCAAGCAGGAGCTTGGGGAAGGGGTTGCCGCAGCACCCGTTGCCGATGCCGTTTCGGCGCTGACCAATCTCGGCTATTCCCGCGATCAGGCCGCCAACGCCGTTGCGGCGGCAATGAAGGCTGCCGGCGAGGGCGCAGACAGCGCCAAGCTGATCCGTTTCGGTCTCAAGGAACTGTCGCGGTGAGGCTTTGCACCTTCCGCAATCCTGACTATTGTCGCAAAGTCGGGAAATCGAGCATCGGCGATGCTTCGTCACGCAGTATTTTTGATGCGGTGGATATGATGCCGCCTTTGGCGCGGAAGCCGCAAAACGCATACCGGGAATGGAACTTCTGACATGAGTGAAGCCGCACGTCTGATATCGCCGGAAAAGCGGGGTGAAGACATCGATGCGACGCTCAGGCCGCAGTCGCTGGACGAATTCACCGGCCAGGCGGAAGCGCGCGCCAATCTGAAGATCTTCATCGAGGCGGCCAAGGGACGCGGCGAGGCGCTGGACCATGTGCTGTTCGTCGGTCCGCCCGGCCTCGGCAAAACGACGCTGGCGCAGATCATGGCCAAGGAGCTCGGCGTCAATTTCCGCTCGACCTCCGGCCCCGTCATCGCCAAGGCGGGCGATCTTGCCGCACTGCTCACTAATCTCGAAGAGCGGGACGTGCTCTTCATCGACGAAATCCATCGTCTCAATCCGGCTGTCGAAGAAATCCTTTATCCGGCCATGGAGGATTTCCAGCTCGACCTCATCATCGGCGAGGGGCCGGCGGCGCGTTCGGTGAAGATCGATCTTGCCAAGTTCACGCTGGTTGCTGCGACGACACGCCTCGGCCTGCTGACCACCCCGTTGCGTGATCGCTTCGGCATCCCGGTCCGGCTGAGCTCCTATACGGTCGATGAGCTGGAGCTGATCGTCCGGCGCGGCGCGAGGCTGATGGGCCTCGGCATGACGGATGAGGGCGCGCGCGAGATTGCGCGCCGTGCCCGCGGTACGCCGCGTATACCTTCCATATGAGATGTTACAGCTTCATATAACGGAATAATATTATCTTCTTCGTTAAAAACCGGAACCACGAAAGATATTACTTTTTTAGAGGACAATTTAATCACACTGTCCTTTCTTCTTTAAAGAGGAAATAATTGATTGAAT
>JBCNPI010000033.1:0-30296 GCA_039593415.1 Rhizobium sp. | reverse complement strand
CTTTGAAGCGCGATGTGCTCTCCCTACTTAGGGAGCGCCTCCCCGCAACGCTGGAACTCGCCTTCGCCGCCCTCATCCTGGCTGTTCTTCTCGGCGGCGCGGTCGCCATCGTCGGCACGCTTGCCCGCCGAACAATCTTCGAGCCCGTTATCGATAGCCTGAACGGCCTTTTCCTCGCCGTTCCGGATTTCGTTTGGGCGCTGGCCTTAGTTCTGGTCCTCGGCGTCCTCTTTCCGCTTTTTCCGCTCTCCGGCCGCATCGATCCGAGCATCGACGCACAGTTTGCGACTCCCTTCTATCTCCTCGAAAGCCTGGTGACGCTTCGCTTCGGCATATTCGCCGATATCTGCGCCCATATGGTCATGCCTGTCTTGGCGCTCGGCCTGCCGCTGACGGCCATCATCGCCCGCGTACTGAAAGCCGCGCTCTCCGAGGCCATGGTGCAGGACTATATTCTGCTCGCCAAGCTGAAAGGCATGTCCGAACTGCGGCTGGTGCTGCAGGAAGCGATGCGTAATGCCGTCGGTCCGACCATCGCATTAACGGGCGTCCAATTCACCTTCCTGATCGGTGGCACCGTCATCGTCGAACGCATCTTCGCTTATCCCGGCATCGGCAACATGGCGATCGACGCCGTCATCAACCGCGACCTGCCGCTGATTCAGGGGCTTGTGCTGGTCTTTGGCGCCCTCTTTATTCTCGTCAATCTGGCGGTCGATCTCCTGGTCGCGGCCTTCAATCCGAGGCTCGCCCATGGCTGACGTCACCTCGCCCGCCGCGCCGCGGTCGCCCTCCAGAATGGCGAAGCGCATCCGGGCCATGCTCTCCGAGCCGAAGGTGATCTTCGGCGGCGGCTTCATCCTCATCCTCCTTATCCTCGCGATCTTCGCGCCTTACATTGCGCCGAAGGATCCGCTGGAGCAGGATCTGATGTCCGGCACCTTGCCGCCGGCATGGGTCGAGAGCTCCGATCCCGGCTTCCTGCTGGGCACCGACGATCTCGGCCGCGACGTACTGTCCCGCGCCATCTTCGGCACGCGGATCGCGCTCACAGTGGCCTTCGTCGCAGCGGGGCTTGCGGCCCTGATCGGTACCCTGCTCGGCCTCCTCGCCGGCTGGTACGGCGGCTGGATCGACAAGCTGATCTCCCGCCTCGTCGATATCTGGATGGCCTTCCCGCCGGTGCTTCTCTCGATCCTGCTGGTCGCGGTCTTCGGCTCCGGCGTACATTCGGTCATCGCCGCCATCGTCATCATCGACTGGACGCGCTTCTGCCGCGTCGTGCGCTCGGAAACGCAGGCGCAGGCGCGAATGGATTATGTGACCGCCGCCCATACGATCGGCTTTTCGCGCGCCAAAATCCTCTTCAGCGAAATCCTGCCCAATGTGACGCCCGTGCTGATCGCCCTTGTCAGCCTGGAAATGGGTATTGCCGTCATCGTCGAAGCCATTTTGTCCTTCGTCGGCCTGTCGGTCGCTTCCGACACCCCGACCTGGGGCGGCATGATCGCCGAGGGGCGTCAGATGATCTATCAGGGCTGGTGGGTGCTGGTCGTGCCGCTGATCGCGCTCTTCGCGACGGTGCTTGCCTTCAATCAACTCGGTGACGGCCTGCGCCGCGCCCTCGATCCGGTAATGCGCCGATGACATCTCCGCTCCTCTCCATCAGCGGCCTCAGCGCCGTCTCAGACCGCGACAGCGGCGCGCCGATCCTGCGCGATGTTTCGCTGACGCTCACGCGCGGCGAAGTGCGCGGGCTCGTCGGTGAAAGCGGCGCCGGAAAATCCACCATCGCCAAGGCCTTGCTCGGCATCCTGCCGCGCAGTGTCCGCATCACGAGCGGCTCGATCCTGTTCGAAAACCGCGATCTCCTCACGCTCTCCACCAGGGATTTGCGCGGCATCATGGGTAGCGAGATCTCGCTCATCCCGCAGGACCCGCAAACCGCCCTCAATCCGGGCCGCCGCATCGAGGCGCAGCTGACAGACGGCCTACGGCTGAAACGGGGCATGTCATCGAGCGACGCCCGCCGGCGCGCTCTGAAGCTGCTGGAAGAAGTGCATATCCGCGATCCCGAGCGCGTGCTGCGTGCCTATCCCCACGAATTGTCCGGCGGCATGCGCCAGCGCATCCTGATCGCCGCCGCTTTCGCGCTGGAGCCGAGACTCGTCGTTGCCGACGAGCCGACCACTGCGCTCGACGTCACCGTACAGAAGCAGATCCTGCGGCTGATCCGCGGCCTGCAGGAAGCGCACGGCACCGCCGTTATCTTCGTGACGCACGATCTCGGTGTCGTCGCCCAGATTTGCGACAGCGTCACCCTGCTCTACGCCGGCAAGATCATCGAAGAGGGGCACACGAGCGACGTGCTCGCCCATCCCCAGCACATCTATACGAAATCGCTTCTTGCCGCCGGCCCACGCTACGACCGGCCGGATGCCGGGCTGACGCCGGTGCCGCAGGCAGTCTTCGAGCAATTGCGCCGCGAAATCGGTATTCCGGAGGGCGGCCGATGAGCGTTTCCGATCATCTCCTGTCTGCTAAGGGCATTGAAGTGACCTACGGTGCCAAGCGGCATCTTTTCGGACCACCGGGCCATGGCATAAAGGTGCTGCACGGAGTCGATATCGATATCCGTCGCGGCGAGACGGTGGGAATCGTCGGCGAAAGCGGCTCAGGCAAGACGACCCTCGGCCGCGCCTTGCTGCGGCTGGTCGACGTGACCGCAGGCAGCATCCATTTCGACGGCCGAGACATCACGCATCTGCCCGATTCAGAGATGCGACCGCTGCGCCGCCGCATGCAGATGATCTTTCAGGACCCGATGGCCTCGCTCAATCCGCGCCACACCATCCGCCGCATCCTCGTCGAGCCGCTGCTGCTGCATAGGCTGGCTTCAGACAAAAGAGAAGCCGAGCACCATGTCGCTGCGATTCTCGAGCGGGTGACGCTGCCGCAGGCATGTCTCGACCGCAATCCGCATGAACTTTCGGGCGGCCAGCGCCAACGCATCGGCATCGCGCGTGCCGCCCTGCTGAAGCCGGATTTCGTGCTCGCCGACGAGATCGTCTCCGGTCTCGACGTGTCGACACAGGCACAGGTTCTGAATCTGCTGAGGGAGCTTTCGCGCGATCTCGGCCTCTCAATGGCCTTCATCAGCCACGATCTCTCCGTCATCCGCGCCGTCTGCGATCGTGTCTACGTCATGCGCCACGGCCGGGTCGAGGAGGAGGGCGATTGCGAGCGCGTCTTCACCGCACCCGCTTCCGCCTATACCCGCGTGCTGCTGGACGCCATTCCCCTGCCGGAAATCGACCCGCGCTGGCTCGGCCGCGAAAGCCTGATGGAAGAAGTGCCCGCTGCATGAAGGTCGCCCGATCGGGGCGCAAAGTCTGCGCTTGAACCGCTGCTACGAGCGAGACTGCGACAACATCAACATATGGAAAGGGAAGTCTCTATGAAGGATCCTGTTTCAGCAGCAACAAAGACCGCGGGACTGCCCGGTCTTCGCGGTCACGACCATACGGGACTGACGGTGCCGGATATGAAGCAGGCCATCGATTTCTTCGAGAACGTGCTCGGCTGCGAAGTCATCATGTCGTTTGGGCCGTTTGCCGACGATAAGGGCACGTTCATGACCGACCTGCTCGGCGTCGATCCCAAGGCTCAAATCAAGCAGATAACCCAGGTGCGGTGCGGTTTCGGATCGAACATCGAACTGTTCGAATATTCAGCGCCCGATCAGCGGGACCTCAAGCAGAAGAACAGCGATATCGGCGCGTTTCACATCTCGCTCTATGTAGACGACATTCATGCTGCAAAGGCTTATCTGGACAGCCGGAACGTCGCGACGCGGTTGGGGCCGCTCTCGATCACAGAGGGTCCGGCAGCCGGCCAATCGATCCTTTATTTCCAGGCGCCTTGGGGCCTGCAATTCGAGGCAATCAGCTATCCCAAGGGGATGGCTTACGAAAAAGATGTCGAAACCGTGCTCTGGAGCCCGAAAGATCCGGGCAAATGAGGCGGGTCTGAATAACGCCGCCTGATCAAACCGGCGGCTGCTTCAGCCGGAAGCGCTGTATCTTGCCGGACTCCGTTTTCGGCAAGGCTTCCACGAAAACGATGGAACGCGGATATTTGTAGGGCGCGATGACAGCCTTGACGTGATCCTGCAGCGCCTTGACCAGCAGATCCGATCCGGCGACGCCGGGCGCCAGAATGACATGGGCCTGCACGATATGCCCCCGTTCCTCGTCCGGCTTGCCGATCACGGCGCATTCGAGCACATCGGCATGCGAAAGAAGGGCTGCCTCCACTTCCGGCCCGGCAATATTGTAACCGGCCGAAAGAATAATGTCGTCGGAACGGGCGGCGAAATGGAAATAGCCCTCCTCGTCCTGAACGAAGCTGTCGCCGGTCACATTCCAGCCATCCCGAACATAATCGGCCTGCCTGCGGTCGGCGAGATAGCGGCAGCCGATCGGCCCGCGAACGACGAGTTTGCCGATTGTACCGCGGGGAACCTCCTTCATCTCGTCATCAACAACGCGAGCCTCGTAACCCCTCAGCGGCCTGCCCGTGCAGTTCGGCTTGGCATCGGAGAGATGATTGGAGATGAAGATATGAAGCATCTCGGTGGAACCGATACCGTCAAGGATCGGCTTGCCGGTCTTGCGCGTCCACTCCTCGAAGATCGGCCCCGGCAGCGTCTCGCCGGCGGAAACTGCAACCCGAAGCGAGGATAGATCTGCCCCCTCTTCCATTGCCGCCAGCATGGCGCGATAGGCGGTTGGCGCTGTAAAGCTGATGGTCGCGCCGTACTCCTGGATGATCTCGACCATGTTCTTCGGCGAGGCATTTTCGAGGAGTGCCGTCGATGCGCCGAAGCGCAAGGGGAAGACGACCAGACCACCGAGCCCGAAAGTGAAGGCGATCGGCGGCGAGCCGATGAAGACATCATCCGGCGTCACTTGCAGCACTTCCTTGGCATAGGCGTCTGCGATGATCAGGATATCGCGATGGAAATGCATCGTCGCCTTCGGCACACCGGTCGAGCCCGAGGTGAAACCGAGCAGCGCCACATCGTCCCGCCCGGTTTTGACCGGCTCGAAGCGAACGGGCTTGTTGAGCGCGATCCGGTCGAGCTCGGCATCATGGTTGGCGGTGCCGTCGAAACCGACGACCTGCTTCATGAAGCGGCTGTCCTTGGCTGCGGTGACGAGTTCTTCAAGCAGCCTCGTGTCGCAAAGCGCAAAGGAGATTTCCGCCTTGTCGATGATCTTCGAAAGCTCGCCCGCCCGCAGCATCGGCATGGTATTGACGGCAACGGCGCCGACCTTCGTCACTGCCAGCCAGCAGGCGATCATGGCGGGGTTGTTGCCGGAGCGGATGAGAACGCGATTGCCGGGCTTGATGCCGAAATTCTCAACGAGCGCGTGGGCGATACGATTGGTCCAGTCCGCCAGCTCCTTATAGGTGCGGCGGCGTCCATTGCCGATCAGGGCAACGTGATCGGCGAAACCCTTCTCCACCATCCGGTCGCTGAGTTCGAAACCGGCATTCAACCATTCCGGATAGTCGAAACCCTCCATTCGCAGCTCGGGCCATTCATCGAAGGGCGGCAGGTTGTCTCGCGTGAATGTATCGGTATGACCGGTCGGTCCCAGCATGGCCTTGCTCCCGCATTCTTATCGATCAAATCGCCATTCATCGCTGTTTCCCCGCAGCGCATGTGGCGTTGCTAAAAAAGATCGCACCGAAGCCCGCAATGTTCAAGCAAGAAATTTTAAGCCTAAACTATTTTTAAATTACTTTTGATTTATAAGGGAAATTTCCAATGTCCGTAGTATCATGACCGTCTACCCCTCGCAGATTCAGGCACGAAAAGCCTTGACGAACGGCGCCAACAAGATATTTTAAACTTAAATTATCTTGAGATTGGCTTCGGCCGAACGAGGAGGGAAAGCGATGCGCATCGTCTGTATCGGCGGCGGCCCGGCAGGGCTCTACTTCGCGCTTCTGATGAAGAAGCTCCATCCCGAGCACTCCATTCGCGTCGTCGAGCGCAACCGTCCCTATGACACCTTCGGCTGGGGCGTCGTCTTCTCAGACGCGACCATGGTTTCGATGCGTGAGTGGGACCCGGAAAGTGCCGCCGAAATCGAGGATGCCTTCAACCATTGGGACGATATCGAAGTCCTGTTCAAGGGCACGCGCCAGCGCACGTCTGGCCACGGCTTCGTCGGCATCGGCCGCAAGAAGCTTTTGAACATCCTGCAGCGCCGCTGCGAGGCGCTCGGCGTCGAGCTGATCTTCGAGACGGAAGTCAATTCCGATCTCGACTATCCGGATGCCGATCTGGTCATCGGCTCGGACGGCCTCAATTCGAGGATCCGCAATCATTATCCGGAAGTCTTCCAGCCTGACATGATCACCCGGCCGAACCGTTATATCTGGCTCGGCACCAACAAGCTCTTCGACGCCTTCACCTTCGATTTCCGTCGCACCGATCACGGCTGGTTCCAGGCGCATATCTACAAGTTCGACGACAAGACCTCGACCTTCATCGTCGAGACGACCGAAGAAGCCTACCTCGCTCACGGCCTCGACAAGATGGACCAGGATGGCTCCATCGCTTTCTGCGAAAACCTGTTTTCCGAAGTGCTCGAGGGTGCTTCGCTGATCACCAATGCCCGCCATATCCGCGGCTCGGCCTGGCTGAATTTCAACCGCCTGATCTGCGGCAAGTGGAGCCATTTCAACGGCAATTCCCATGTCGTGCTGATGGGCGATGCCGCCCACACCGCCCATTTCGCCATCGGCTCCGGCACCAAGCTTGCCATCGACGATGCCATCGAGCTCACTCGCCAGTTCCAGATCCACGGGCATGAGAAGGACAAGATACCGGCCGTCCTCGAAACCTACGAGGAAATCCGCCGCGTCGATGTCGCCCGTATCCAGAATGCCGCCCGCAATGCCATGGAATGGTTCGAGGTCGTCGGCCGCCGTTATGCCGATACGCTCGAGCCGCCGCAATTCATGTATTCGATGCTGACCCGCTCACAGCGCATCAGCCATGAAAATCTGCGGCTGCGCGACAAGGACTGGCTCGAAGGCTACGAGCGCTGGTTCGCCGAAAAATCCGGCCTCGCCGTCGGCAACGACCGCTGCCTGCCGCCGATGTTCACACCCTATCGGCTCCGCGACGTCCAGCTCGTCAACCGTATCGTGGTCTCGCCTATGGCCATGTATTCGGCTGAGAATGGCGTGATGAACGACTTCCACATCGTCCATCTCGGCTCGCGCGCCCTTGGCGGTGCAGGATTGATCTTCGCGGAAATGACCTGCGTTACCCCGGACGCGCGCATCACCCCCGGCTGTCTCGGCCTCTGGAACGAGGAGCAGGTTGCGCAATGGAAGCGGCTCCTCGACTTCGTTCACACGAATAGCGCCGCCAAAGTCGGCATCCAGCTTGGCCATGCCGGCCGCAAGGGTGCGACCAAGCTTGCCTGGGAAGGTATCGACCAGCCGCTTGCCGAAGGCGAGTGGCCGTTGATCTCCGCTTCGGCTATTCCCTACCTCAAGGACAGTCAGGTGCCGAAGGCCATGGATCGCGCCGATATGGAGCGCGTCAAGGCAGACTTCGTGCACTCAACCAAGCTGGCAATCGAGACCGGCGCGGACTGGCTGGAGCTGCATTGCGCGCACGGCTATCTGCTGTCGAGCTTCCTGTCGCCGCTGACCAATCTGCGCGACGACGAGTATGGCGGGAGTCATGAAAACCGCGCCCGCTATCCGCTGGAAATCTTCCATGCGATGCGCGCCATCTGGCCTGCGGACAGGCCGATGTCGGTCCGTCTTTCCTGCCATGACTGGACGGATGGCGGCAACACGCCGGAAGATGCCGCGATCTTCGCGCGCATGTTCAAGGAGGCCGGCGCCGACCTGATCGACTGCTCTTCTGGCCAGGTCTCCAAGCAGGAAAAGCCGGTCTACGGCCGCCTGTTCCAGACGCCCTTCTCCGACAAGATCCGCAACGAGATCGGCATCCCGACGATCGCCGTCGGCGCAATCTCCGAGGCCGATCACGCCAATTCCATCATCGCTGCCGGCCGCGCCGATCTCTGCGCCGTCGCCCGTCCGCATCTGGCTGACCCGGCATGGTCGCTGCACGAAGCTGCCAAGATCGGCCTGACTTCCATTCCCTGGCCGAAGCAATATGTTTCCGGCAAGACTCAGTATGAAACCAACCTCGCCCGTGCGGCCGCGGCAACACCGGCGAAGTGAGGATGAGATGACGACTTCGGGCAAACTCGCCGGCCGTCACGCCCTCGTCACCGGGGCGGGCAGCGGCATTGGTGCCGCGATCGCCAAGGCGCTCGCCGCTGAGGGTGTACATGTCAGCCTGGCTGGGCGTCGCCGCGAGCCGCTGGAGGCGGTTGCCGCCGAGATCGGGGCGCATGCTTTCGTAATCGATGGCTTCGATGTGACGAGCCCCGAAGCCGTCGCCCAAGGCCTTGTCAAAGCGCGCGAAAAATTCGGCCTCGTCGATATCCTCGTCAACAATGCCGGCGAAGCGCCGAGCGCGCCTTTCGAGAAGACAAGTCTTGAGGCCTGGAACCATGTCCTAACGGTCGATCTGACCGGCGTTTTCCTGGTGACGCAGGCAGTCCTTCCCGACCTGAAGGCTCGTGGTGCCGGTGCGCGCATCATCAACATCGCTTCGACCGCGGGCTTGAAGGGCTATGGCTACGTCTCGGCTTACGTCGCAGCCAAGCATGGCGTCGTCGGCCTGACGCGCTCGCTGGCGCTGGAACTGGCGAAAACCGGCATCACGGTCAATGCCGTCTGCCCCGGCTTTACAGACACGCCGATGATCCAGCGCTCAATCGAAACGATCGTCGCCAAGACCGGGCGTTCGGCCGAGCAGGCGCTTGCCGAGTTCACGAAATCCAATCCGCAGGCGCGTCTTATCAAGCCGGAAGAGGTCGCCAATACCGTGCTATGGCTAGCCTCGCCGGCCGCGGCATCGATCAATGGACAGGCAATCGCGGTTGCCGGTGGGGAGATTTGAAGGCGATGAGCGATCGGGATATGACGATGAAGGGGCATCTGAAACCCTTCAAGGATTATAAGCCGGAGCACTTCCTCTGGGATGTCAGCGAAGACGGCCGCGTCGCCACCATTCGCTTGAACCGTCCAGAGCGTAAGAATCCACTTACTTTCGACAGCTACGCCGAATTGCGCGATCTCTTCCGCGACCTCGTCTATGCGTCCGATATCCGCGCCATCGTGCTGACGGGTGCCGGCGGCAATTTCTCCTCCGGCGGCGATGTCTTCGAGATCATCGAGCCGCTAACCCGCATGGCAATGCCCGAGCTTCTGGCCTTCACGCGCATGACCGGCGATCTCGTCAAAGCGATGCGCAAATGCCCGCAGCCGATCGTCTCGGCAGTGGACGGCATCTGCGCCGGCGCCGGCGCCATCCTTGCCATGGCCTCCGATCTGCGGCTGGCGACACCTGAAGCCAAGACGGCTTTCCTCTTCACCCGCGTCGGCCTGGCCGGCGCCGATATGGGCGCCTGCGGCATCCTGCCCCGCATCATCGGCCAGGGCCGCGCCGCCGAGCTCCTCTTTACCGGCCGCTCGATGACGGCAGCGGAAGGACAGGCCTGGGGCTTCTATAACGGACTGCACGCGAGCGCCCACATCGAGAGCGCAGCGGTCAAGCTCGCCCGTTCGCTCGCCGATGGTCCCTGGTTCGCCCATGGCATGACCAAGACCATGCTGAACCAGGAATGGGCGATGGGCATCGAGGAAATGATCGAATCCGAAGCGCAGGCGCAGGCCATCTGCATGGCGACGCAGGATTTCCGCCGCGCTTTCGAAGCCTTCGCGGCGAAGCGCAGGCCGGAGTTCCAAGGGGATTGAGGTAATGTCCACGGCAAGCAGCCTCCCCGGCCCAACCCGCGATCATCTGGAGTGGCCGTTCTTCGAAGAGCGCCATCATCGCTACGCTACGGAAGTGGATGCTTTCGCAAAGTCTGGCGTCATGGCTTCGATCGATCACGCCGATGTCGATGGCGCGTGCCGGAAGCTGGTCAAGGCGCTGGGAGACGCCGGGCTTCTGGCTGCCGCGACAGGCGCGTCCGATAGCGAACCGCTGATCGATTCCCGCATGGTCTGCCTCGCCCGCGAAACGCTGGCCTGGCATGACGGCCTCGCCGATTTCGCCTTTGCCATGCAGGGCCTCGGCACCGGTGCGATCGGCCATTCCGGCTCACCCGACTTGCGCTCGGCGGTTCTGCCCAAGGTGCGCTCGGGTGACTGGCTCGCCGCCTTCGCGCTCTCGGAAAAGGACGCCGGCTCCGATGTCGCAGCCATGAGCTGCGCTGCACGCCTTGACGGAGAACACTACATTCTCGACGGCGAGAAGACCTGGATTTCCAATGGCGGCATTGCCGACGTCTACACCGTCTTTGCACGCACCGGCGAAGCGCCGGGAACCCGCGGCATTTCGGCCTTCGTCGTCTTTGCCGACGATCCCGGCTTCTCGATCGCCGAACGCATCGAGGTGATCGCACCGCATCCGCTGGCAACGATCCGTTTTGAGAGCTGCCGCATTCCCGCCTCGCGTCGTCTCGGCGCACCCGGCGAAGGCTTCAAGATCGCCATGCGCACACTGGATATCTTCCGCGCCTCGGTTGCCGCTGCCGGCCTCGGCTTTGCCCGCCGCGCGCTCGATGAATCGCTGGCCCATGCGCGTTCACGCCCAATGTTCGGCGCTGCCCTTGCCGACCTTCAGTTGACGCAGGCCGCCCTCGGCGATATGGCGACCGGCATCGACGCGGCGGCATTGCTCACCTACCGGGCGGCCTGGCGCCGCGACGTGCAGCGCTTGCCGACGACGCGCGAAGCCGCCATGGCCAAGATGACAGCGACCGAAACCGCGCAAAGCGTCATCGACCGCGCCGTCCAGCTCTTTGGCGGGCGCGGCGTGAAATCGGGCGAGATAACGGAAAAACTCTATCGGGAGATCCGCGCGCTTCGTATCTATGAAGGTGCGACGGAAGTTCAGAAACTCATCGTCGCGCGCGAACTTCTGAAGAAAAATTGATGGGAGATATGCACATGAGCCGCGAGATTTTTGACTGGGCCGACCCGTTCCGGCTGATGGAGCAGCTGAGCGACGACGAACGCATGGTGCTGGATACCGCGCATTCCTACGCGCAGGAAAAGCTCGCGCCGCGCGTGCTCGAAGCCTTTCGCCATGAAAATACCGATCCGGCCATCTTCCGCGAAATGGGCGAACTCGGCCTGCTAGGCCCGATGATTTCTCCGGAATATGGTGGCGCCGGCCTCAGCTATGTCGCCTATGGTCTCATCGCCCGCGAAGTCGAACGCGTCGATAGCGGTTATCGCTCGATGATGAGCGTTCAGTCCTCGCTCGTCATGGTGCCGATCGAGACTTTCGGCTCGGAAGCACAGAAGCAGAAATATCTGCCCAAGCTTGCATCAGGCGAATGGATCGGCTGCTTCGGTTTGACCGAACCGAACCACGGCTCCGATCCCGGCTCGATGGTCACGCGCGCAAAGAAGGTCGATGGCGGCTACAGCCTGACCGGCGCCAAGACCTGGATCTCGAATGCGCCGATCGCCGATGTCTTCGTCGTCTGGGCCAAGACCGAGGACGGCCTTATCCGCGGCTTCATCCTTGAAAAGGGCTGGAAAGGCCTGTCGGCACCCGCCATTCACGGTAAGGTAGGCCTGCGCGCTTCCATCACCGGCGAAGTCGTCATGGACAATGTCTTTGTGCCCGAAGAAAACCTGATGCCGAACGTATCTGGCCTCAAGGGACCCTTCACCTGCCTTAACTCCGCGCGTTTCGGCATCGCCTGGGGTGCGCTCGGCGCCGCCGAGGATTGCTATGCCCGGGCACGCCAATATGTGCTCGACCGCAAGCAGTTCGGCCGTCCCCTTGCCGCCAACCAGCTGATCCAGAAGAAGCTTGCCGACATGGTGACCGAGATCACGCTCGGCCTGCAGGGCTGCCTGCGCCTCGGCCGCATGAAGGAAGAAGGCCATCCGCCCGTCGAACTGACCTCCATCCTCAAGCGCAACAGCTGCGGCAAGGCGCTGGATATCGCTCGCGCCGCCCGCGACATGCTGGGTGGCAACGGTATCTCGGACGAGTTCGGCATCGCGCGCCATCTCGTCAACCTCGAAGTGGTCAACACCTATGAGGGCACGCACGATATCCACGCTCTCATCCTCGGCCGCGCCATCACCGGCATCGCCGCCTTTTCGAACTGAGGCCCGTCTTGGCATTCAAGACCACCAGACCCCTGCGCTTCGGAGATTGCGATCCCTCCGGGATCGCCTATTTCCCGTCGTACCTGAACATCCTTGTCGGGGTGCTGGAAGATTATTTCGCCTCGATCGGCTTTTCCTGGCGAAAGCTGATCGACGACCGCCGCATCGGCGTCCCCACCGTGCGGCTCGACTTGACCTTCATCAAGCCGGGTCTGCAAGGCGACGATCTCGAATTCGTGCTGAACGTTCGCGGCGTTGGCCGCTCTTCGCTCGATCTGGAACATCAGGTTTCGGCGAACGGCCATGTGCTGTGGACCGCGAAGCACCGTGTGGTCGCCACCTCGATCGATACGCATAAATCCATTGAATGGCCGGAGGATATCCGCGCCGCGCTGACCTCTCATCTGGAGACGACCGATGCACACCATCCTGCAACCTGAAGGCTGGGCCAAGCCGATCGGCTATGCCAATGGCATGGCGGCAACGGGCCGCATGGTGTTCGTCGGCGGCCAGGTCGGCTGGAATGCCGCATGCGAATTCGAAAGCGATGATTTCGTCGAGCAGGTGCGCCAGACGCTGAAGAATGTCGTCGCCATCCTTGCGGAAGGCGGAGCCGAGCCGAAGCACATCACGTCGATGACCTGGTATTTCACCGACAAGCAGGAATATCTGGGCAATCTGAAAGGGATCGGACAGGCCTATCGCGAGATCATTGGTCGCCATTTCCCGGCCATGGCCGCCGTGCAGGTCGTCGCCCTCGTCGAGGATCGGGCCAAGATCGAGATCCAGGCGACGGCCGTCATTCCGGAATAACACAGGGGCATCGCATATGGGGCGGATCGGCACCGGAAATTCCTTCTCCCCAGCGGGGAGAAGGGGGGCACCTGCGATTTCCGTTCATATGCGATACCCTACGGAATAACATTTGGATGGGCAGATAGTATCATGTCGGCATTGCGCTTTTCGGACACCATCTCGGCGGTACTGACCGATGGTATCCTCGTCGTCACTATAGACAACGCGCCTGTCAACGCATTGTCCGCCGATGTCAGAGCCGGGCTGATGGCCGTTTTCGAGCATGTCGAGAAGGACGGCACGGTCGCCGGCGTAGTCCTGACCGGCGCCGGCCACAGCTTCATCGGCGGTGCCGACATCAAGGAATTCGGTAAGCCGCCTGTTGAACCGTTTTTGCCCGATGTCATCTCCCGCATCGAGAGCTTTGCCAAACCCGTCATCGCCGCGATCAATGGCACGGCGCTTGGCGGCGGCCTGGAAGTGGCGCTTGCCTGCCACCGACGACTTGCCGCGCCATCTGCGAAACTCGGCCTTCCCGAAGTCAAACTCGGCATCGTACCCGGCGCCGGGGGCACGCAACGCCTGCCGCGGCTTACCGGCATCGCCGCCGCCATCGATATGATTGCCAATGGCCGCATCGTATCGGCGGCCGAAGCCCTCAAATTCGGCATCGTCGATGGGGTGGCCGAGGGCGAACTGATCGCCGAAGCTATCGCCGACACCAAGACGACCAACGCCGCATTGTTGCGCCGCACGAGATCGCTGACGGTTCCTCCAGAAGCTGCAGATGCGATCGACAAAGCGGCGTCAGACGCATTGCGCAAGGCACGCGGCCAGCTTGCGCCTGCCGAGGCCGTCCGTCTCGTGCGGCTGGCCGCGACCGTCTCTTTATCCGAAGGGCTTGCCGAAGAACGCCGTACCTTCATCGCGCTTCGCGACAGCGAAGAGGCTGCCGCCCTGCGCCACGTCTTCTTCGCGGAGCGCGCCGCCGGCAAAGTTGAGGGACTCGAGGTAGTCGCTCCACGCAAGATCGAAACCATCGGCATCGTCGGCACCGGCCTGATGGGCTCGGGCATCGCCGTCTCGGCTCTCAACGGCAGCTATCGCGTGATCGGCGTCGAGCAGAATGCCGAAGCCGCCCAAAAGGGCCGCGACCGGATCGCAAGCCTGCTCGACAAGGCCGTACAATCAGGTCGGCTCGACGCGGCCGGTCAGGAAGATCGCCTCAGCCGTTTGACGGTCACTGCCGATATGCAGCAGTTGGCACAGGCCGACATCGTCATCGAAGCCGTCTTTGACGATCTCACCGTCAAGACCGAGCTGTTCCAGCGCCTCGATACGATCGTTCGCGCCGATGCGATCCTTGCGACCAATACCAGCTATCTCAACCCCGATGCCATTGCCGAGGCCACCAAGTTGCCAGAGCGCGTCGTCGGATTGCACTTCTTTTCGCCGGCCAATATCATGCGGCTCCTGGAAGTGGTGAACTGCGAGAAGACGGCGCCAGATGTGCTGGCGACAGCCCTTGCCCTCGCCAAGCGGCTCGGCAAGCTGCCTGTCGTCTCGGGCGTCACCGAAGGCTTCATCGGCAACCGCATCTTTTCCGCCTATCGCCGCGAAGCGGAATACATGGTGGAGGACGGCGCCTCGCCGCAGGAGATCGATACAGCACTGGAGGCCTACGGCTTTCCGATGGGACCGTTTGCCGTATTCGACATGGCGGGTCTGGAAATCGCCTGGGCACGCCGGAAGCGGCAGGCCGCAACGCGCGATCCCTCGGAACGTTACGTCGTCATCGCCGACCGGCTCTGCGAAGCCGGCCGCTTCGGCCAGAAGACCGGCCACGGCTGGTATGCCTACCCCGACGGTAAACGGGCTGTCGATCCCGAGGTTATGGCCATGATCGAAACCGCGCGCGCCGAAAAAGGTATCGTGCCGAAGAGCTTCACCTCAGAAGAGATCGTCAACCGCCTGCTGAAAGCCATGGTTGACGAAGGCGATGCCCTGCTTTCGGAAGGTATCGCCGCGCGCGCCAGCGATATCGACCTTGTGATGATCAATGGCTATGGCTTCCCCGCAGGTAAGGGTGGCCCGATGTTTGCCGCTGGCCGTCGTTAAGCCGGTTATGCCGCCGAAGACAGTAGCGTAAACAGTTCCTGCGGCCTGTTGACTCCGCGCAGCGCGTAACGGCCGACCGAAACGAGATCGTTGCTCTGCTGGCCCGACAGCGCCTCGACGAAATTCGACGACATCAGAATGTTGCGATCCGCCGAACGGCACATCGAAGCGATGCGGCTAACCTCGTTGACGGCCGGCCCGATGACCGTGAAATCCAGCCGGTCCATGCTGCCGATATTGCCGTAGAAGACATCGCCGATATGCAGGCCGAGATAGACGTCCGTCACCGGCCTGCCCTCGATCTGCCGCTGCGAATTGAGATCGCGCAGCCGCTGGCGCAGCAGCGATTCCGCCATCAGGGCGGCAGCGCAGGCATCGGCAGAATTGCGAGCCTTGAAGATCGCCAGCGTGCCGTCGCCGATAAGCTTCAGCACATTGCCGCCCGCCTCATGGATCGAGGAGATGACCGCATCGGCATAGGCATTCAGCATCGGGATGATTTCGTCCGGCTCGGCCGTATCCGAGATGCGCGTGTAGTTGGCGAGATCGGAAAACCAGAGTGCTGCCGAAATCCGCTCCGTCTTGCCTCGGGTAATCTTGCCTTCAAGCACATGCCGCGCGGCATCCTCGCCGAGATAGACCTCGGCAATGGTGCGGGCGATGCGGCTCATGCCGGTGCACTTGATCGCCAATGCGAGAGCCGGCGTCAGCTTGCGCAGCACGCGCAAGTCTTCCTCAGGGAAGCCCACTTCGGCTGCCGTGGCAAAGTTGGAATAGAAGCAATCCATCTCGCCGATGGTGCCGCCCTCTTCGAAGCGGTGCACCATGGCGATGTAGTCGGTGTGACCATCCGCAAGCAGTGTATCTAGCCCGAAGAAATCAGTAGGCTCGCCAAAGCCGATACGCCGCCGCACCTCGTCTCCGCCGGTCGTCAGCATGTGATAGAAGGCGGAACGCTGCCAATTCTCGGAAGCGATCCCCTGATGCGACGGGCCATATTGGAACTCGCGCTCGATGATCTGGTTGCCGTCCCAGCGGAAGGCTCGGCCCTCATAGACCGGATGCAGCGTATCCATCAGTGCCATGGCCCGATCGAGGTTAAGACCATGCAGGCGGCATTGCTCGCAGAACCCGGCCAGGATGTCGGCCTCCGCCATGCCCTTGAGGCCGGCCTGCATGAGCCAGCTGGCAATCTCACCAATATCCTTCGCGTCCATGGATGTCTCCCGACCCTTTGAAGGATTCGCTTTAGTACGAAACTCTAAGGCTTGGAATGCCGTACTGCACAAAATAATCTCGATGGGAGCAAGTGATTGCCGCCTCTGTGGCACAGAAGCGGCGATTTGACAGTCGAAGGATAGCTGCGAAACTTCAGCTGCTTGCTTGCGGCTTTAGCAGGTCTTCCAGGCCGATGCGCCGGAAGAGTTCTGCGCGCACCCGGTCAGCAACTCCGTTGACGATCTCGGCGCCATCCTCCGATGGGTCTATATGGGTGCGGAACGGACGTGTGCCAAACGGCATATCGACGACGTCGACGATCGCGGTCGCCACCGAAGCGGCATCGGCATCTGCCGGCTCAAGCGAGGCAAGCCCCTTCAGTGCCTGATCGGGAACGCCTGCATAGGGGCCGTTGTCATATTCGGCGGCGCGAACCTTGTCGGCCGGCGAACCGGAATGAGCAAAATGATTCGTGCCTTTCGTGAAGGCACCGGGGACGATGATGGCAGTCTCGATACCCCAGCGTGTCAGCTCCGAAGCATATGAGACGGCAAGCGAATCCATCGCGGCCTTGGCTGCGAAATAAGGAGACAAATAGGGCGGCGTACCGCCACGCGTGCTGGACGAGGATACCCAGACGACCAGCCCTTTCCTCTCTCTGCGCATATGGGGCAGCACGGCGCGATTGACACGCTGGGTGCTGAGCACATTGATGTCGTAGAGTTCGGCGAACTGCTCTGGCGTGAACGCCTCGGCCGGTCCAAAGGACATGTGGCCGGCATTGTGGATGATGGTATCGATGCGGCCCTCCTCGGCGATGACGGCGGCAATGCCCGCTTCCACCGAAACATCCGATGCGACATCGAGCTCGAGAGTTCTGAGATCCACGCCGTTCTCCTTGGCAAAGGCCGCCGCAGCCTCGACCTGTGCCGCATTACGCCCCTTGGTTTCACGGATGCCGGCGTAGACCGTATGGCCCGCCTTGGCGAGGGCGCGCGCGGTCAGGGCACCGAAGCCGCTCGATGCACCTGTTATGACGATGACTTGCTTGCTCATGATCCTGTTCCTTTGAGATTGCTGTTGTTGACGATGGAGGGTGCGAAGTCGGCGGCAGCCATTGCCTGCCGCCTCGCGAGTTCAGATCATTCCGCCATTGGCGCGCAGCGTCTGGCCGTTGATCCAGCCGCCGTCGGGACCGACAAGGAAGGAGACGGCGGCGGCGATATCCTGCGGCGTGCCCAGACGCTCCAGCGGGTTCATCTTGGCCATGCGGTCGATGAGCTCATCACTCTTGCCGTTCAGGAAGAGATCGGTAGCCGTGGGGCCGGGAGCGACCGCATTCACCGTGATCGAGCGGCCGCGCAGTTCCTTCGCCATGATACCGGTCAAAAGCTCGACTGCTGCCTTGGTCGCCGCGTAGACGCCATAGGTTTCAAGCTTCAGCCCGACGATGCTGGTCGAGAAGTTGACGATGCGGCCGTCGTTCCGCAGCCGCTTGCCGGCTTCGCGCAGCGTATTGAAGGTGCCCTTGAGGTTGATGGCGATATGGCGATCGAAATGCGCATCGTCGGCCTCAGCAATCCTGGCAAGCTGCATGATGCCGGCATTGTTGACGAGGACATCGACACCGCCGAAGGCAGTTTCTGCAGCGTCGAACATGTGGCGCACCGCTTCGGCATCGGATACATCGGCTTTGGCGGTCAGAGCCTTACCGCCCTTTTCCTCGATCTTGCGGGCGAGTTCCTCAGCGGCGGCTTCGCTGCCGGAATAGTTGATGACGACCGTGAGGCCGTCTTCGGCAAGACGCTCTGCGATCGCGGCGCCGATACCGCGGGATGCGCCGGTGACGATTGCTACCTTATTGGAATTGCCACTCATTTTCTTCATCCTTCGTTGTTTTGCGCCGTAGCGCGTTTCGATGAGGAGAAGATGCCCCTTTTCATTCAGCGGATAATCAGCCATTAATCGGCATCACTATCCGAAATCAGCGAACAAATAATATGGACAGATTCGATGCCATGAGGGTGTTCTGCCGGGTCGTCGAGCGGCGCAGTTTCACACTGGCAGCAGAAGACACGGGCCTGCCCCGTTCAACCGTAACGGATGCCATCAAGCAGCTCGAGGCTCGCCTTGGCGTGCGCCTGCTGCAACGCACGACACGGCACGTCAGCCCGACGCTCGACGGCGAAGCCTATTACCAGCGCTGTCTGCGTATCCTCTCCGATATCGAGGATGCCGAAGGCGCCTTTGCCGGGGCGAAGCCGAAAGGAGTACTGCGCGTCGACGTGCACGGCACGCTGGCGCGGCACTTCGTCCTGCCGAACCTGCCTTCCTTCCTCGAAACCTATCCCGATATCGAACTGCAGATCACCGAGGGCGACCGGTTCGTCGATCTCATCCGCGAAGGCATCGACTGCGTGCTGCGCGTCGGCACACTGCAGGATAGCGACATGATCGGCAGGCGCGTTGCGATGCTGGAGGAAGTGACGCTTGCAGCGCCCGCCTATGTCGAACGCTTCGGCATGCCAGCCCATCCGGATAGGCTCGATGGTCACCGCATGGTCGGCTTCCGCTCTTCCGCAACGGGCGGGCTCCTGCCGCTGGAATTCCAGATCGATGGTGTGGTGCGCGAGATCACTTTGCCGGCGACCATTTCCGTTAACGCGGCCGAGAGCTATTTCGCCGCCGCCAAGCTCGGCCTCGGCCTAATCCAGGTTCCGCGCTACCACACCGAGGAAGCCATACGCTCGGGTGAACTGTTGCGTGTGCTCCCGGACTATCCACCGACCCGGACGCCCGTCTCGATGCTGTATCCGCGCAGCCGCCAGCTTTCGCCGCGGGTCCGCGTCTTCATAGATTGGCTGGCCAAGGTTTTTGCCGGACAGAACGGCACTGAAGCCGAGGCCGGATGAATATTCCGCGAAAGCGATCAAATAAATGAAATCGGCTCTTTGAATACGCGGAAAGCACGCCTACGTCGTAAAGCACCATTCCGCTGGCGATGCCGTTATGACGTCACGACAGCCTGACGATTTTCGAGAGAGAGCCCATGACCGAACAGAAGCAATTGAAGCTGGGCGCTTTCATGCGTCCCGTCAGCCTGCATACCGGTGCCTGGCGTTATCCCGGCGCCTATCCGGACGCCAATTTCAATTTCCAGCACATCAAGAGCTTTGCGCAGGAGCTGGAAAAGGCGAAATTCGACGCCTTCTTCATGGCTGATCACCTGGCAGTCCTCAACATGCCGATCGAGGCACTGAAGCGCAGCCAGACGGTGACCTCTTTCGAGCCCTTCACCCTCCTTTCGGCGCTCGCCGCGGTCACCGACAGGATCGGCCTCGTCGCCACCGCCTCCACGACCTTCGATCTGCCCTATCACATCGCCCGCCGCTTCGCCTCGCTCGACCATATCAGCGGAGGCCGCGCCGGCTGGAACATCGTCACCACGTCCAATCCCGATGCCGCCCTGAATTTCGGCCTCGAAGAGCATATGGAACATGGCGAGCGCTACCACCGCGCCCGCGAATTCTACGATGTCGTCACCGGCCTCTGGGACAGCTTCGCCGACGACGCCTTCATCCGCGATCCCGAAAGCGGCATCTTCTTCGATCCGGAGCGAATGCATGTCCTGGGACACAAGGGCGAGGAACTCAGTGTCCGCGGCCCGCTCAACATCGCCCGCCCGCCGCAGGGCTGGCCGGTCATCGTGCAGGCCGGGCAGTCGGACGCCGGCCGCCAACTCGCCGCCGAAACGGCCGAAGCCGTCTTCGCGGCTCCGCGCAATCTCGCCGACGGCAAAGCGATCTTCGCCGATATCAAGGGGCGGATGAAGGCGATCGGCCGCAACCCGGATCATTTGAAGATCCTGCCCGCCGCCTTCATCGTCGTCGGCGACACGATCGAGGAGGCGAAGGCTAAGCGGGCGAAGCTCGATAGCCTCGTCCACTACGACAGCGCCATCGCATCGCTATCGATCGCGCTTGGACATGATGCATCCAAGTTCGATCCGGATGGTTTGCTGCCGGAAATTCCGGAGACCAATGCCAGCAAGAGCGGCCGCGAGCGCGTCATTGCGCTTGCCGAAACCGAAAAGCTCACCGTGCGCCAGCTTGCCCAGCGTCTCGGCGGTTATGCCGGCCTCGCCTTTGTCGGCACGCCTGAGAGCATCGCCGACGAGATGGAGCAATGGCTGCATGAAGAAGGCTCTGACGGCTTCAACGTCGTCTTCCCCTTCCTGCCGCAGGGCCTGCTTGACGTGACGACCCGCGTCGTTCCAGAGCTGCAGCGTCGCGGCATCTTCCGCCGCAATTACGAAGGCACGACATTGCGCGAACATCTCGGCCTGCCGCGCCCGGAAAACCGCTTCTTCACGAAACCGGCTGCGGCAGCGCAGTAACAGAGCCCGCGATAAGAGACAGACATGAGCCATATCACGCCGATCGACTATGAAACCGCTTCCGATGCTATGCGCGCAGAATATGATCGCGAAATGCGGCTGCGCGGCCGCATGACGAATATGAAGCGCACATTGCTGCATTCGCCGGTCGCGCATCGCATCTATGCGGAATGGTTTCCCCTGCGCGAGGAACTGCGCCCGGCGCTTGACGATCGCGCCGTCTGGCTGCTTTGCCATGCCATCGCGATGGAATGCCGCTCGATCATCCCGGTCGGTTTCTTTCGGCGCGCTCTGATCAATGCCGGCCTAACGCCGGAAACGATCGTACCAAGCGAAGAAGAGGCGCGGCTGATCGAATTCGGCAAGGCGATCGTCAGGGACTCCAACGCCATTCCCGAGGAGATTTGGGCGCAGCTGAAGGCGCGATACGACGAGCCAACACTCGCCAACCTCGTCGCCTTCGCCGGCATCATGATCGCGACGGCGATCTACAACAATGCCGTGAAGGTGGATATCGATCCGGAGCTTGGACCTTATCTCGAAGGGTTTGAGTTTCCCTCGGAATAACGAAAAAGCCCCTCACCCTAACCCTCTCCCCGTCAAAACGGGGAGAGGATGCCCGACAGTGCGGATGAGGGGCTTTGCACCTACCCTGAAATGACAGTCGAAAACTGCGGATTGCCGCGGATCGTGTTGCTGACCGTGCAGATCTCATCTTCGGCGGCATGAGCGATCGCATTGCGCACTTCGTCGCCGAAATCACCCTTGATGGTGAAGGCGATGTTGAACTTCTCGACGCGGGAGAGGCCTTCTGTCGCCTTTTCGCCTGTGACGACGGCGGTGACTTCGGTGAGCTTGTCGAGCACGCCAAGGCTGCTTGCCGCCATGCGGGCGCTCAGAACCAGGCAGGCAGACAGCGACGAATAGAGCAGATCGAGCGGGTTGAAACCAGGCTGCGACGGCGACGTGACGATATCGATCTCGCCGCCCGTCACCGAGGTTACATGCGGAAAACCGGTGCGGCCGACCGTGGCGGTGGCGCCCGTCTGCCTCGTCTTCACTTTCAGTTCGGCCATGTCGAAAATCCTTAAAATAAAAGCAGGAAACTCTTCCTCAACATAGGGATTCGTCGCGCAGGACACAATTGCAGTTCCCGCCCCTTGCGTCTTGCAGCTGGTTAAGCCACCAAATGGTTATAGGCTCTGAGAAGGAATTCCGGGAAAAGTGCCTAGCGGCTTTCCGTCCGGAATTGCGTACAAACGCTCTAGCAGACAGGCAATTCGACATGACCATTTCCGATCCCCGCGCCTTCCTGACCTCACTATTCGATGCTGCCGTTCGCGCCGCCGATCCCATGACAGGTATACGCGCGCACCTGCCGGCCAGGCCGAAGGGCCGGACGATCGTTGTCGGCGCCGGCAAGGGCTCAGCTCAGATGGCTGCCGCGCTGGAACAATGCTGGGATGGCCCGCTGGAAGGTCTGGTGGTAACGCGATACGGCTTTTCCGCCTCCTGCCGGCAGATCGAGATCATCGAAGCCGCCCATCCGGTGCCGGACGAAGCCGGACTCGTCGCCTCGAAGCGCCTGCTGAAGCTGGTGGAAGGTCTCACGGAGCACGATCTGGTGATCGCGCTGATATCGGGCGGCGGCTCGGCGCTGCTACCCTCGCCGGCTGGCGGCTTGACACTCGCGGACGAGATTGCCGTCAACAAGGCGCTCCTCGCTTCCGGTGCACCGATTTCAGCGATGAATGTCATTCGGAAGCATCTGTCGACCATCAAGGGCGGCCGGCTTGCAGCAGCAGCCCACCCCGCCAAGGTCGTCTCCCTTGTGGTTTCGGACATTCCCGGCGATGATCCGGCCCTGGTCGCATCCGGTCCAACAGTTCCGGGCGTAGGCACGCGCGCGGAAGCGCTCGATCTCATCCGCCTCAACCGCATCGAACTGCCTGCGGCCGTTCTCGCCCATATCGAGAAAGCCGATGCCGATGCTCCCCGCCCGGACGATCCGCGCTTTGCCGGCAATGAGGTCCATCTCATCGCATCCGCCGGCGTCTCGCTGGAAGCCGCTGCCGAGGTGGCGCGTGCCGCCGATATTGAAGCCGCCATCCTGTCCGATGCCATAGAGGGCGAGGCGCGCGAGGCCGCGCATGTTCATGCCGCCATCGCCCGCGAAGTGCTTCATCGCAACCGCCCCTTCGCTAAGCCCATCGTGCTCTTGTCCGGCGGCGAAACGACGGTGACGCTGAAAGGTAGGGGCAAGGGCGGACGAAACTCGGAATTCCTGCTGTCGCTGGCGATCGACATCGACGGCCATGCCGGGATCCACGCCATGGCCGCCGACACGGATGGCATCGACGGCAGCGAGGACAATGCCGGCGCCTTTGCCGATGCGGGCACGGTGACGCGGCTGCGCGAGGCGGGAATGATGCCGGCTGAAATGCTGGCAAACAACGATGCATGGACGGCCTTCAACGCGATCGGCGATCTCTTCGTCCCCGGCCCCACGGGAACGAACGTCAACGACTTCCGCGCCATCCTGATCGCGTAACCTCCGGAACGGGTAGCTTAGATAATTGCGGTGCAATCGTCACAGCGCCAATAGGCGGCTGCCGTCGATGCCCATCGAAGAAAACGTCGGCTGCAATGGTCGCATTCGATTTCTACGACATGCGTCCTTTCGCCAACGATGAATGGCCTCGTCTTGATCCTGCGCTCGCTCTTCCATTGCTCGAGCTTCGTCACGGCCATGATTACCCTCCACGCAATACTCGCCTCGACAAGCAAAAATCTAAAATAGGCTCAACTAATAAAATAAATCTTGCAAGTGCAAAGCAAACTTCCGCGCTATGAGGGGGTCGAAATTATCCGCAGTAGTGCACGGAAGACATAGTGCGTCGGATTCCGGCCTATGGCCCGAACGCTCCGTTAAAAAATTGTGACAGCGGATATCGCCATTTTCGCGCGTAACCCCATGTCATCTGTGGGCGATTTTCAACCAAGACAATAATGGGAGGCATATTCATCATGCGCCACTTCCGCCAGCGGGCGATTTCGTCGGTAACCCTGGTCACATTTGCTCTCTTTTCCGTCACCGCCAGAGCTGCCGCGCCGCCACCGGTCGAGGCGGAACATGGCATGGTGGTCACGGCTCAGCATCTCGCCACCGATGTCGGTGTCCAGGTGCTGAAAAATGGCGGCAATGCCGTCGATGCCGCCGTTGCGGTCGGCTATGCACTGGCCGTCGTTTATCCCACGGCCGGCAATATCGGCGGCGGCGGCTTCATGACCATCCGCATGCGCGACGGCAAGACGACCTTTCTCGATTTCCGCGAGCGTGCGCCGTTGGCGGCCACGAAGAGCATGTATCTTGACGACAAGGGCAATATCGTCAAAGGCGCAAGCACGGATGGCTATCTTGCCGTCGGCGTTCCCGGCTCGGTTATGGGCTTCGAGACAGCCCGCGAGAAATACGGCACCAAATCCCGCCAGGATCTGATGGCACCGGCCATACGCTACGCCAAGGAAGGCTTCACGCTGAACCAGGCCGATGCCGCCGAGCTGAACGAGGGCAAGAAGTGGCTCTCGCGTGATCCGGCCACTGCCGCGATCTTCACCAAGTCTGATGGCAAGCCTTTCGCGACGGGCGACAAGCTGGTGCAGCCGGATCTCGCCAATGCCCTATCCGGCATTTCCGATCAGGGCCCGGATGGCTTCTACAAGGGGCCAGTCGCCAACGCCATCGTCAAGGCAAGCCAGGACAAGGGCGGCATTCTCGCTAACCAGGATTTCGAACAATACAAGGTCCGCGAGCTCGAACCCGTGAAGTGCAATTATCGCGGCTATGAGATCATCTCCTCGCCCCCACCCTCCTCCGGCGGCGTCATCATCTGCGAAATCCTCAACGTGCTGGAAGGCTACCCGCTCTCCTATACGGGCTATGGCTCGGCCGATACGGTCCACTATATGGTCGAAGCCATGCGCTACGCCTATGTCGACCGCAACTCGGCGCTCGGCGATCCCGACTTCGTTGATAACCCCGTCAGCAAGCTCCTGGACAAGGCCTATGCCCAGAAGATCCGCGACAGCATCACCCCCTATAGGGCCGGCGTCTCCAAGGAGCTGATGCCCAAGGGCCTCGGCGAAAGCCACGAGACGACGCATTATTCGATCATCGACAATGACGGCAATGCCGTCGCCGTCACCTATACGCTGAACGGCTCCTTCGGCGCCGGCGTCGTCGCACCAGGCACGGGCATCCTCTTGAACAACGAGATGGACGATTTCACCTCCAAGCCAGGCGTCCCCAACCTCTACGGGCTGGTGCAGGGCGAGGCCAATGCCATCCAGCCGAAGAAGACGCCGCTTTCCTCGATGAGTCCGACGATTGTCACCAAGGACGGCAAGCCCTTCATGGTGATCGGCAGCCCCGGCGGCTCGCGCATCATCACCATCACGCTCGAAGCGATCATCAACGTCATCGATTTCGGCATGGACATCCAGGAGGCGATCGATGCTCCACGCATCCATCACCAATGGCTGCCCGACAAGGTCTATATGGAGCCTCGCGCGCTTTCACCGGATACGATCAAGCTTTTGACCGGCATGGGCTACACGGTTCAGGTCGACAGTAGCTGGCCGATCTGGGGTAAGTCGGCCGGCATTCTCGTCGGCGGCAAGAGCCTCAGCGACATCGCCAAGGGCGGCGGTGCCCGCTACAACGGCGCCATGGACAGCCGCGCCGGCTCCGGCCTGGCGGCCGGCTACTAAACCGCCCAACACCAGCCGATTCGATGAACCTGATCGGTGCCGCCTTTGTCGGCACCGGTCTTTTCGGCAGAGAAGACCGCGCGCAACGAGCACATTATCTTACGCCGAAAAACCAACCGTGAGCATTTCCGCGCGATATCGCGCAATTCCTTCACCTAGCGTTCATCTGCCGCCGCGTTCACGCGTATGTGTGTCATTTTTTTCATCCCATCAATCAGATTTGCGGTTTCTGATATGGCCATCGCGGGTAAGCAGGAGTATACAAACCGCCGTTCAAATAGGCCTTCGCGCCATGACCAGACTTGCGGTTCTGTCTTAGGACCCCACCGCACCATCGAGAGCGATACCCGACAATGTCGGATCAAATATTCCAGGCCGCCCCCACTCGGAGGGCCGCACCGAATTTTCGTGTAGTAGCACTTATCGTAGCAAGTGCGATGTTCATGGAACAGCTCGACGCGACCGTGCTCGCAACAGCCCTTCCGACCATGGCAAGAGACTTCGGCGTCAGCGCGCCGGCCATGAGCATCTCGCTGACATCCTACCTCCTCAGCCTCGCGATCTTCATTCCCGCCAGCGGCGCCATCGCAGACCGCTTCGGATCGCGCACGGTCTTCCGGTCCGCCATCGCGGTTTTCGTTCTCGGCTCGCTTTTGTGCGCGCAGGCGCCAAACCTGTTCTTCCTTGTCCTAGCGCGGCTTCTGCAGGGCCTCGGCGGCGCCATGATGCTGCCGATCGGCCGTCTCGTGCTGATGCGCAGCGTCGCCCGCAAGGACATGGTCAACGCGATGTCCTGGCTGCTGATCCCCGCGCTCGTCGGCCCCATCCTCGGCCCTCCGGTCGGCGGCATGTTCGTCACCTATCTAGACTGGCGCTGGATCTTCTACATCAACGTACCGATCGGCGTCATCGGTTTCATCCTGGTGACCATGTTCATCGAGGAGGTGAAAGGCCCGCGTATCGGCCGCTTCGATCTCTCGGGCTTCATCCTCTCGGGCATCTCGCTGGGATCGCTGCTCTTCGGCTTCGAAATGTCCAGCCGCGAGGGCGAAGGCTATTTGGCCGTCTTTCTGATCTCCATCGGCCTCTTGTTTGGCATCGCCTATCTGCGCCACGCGCGCAGGCATCCCTCACCGATCATGGATTTCTCGCTGATGAAGGTGCCGACCTTCCGCACCTCGGTTATCGCCGGCTCGCTGACGCGCATCAGCCAGGGCGCTCATCCTTTCCTGATCCCGCTGATGCTGCAGCTCGGCTTCGGCCTGTCAGCCGCCGCCGCCGGTCAGATCGCCATTGCGACGGCGCTCGGCTCCATGGCGATGAAGCCTTTCCAGGTTCGCATCCTGCGCACGCTGGGCTTCCGCACCGCCCTCATCATCTTTGGCCTCATCGGCACGCTCGGCTACGGCATGTGTGCCATCTTCAAGCCGGATTGGCCGCTGCCCGTTATCTTCGTGATCCTGTTCTTCTGCGGCTTCTTCATGTCGTTCCAGTTCACGGCCTATAACACGATTGCTTATGATGAGATCGAACGGGACCGTATGAGCATCGCGACGAGCTTCTACTCGACCTTCCAGCAGCTGATGCTGTCCCTAGGCATCTGCGTCGCCGCCTTGGCTCTGCATGGCTCGATGCAGTTCCGCGGCCAGGCTAAAGCCGAGATGATGGACTTTTCGGTCGCCTTCATCGTCGTGACGGCCATTGCGCTGCTCGCGGTGATCTGGAACGCCAGCTTCTCGCGCACTGCCGGCTCGGAAATCAGCGGCCATCGTCGCAAATCGCCGGAAGATAGCCTCGGCGAGCATTGAGGCTCGCCAACTGACGAGGCAATAGCGTTTTTTTGTGAACAGTGCCTCCACGGACAGTGCATTGCATTGAACAATGGCCACGGCCTAAATAGCGACCAGAACGAATAGCAGTCTGGAGCATCCCATGGTCGCCGGCATCCATCACATCACCCTGATCACCCGCAAGGTCCAGGCGAATGTCGATTTCTACGTCGGCTTCCTCGGCCTGCATCTCGTCAAGCGCACCGGCGGTTTCGAGGACGCCACGCAGCTTCATCTCATCTATGGCGACGCCGTGGGTTCGCCTGGCTCGCTGATTACCTTTCTGGTTTGGGAAGACGGTTCTCCCGGCCGCGCCGGCGTTGGTCAGATCGGCGAAATCTCGCTCGCCATCGATCCCGCAAGCATCGGCTTCTGGCTGACGCGCGCTTTGAGCGCCGGCCTCAAGCCCGAAGGTCCCTCTGAGGAATTCGGTGAGCCTGTGCTTCGGCTGAAGGACCCCGACGGCGTCATTGTCAAGCTGGTCGGAACCAATGCCCTGAAGGCGGCAGCGCCTTGGACGAGCGATGCAATCCCGCAAGAACACGCGATCCGCCGCATTCGCGGCGCAACGCTGTTCAGCGAAACGCCGGAGGAGACGCAGACCATGCTGGTGGACCACTTCGATTATAAACAGCTCGCCACCAGCGGAGCCATCAGCCGGCTCGTCGCGGAGCCCGGTGATATCCTCGATATCCGCGATGCGCGCGGCTTCTGGGCGAGCGCCCCGGGCACGGGCACGGTCGATCATGTCGCCTTTCGCGCCAGCGACGATGCCGAATTACAGTCGGTCCACACCACGCTGCAGGCGATCAATTCCGGCCCGACGACGATGCATGACCGCAAATATTTCCGCTCGCTCTATGTCCGCGAACCTGGCCAGATCCTGTTCGAACTCGCGACGGATGCGCCTGGCATGTTGATCGACGAGGACGAAGCGACGCTTGGCACGCGCCTCTTCGCCCCCGGGGATAGTCCGAAGCTTCTGGCCGAGCTCAACGTGATCCTGCCGCAGTTCTCCATGCCCGGCGAACCGCGCGTCATCTATCGCGATCTGCCCTTCATCCATCGCTTCTTCACGCCCGATGAGCCGAACGGCAATGTCTTCGTTTTGCTGCACGGCTCCGGCGCCAACGAAACGACGATGCTGCCGCTCGGCCATAAGATCGACGCCGATGCGACATTGCTCTCAGTACGTGGCCGTGCGCTGGAGGAAGGTGCACCACGATGGTTCCGCCGCAATGGACCGATGTCCTTCGATCAGGCCGATATCGTGAGCGAGGCCGAAGCCTTTGCCGCCTTCATCGACGGCGCGGTTCATGCCTATGGGCTGGATCCGGATCGCATCGTCTATATCGGCTATTCGAACGGCGCCAATTTGCTGAACGCGATGCTGTCGCTGCACCCGCACCTCATCCGTCGCGCCGTGCTGCTGCGCTCCATGGCCGTGCTCGAAAATCCGCCCGCGGCTGATATGTCGGATGCCGATATACTCGTGGTCGCCGGCGAGAAGGACCTGTACGGCCCGTACACTCAGCCATTGGCCGAACGTCTGAGTGACGGCGGCGCAAAGGTCGAGCTTGCGACGGTTCCGGGCGGCCACGAGTTCGATGATGCCGACGTGTCGGTCATTCGGGACTGGTTGACGAGACACGATTAGCGGACATCTCCCTTCTCCCCTCGGGGAGAAGGTGCCGATAGGCGGATGAGGGGGCATGCCAAGAGCACAAAAGCCAATGAAATCGATGCGGATACCTCTCATCCGACGCTTCGGGCCACCTTCTCCCCAAGGGAGAAGGAGCTTTTTAGTACATAATCACCCCTTGAACGTATATTCCGCGATCGATTCCGGCTTCATCTCGATTGAGAAGCCCGGCAGGCTCGGCGGCATATAGGCGGCGTCGCGGATGATACAGGGGTCGATGAAATGCTCGTGCAGGTGATCGACATACTCGATCACGCGGCCATCCTTGGTGCCGGAGACGGCGATGTAGTCGATCATCGACAGGTGCTGCACGTATTCGCAAAGTCCGACGCCACCGGCATGCGGCCAGACCGGCAATCCATACTTCGCTGCGATCAGCAGCACCGCCAGCACTTCGTTAAGACCGCCCATGCGGCAGGAATCGATCTGCACGATGTCGATCGCGCCTTCGGCGATAAACTGCTTGAACATGATGCGATTCTGGCACATCTCGCCGGTCGCGACCTTTACCGGGCCGATAGCCTGGCGGATCTTACGATGTCCGGCAACGTCATCCGGGCTTGTGGGTTCTTCGATGAAGAAGGGCTTGGCAAAGGCGAGTCTCTTCACCCAGTCGATCGCCTGATTGACCTCCCAAACTTGGTTGGCGTCGATCATCAGATAGCGATCTGGACCGATCACCTCGCGTGCGATCGTTAGGCGCCTGATATCGTCTTCGAGATCGCGACCGACCTTCATCTTTACATGGTTGAAGCCGGCGTCGATCGCCTCCTGGCACAGCCGGCGCAGCTTGGCATCGTCATAGCCGAGCCAGCCGGCAGATGTCGTATAGCAGGCATAGCCCTCGCGCTCGAGCGCGACGATGCGGTCGGCTTTGCCGGCCTCCGCCTTCTTCAGAATGGCGACGGCCTCGTCGCGCGTCAGCACATCGGTCAGGTAACGATAATCGACGATGTCGGCAATGCGCTCGGCATCCATCTCGGCGACCAGCCGCCAGACCGGCTTGCCTGCTTCCTTGGCAAGCAGATCCCAGACGGCATTGACGACCGCGCCCGTCGCCAGATGCATCGCGCCCTTCTCCGGGCCGATCCAGCGCAGCTGGCTGTCGCTGGTCAGATGCCGCCAGTATTTGCCGGGGTTTTCCAGAACGGTCGCA
>JBCNPI010000329.1:0-6757 GCA_039593415.1 Rhizobium sp. | reverse complement strand
GGCCGGTGCCGGTTGCGCCACAAGAAGCGTCTTGCTGACGAAGCTTTGATCTACGCTCGACATCTTATCTCTCCACCAGAGCCATCTTGGCGTTGAACCAGTTCATGAACAGCGATGTTGCGATGCTCAGGGCGAGATAGATAACCATCCATATGACGACGACTTCGACCGCTCGGCCGGACTGGTTGAGAATCACGCCGCCGACGGCGACGAGATCGGCGTAACCGATGGCGATGGCGAGCGAGGAGTTCTTGATTAGGTTGAGATATTGGCTCGTCAGCGGCGGAATGATGATGCGCATTGCCTGTGGAATAACGACAAGCCGGCTGATGGCCGACGACCTCAGACCCAGCGCGCCTGCCGCCTCCGACTGCCCCTTCGGCACGCCACGAATGCCGGCGCGGACAATCTCGGCGATATAGGAAGCCGTATAGAGGGAAAGGGCCAGGAGAAGCGCGAGAAATTCCGGTCCCACGACCGTCCCGCCGGTCAGGTTGAACTTGCCGGCAATAGGATAATCGAGGGAGAGCGGCATGCCCGTTACCAGGAACACCAGCAAGGGCAGGCCGATCAATATGCCGATCGATGCCCAGATCGTATGGAACTGCCGGCCGGTTGCCACCTGACGCCTGTGCGCCCAGCGCGCCATGAAAAATACTGCGGCAATGGCGACAAGGAGGGCGACGCCCACCGCCCACATGCCGGCGCCGAAGATCGGGCTCGGGAAGGCGAGGCCGCGATTGCTGAGATAGCTGGAGAAAGGCAGGTGCACCGCGTCGCGTGCTTGCGGCAGCAGCACCAGAACGCCGCTGTACCAGAAGAAGATGACGAGAAGCGGCGGGATATTGCGGAAGATTTCGACATAGGCCTGGGAGAGCTTGGCAATCAGCCAATTATGCGAAAGCCTTCCGATCCCGACGATGAAGCCGACGATCGTCGCAGCAATGATGCCCACGACAGATATCAGCAGCGTATTGAGCAGGCCGACAAGGAGCGCATCGGTATTGGTGGAATCGCTGGAATAGGGGATGAGCGCCTGCCCTAGATTGAAACCTGCTCGGCCTCCGAGAAAGTCGAAGCCGAAAGACCGGTTCAATGCGTGCAGATTGTCTATCGTATTCGCGACGATGAACCAGCAGAAGGCAGCCAGAATGACGAGGGTAAGGGCCTGATAGAACACACCCCTTACTTTGGGATTGTATAGTGCTGATATAGATGTTCGCTCGCCTTCAGGCGAGTTTGCAGTCGTTGCCATATAGAACTTTTCCCCAATATGCCTGTTTCAGGCTTGTTTTCTTGAGGTGAGAAAGGCGGCAACGCCGCCTTTCCTCGGAAATTAGCCGTTTGCGGCTTAGCGAATCGGAGGCGCGTACTGAATGCCGCCCTTGTTCCACAGGGCGTTGAGACCGCGGGCGATCTTCAGCGGGCTGCCCGCGCCGATATTGCGGTCGAAGACTTCGCCGTAATTGCCGACACCCTTGATGATGTTGTAGGCCCAGTCATTGGTCAGGCCGAGGTCGGTGCCGATGGTGGAGCCTTGTTCGACGCCGAGGAAGCGCTTGATGTCCGGGTTGGGCGAGTTCTTCATCTCGTCGACGTTCTTCTGCGTGATGCCGAATTCTTCGGCATTGACCAGTGCGTAGGCCGTCCAGCTGACGATGTTGAACCACTGGTCGTCACCCTGGCGAACGGCCGGGCCGAGCGGCTCCTTGGAGATGATTTCAGGCAGAACGACATTGTCATCCGGGTTCTTCAGCGTCAGGCGCAGCGAGTAAAGGCCGGACTGGTCGGTGGTGTAGACGTCGCAACGGCCGGAGTCATAGGCAGTGTTGACTTCTTCGAGCTTGTCGAAGACGACTGGGTTGTACTGCAGGTTGTTGGTCTTGAAATAGTCGGCGAGGTTGAGTTCGGTCGTCGTGCCGGACTGCACGCAGACGGCCGCCCCCGACAGTTCAAGCGCCGACTTCACGTTCAGTTCCTTGCGAACCATGAAACCCTGGCCGTCATAATAGGTGACGGGACGGAACTTCAGGCCGAGCGCCGTGTCGCGATTGATGGTCCAGGTCGTGTTGCGAGAAAGCACGTCGATTTCGCCCGACTGCAGCGCGGTGAAGCGGTCCTTGGCGCTGAGAGGCGTGTATTTCACTTTGGTCGGATCGCCGAATACGGCGGAAGCCACGGCCTTGCAAAAGTCGATGTCGAAACCGGCCCAGTTGCCGGAGGCGTCCGGCTGTGCGAAGCCGAGGAGGCCCGTATTCACGCCGCACTGGACGAAGCCCTTGGCCTTTACGTCGCTCAGCGTCGACGCGGAAGCGCCGGACGCGGTGTAAGCCAACGCAGCGGCTCCGAGAAGCGCGGAGAGAGCAATCTTTTTCATCTTTCCCAACCTTTGTCTATTTGTTTTATAGTTAAATGTATCGCCTCCGAAGCAGGTCCTTCTAGAACCACGTTCTTCCCTTTCCCGGTGCGAGTGGCGCTATCACAGTCGCAAATGGTGTAACGGTCAAGAGAGCGTTCAAATTATTGCGGATTTATTCGGCATTTTCGCCTTTTGCGACCGAAAAGCGGGCATTTGGCGTCAAAATGTGCGACAATTTGCCAAAAATCTGCGCAAAAATGGGGTTTCCGTCGCCATTTTCGTTATTTTAGCCTTCTAATAATACGTGATGTCGGAACGATCGGGGTTGACCCCATGAGACTTGGCCGCCACAAATCCAGCTTCCCACAGCGCCAAAGGCATATCCGGACATGAAAGACAAAGACACATTCCTGCAGAACGCCGGCATCAACACGCGTTTGTCCCACATCGGCAATTCGCCTTCTGATTTCCACGGCTTCGTCAACCCACCCGTGGTACATGCCTCGACGGTGCTCTTTCCCAATGCCCGCGTGATGGAGACGCACGATCAGAAATACACTTACGGCACGCGCGGGACTCCCACCACGGACGCGCTGTGCGAGGCGATGGATGCACTGGAGGGATCGGCTGGAACGGTCATCGTACCGTCCGGGCTCGCGGCCGTCACCATTCCATTTCTAGCCTATCTCTCTGCCGGCGATCACGCCCTGATCGTTGATTCGGTCTACGGTCCGACCCGCTTCTTCTGCGACACGATGCTGAAGCGCCTCGGCATCGAGGTCGAATATTACGATCCTTTGATCGGTGCCGGCATAGAGCAGTTGATCGAAGCCAACACGAGGCTGGTCCATACCGAGGCTCCGGGTTCCAATACCTTCGAAATGCAGGATATTCCGGCAATTTCGGCAGCGGCTCACCGTCACGGCTGTGTCGTCACCATGGACAATACCTGGGCGACGCCGCTCTATTTCAAGCCGCTCGATCACGGCGTCGATGTCTCCATCCATGCCGTGACCAAATATCCGGCTGGTCACTCGGACATTCTGATGGGAACCGTTTCCGCCAATAAGGCGCATTGGAAACAACTGCTGGACGCTCATGGCCAGCTCGGCATCTGCGGCGCGCCGGACGATGCCTATCAGGTGCTGCGCGGTTTGCGCACCATGGGCGTACGCCTGGAGCGTCACCAGGAAAGCGCGCTGGCGATTGCCCAATGGCTCGAGGGGAGGGAGGAAGTCGCGCGCGTGCTGCATCCGGCGCTGCCGAGCTTCCCGAGCCACGATCTTTGGAAGCGCGACTTCAAGGGCGCAAGCGGGATCTTTTCCTTCGTTCTCGCCGTTGACGATCCGCAGAAATTCAAGGTGAAGGCGCATGCCTTCCTCGATGCTTTGCGTATTTTCGGCCTCGGCTATTCCTGGGGCGGTTTCGAAAGCCTGGCCCTGCAGGTCAATCTTAACGATCGCCGCGTCACCAAGGCGCCGACGGAGGGACCGGTCATTCGCCTGCAGATCGGCCTGGAGGATGTCGCCGATATCAAGGCGGATATCGAGAAGGGCTTTGCGGCAGTCAAAGAGGTCTGATCAACCGATCGCGCGATAACCGTAGATCCAGTCCATATCCGCCGCGAGGCCTTGCGGCGGACGAAGCGAGAGGACGAGATCGCGCGCCAAACGGATCGGGCCGCGGGCGTGATAGGCGAATTGATTGAAGGCGGCGCGCTGCTTCAAGCGCGCAATCCGCGGCGCACGGCGCTTTTCATAGAGTTCGAAGGCTTCGGCAACCGAGTGTGCTGAAAGCATGCCGGCAAGTTCGAAGGCGTCTTCGATGGCCATGGCTGCGCCCTGTGCCGCAAAGGGCATCATCGCATGCGCCGCATCGCCGATCAGAATTGTGTCGCTGCCATTATGCCACCGGCCGGCCTTCATCTGATAGAGCGGCCAGAAGCTCGCCTGCTCCTGGGCTTCCAGCATTCGCAGGATCGTACCGTTCCAGCCGGAAAAGCCGCGCAGCATCTGCTCGCGCTGCACCTTGCTGCCAGCCGCACTCCAATTGCGGCTGGTACTGCTGCCCGAGATGATGGCAACGATATTGAAGGCGGCATTTTCCCGCATGGGGTAGCAGACGAGATGGCTGGAGGGTCCGAGGAAAGCCGTGACGTTCTTCTTGTCCAGCAGGGATGGGGCCGCACTTTCCGGAATGGAGAAGCGCCAGGCAATATTGCCGGAGAAGAGCGGCGAGGGCGCACCGGGCACCATCGCGTGCGCCTTGGACCAGACGCCGTCGGCGCCGATGACGACGTCGAATTCCTTGCCGCAGATCTCTTCCAGCGCTTGCCTGCTTTTGATGTCGATGTGTCGGCCGAGATGAAGCCTGCAAAGCGCATTGGCCTTTACGGCTTCGAGGAGCGCTTTCTGCAGGGTGGCGCGATGTGCGGCACCATAAGGCGCACCCCAACGTTCTCTGGCAAAATTTCCGCAGGGAACAGATGCGACAGTTCGCAGCGACGAGCCGGATACCAGCCGGACTTCTTCGGGCTCCAGCCAGACGGCCCGAAGCTTGTCGAGCACGCCGAGCGTATCGAGGATGCGGGAGGCGTTTGGTGAAATCTGCAGGCCGGCGCCGACTTCTGTCAGCACGTCAGCCTGTTCGAAAATGTCGGATTCGATGCTGTGTCTCGCCAGCGCCAGGGCTGCCGTCAATCCGGCAATCCCGGCGCCGATGATTGCTGCTGCTTTGATCGGCATTTCTCTCTGTCCGATCGAACGCTAAGCGATCACGCTGCCTTGAAGTGGAAGACGCAGCCGGCCGGATTGGTCTGGTCCGCCTTCAGCGACGGATTATAGCGGTACAGCGTCGAGCAGTAGGAGCAGACTTTCTCGCTCTCGTCGCCGAGATCGATGAAGATGTGCGGATGATCATAGGGAATCGAGGCGCCGGTGCACATGAATTCCTTCACGCCGATTTCGATGACGCGATGTCCGCCGTCGTTCTGGAAATGGGGAATATTGTGGCCGGCCATACTGATCTCCGAATGCGTCTTGCCATGAGCGGCATGAATGTTGCGCCAGACTTGGTAGCCCTCTTTATAATTCTTCTTCCCGATTGTGTAGTGCGAAAGTCCGACTTGATGCAGAGATTTTCGCAAGCGCGGGGTTCATTTGATATTGGCGATAAAATATGGTCCGGCGCCAACAGGACCCAGTTTGCGAAGACGACACCATGAACTTGAATGCTCCCCCGATATCTTATTTTGTCAGAAACGGATTGAAGCTTGCCTTTTTCGATGACGGTGATCCGAGCGGTCCGCCGGTGCTGCTGATCCACGGTTTTGCCTCGACCGCGATTGCAAACTGGGTCAATCCGGGCTGGCTGAAGACTCTTGGCGAGGCAGGCTATCGCGTGATCGCCATAGACAATCGCGGTCATGGTATGAGCGACAAGCTCTACGATGCCGATGTCTACCATCCCTGGATCATGGCGGAGGACGCTGTTGCGCTGCTCGACCACCTGGGCATCCCCGACGCGCATGTGATGGGCTATTCCATGGGTGCGCGCGTTGGTACCTTCATGGCGATCGCCCATCCCGATCGTGTCCGCTCGCTGGTGCTGGGCGGTCTCGGCATCGGAATGGTCGAAGGTGTTGGTGACTGGGACCCGATTGCTGATGCGCTAATTGCTTCATCTCTCGATGATGTCACCCATGCGCGCGGGCGTATGTTCCGCGCCTTTGCCGAACAGACGAAGAGTGACCGGCAGGCGCTGGCTGCCTGCATCCAGGGTTCGCGCGATCTGGCGTCTCGGGAAGATGTAGCGAGGATCGAAGCGCCGACGCTGATTGCAGTCGGCACCAGGGACGATATCGCCGGCTCCGGTCAGGAACTGGCGGCCCTGATGCCGAATGCCGAAGCCATCGACATACCGAACCGCGATCACATGCTCGCCGTCGGCGACAAGATTTTCAAGGCCGCGGTTCTGGAATTCTATCAGCGCTTCGATGGGCGCTAAGTCACCTGCCGGTGAAACGCGGCTTTCGTCGCTCGGCGAAGGCGGCGCGGCCTTCGGCATAATCGGCGCTGTCGAAGGTTTCGGCACCGATCACTTCCGCCTCGCGCAACAGATCGCCATCCCGCTCGATGACGGCGCGGATCGCAACCTTCGATGCATGCAGCGCGATCGGAGCGTTGGCGGCGATTGCATGGGCGAGCGCTGATACCTCTCCATCGAAGGCGTCTGCCTCGATTTCCTCCAGCAGAAAGCCGGCGGCAGCCATCTTCCCGCTCGACATGGGAGCGCCGGTGAACAGGGCGACCTTAGCCATCTGCGGCCCAAGTGCGTTGACGATGTCCTGTACCGCATCGGCCGGATAGGCGATACCGAGACGAACGGCGGGTACGGAAA
>JBCNPI010000328.1:0-6773 GCA_039593415.1 Rhizobium sp. | reverse complement strand
GTCAGAATGTGAACGAAAACCCCCGTAAAAAGCGTTTTACGGTTTCCGAAAAGCGAACTGACGAACGACAGATAAACATCCGTCGGCACAGTGTCCGGGCTTGGAGGCTTCATTCAGACTTCCCCTGATGCGGCGGAGACCCTAGTGTAAACGTTTTAAAATTTGATTGCCCAAAATGAATGCATCCGGACAGATTTTCCAATTAAGCCGGTCACTTACGTCGAAACTTGGCTACGATCTGCATCGTATTGGTGCAATTATCTTCGGCAGATTCTACCTTGGATATAAGGTCCAAATCGCCAATAACTAGAACAAGACAATACTAAAGGCTTGTGCAATACAATCAAAGCTTACCGGCGCGCTGCTGGATCATCATAAATGTATCAAAAGTATACTCGGAAAGTTGCATCCAGAGGTAAGCATCCTTCTTGTAAGCAACCTGATCCTCATAGATGCGCTTGAAATAGTCGTTGGATTTGGAGAGATCGGCATAGAGCCCATTGGCTGCCTGGAAACAGGCATCCATGATCTCCTGACTGAAGGGCCTGAGCGTCACGCCCTGCTGTACGATATCCTTCAGCGCCTGGGGATTTTTGACGTCGTATTTTGCCAGCATGTTGGTATTGGCGAAGGCGCAGGCGTCACTGAGGATCACCTGATAATTCTTCGGCAATGCGTTCCATTTTTCCAGATTGAAGAAGGCGTGTACCACGGCACCGCCTTCCCACCAGCCGGGATAATAGTAGTATTTGGCGATTTTCTGCAGCCCGAGCTTCAAATCATCGTAGGGGCCGACCCATTCGACCGCATCGATCGTGCCCTTGCTCAGCGCATCATATATTCCATTGACTGGAATATCCTGCTGCGGCGCCACGCCGATCTTCTCGATCACCTTGCCGGCAAGGCCGGCGATGCGCATCTTCAACCCCTTGAGATCGTCAAGCGTGTTGATTTCCTTACGAGACCAGCCGCCCATCTGCGCGCCGGTATTGCCCGCGGGCAAGCCCAATATGCCTTGCGTGGCATAGAATTCATTCATCAGCCTGTTGCCGTTCCCTTGATAGAACCAGGCATTGGTCAGCCGGGCGTTGAGACCGAACGGCAGTGCCGTGCCGATGGCATAGGTCGGGTCCTTTTGCCAGAAATAATAGGAACAGGTATGGGCTGCATCGACAGCGCCGGCGCTCACGGCGTCGGCGGCCTGAGCGCCCGGCACGATTTCGCCCGCCTCATAGGCCTGGATGACGAAATTGCCGTTCGTCGCATCGGATACATGCGCGGCGATATCCTCCGCACCGCCATAGACAGTGTCCAGGCTCTTGGGAAAGGAAGAGGTCATCTTCCAGGTAATCTTCGGATATTCCTGGGCCAGGGCCGGACTGGCAAGCGCGGAGGCAGCAGCACCTGCGCCAACGGCCCCTGCCCGCCTTATGAAGGAACGGCGATCCATCGAATTCTCCCATACGGACGGCATTGCTGGGGAACGGCGCGCTCCCCGTCACGGCGCAAGCGATGGAACTAACCATGCCGCACACAGTCTTTCAAGCTTGCTCTGGCATCGCATTATGGCGATTCCTGTACATCGGCATGGCGGGCCGAAACAAAGCCTCATGGAAACCACCACGCGTTGCCGGCAAGGCCCGATTCACGTAGACTACGGCCACGGAGAAACCGCCCTCGGATTGACATAGTCATCCAGGGAAGACGGCAAACAGCAATTAGCACCTTCCGGAGCCTTGGATGCCCAGACCGATCATCGCCATTCCCGCCGACGTCCGCGAGTTCGACGGCACGAGCTGGCATGCCGTGCAGCTGCAATATGTCCGTGCTGCCGTAAAGGCTGCGGAATTGATGGCGCTGATCGTTCCGGCGCTTGAGGACGGCAACGATGCGGACGCCATTCTGGACCGGGTCGACGGCTTGCTCGTCTCCGGTTCGGCGACCAACGTGCATCCGTCCCTCTATGGAAAAGAGGCAAAGGACAGCGACGGCCCTTTCGACCCCGCGCGCGACGCGACATCGCTACCGCTCATACGCCGTGCGATCGATCGCGCCATCCCAATGCTCGCCATCTGCCGCGGCATTCAGGAGCTGAACGTCGCGCTTGGCGGCACACTGGCGAGCGAAATCCACGACCAGCCGGGCATATGGGACCATCGCAAGCCGCCGAATGTCGATCGAGATATGATGTATTCGATCCGTCAGAGCGTCTTCGTCAAGGAAGGCTCCTGCATCGCCCGCGTCGTTGGGTCAGGTGAAATACAGGTGAACTCGCTGCATCGTCAGGCAATAGCCGATACGGCACCGAGATTGCAGGTTGAAGCGCTGGCCGAAGACGGCACGATCGAGGCCGTCTCCGTCATCGGTGCCAAGGCGTTTGCCGTGGGCGTGCAATGGCATCCGGAATATTGGGCCGAAACGGATTTATCGTCGCGCAAACTCTTCGCCGCCTTCGGCGATGCCGTGCGCGACTATGCTGCCAATAAGGAACGGCTCGGCGCCGCTCCTTATCGGCAAAAAGCTGTGTAATCAGCCGCGCGGCTTGACTGGCGTTTCCGGCACCGGCGTCACAGGCTCACCCCTGGCGAACCATTCGACGATATTGTCAGCAACAAGATCGGCCATGGCATTGCGCGTCGGAACCGAGGCGGAGGCCACATGCGGCAGCAGCGAAACGTTGGGCAGGGAGAGATACCCGGCCGGCACGTTCGGTTCGTCGTAGAAAACATCGAGGCCGGCGGCGCCCAGCGTGCCGTTGCCGAGGGCAGCAATCAGCGCATCGTCATCAACGGACCAGCCGCGGCCGACATTGATGAACACACCCTGCGGCCCGAGCGCCGACAGGATCTCCGCATTGATGACCTTATGCGTTTCCGGCGTCTTCGGCACGATGGAGATCAGCGTATCCACCGACTGCGCCATTTCCTTCAAGGTCGGATAATAGTCGTAGGGCAGCGAGTCGCGCGGCGTGCGCGTGTGATAGCCGATCTTCACTTTGAAGGGCTCCAGCCGCCTTGCGATCTCCAGGCCAATGCGGCCGAGGCCGTTGATGCCGATACGTCGTCCCTTCATCGAAAAGGGCGAGAGCGGGAACGCCCCTTCCTTCGCCCAGCGCCCCTCGCGCAGCCAGCTCTCCGCCTTCGAAAACTGCCTCAGCGTGTTCAGCAGCAGGGCAATGGCGGTATCCGCCACTTCATCGTTCAGAACGTCGGGCGTATTGGTTACGACGATGCCCTTCGAAGCGGCGTGCTTGACGTCGATGCCGTCATAACCGACGCCGAAATTGGCAATGACTTCGACATTTGGAAAGGCATCGATCCAGGCCGCATCGAACCCACCTGCAACGGCAACGCCACGGATGCGGACCGCGGCTTCCGCATCGACCTTTGGACCGGCATTGCGTTCGACCGAAACGATATCGAACTGTTTCCCCAGCCTTTCAAGAACACGCGGGTGTATCTTCCCCGGAACGAGGACGGCGATGCGGCTATCGGACATGGATCTTTCCTCTTGAGATACGGTTCGTCGCCGAACCGCTGCTAGCGAGCTTTATAAGGCGCCGTCGATTGGCGGATGCGCATTTCCGGCTTGATCAGATGAATACCGTCCGGTTCATGGCTTCCCGCCAGCCTATCCAAAAGCGCGCGCGCCGCAAGCCTTCCGACCTCGGCCTGACCGTTCCAGACCGTGGTCAGGGCCGGCGTCGCAATCGCCGCCTCCTCCAGATCGTCATAGCCGGTGACCGAGATGTCACGTCCGGGGACAAGGCCGGCACGCGAAATGCCGTTCATGAGCCCAATGGCGACCAGATCGTTCCAACAGACGGCAGCCGTCGGCTTCTGCGGCAACGACAGGAAATGCACAGCCGCCTCGAAGCCGCCCTGCTTGGAGCGTGCGCCGGGAATGCGCAGATCGGGATCGACCTCTATGCCCGCCTTGCGCAATGCATTCACATAGCCCTGATAGCGGTCGCGTCCGGTAGAGGTCTGATCGGTGCCGCCGATCATGGCGATCGACCGGTGACCGAGGCTGATCAGATGATTGGTCGCAAGCGAGATGCCATAGCTGTCATCACCACGAAAGGTCGGCAGATCCAGCGCCTCGATCTGTCGTGCCACAAGGATGGCCGGCATGCCGTTTTCTTCCGCAAGCTCGAAATCCTCCGGCGGCGTCCCGATCGCCGGCGACATGATGACGCCGTCGCCTCCGAGCTGCAGCAGCGTCTCGATGAAGGTCCGCTGCTTTTCGACGGAATCATAGTGATTGGAAAGGATGAAGGTGTGGCGGCTGCGATCGAGCTCGCTTTCGATCGCCTTGAGGATTTCGCCATAGAAGGGATTCATGATGTCATGCACGACGACACCGATGATGCCCGATCGCGATGTCCTGAGGCTCGCCGCGCGGCGATTGTAGATATATCCCAGAGCGCGGGCCTGATCCTTGATCTTCTCGCGGGTATTGACCGCAACCAGCGGACTGTCGCGTAAGGCCAGAGATACCGTTGCCGTTGAAATACCCAGCGTTTCCGCAATCGTAGAAAGCTTTATCTTTTGCGCCACGCGCTCCCTCCCCGTGAAACGCAGCCGTAAACATATTCCGTTCGTTTTATGATTCCGGAATTTAAATTCTTTAATTAAAAGCTTTAATCACATCGCGCAACACGATTTCTCGGGGATTCTCAGAATTCGTCTTCATCCTCGTCGTCATCGCCGGCCTGAAGATTGTGCTCGATCGTCTTGAGCAGGCGCACGAGCGAGCGGATGTCTTTCTCCGAGAAGCCGCGGGTCGCCAGCTCATCGCAGCTGGCCGCCGAACTTTCGATCTCGGCAACGCTGTTTCGCCCGACTTCGGTCAGATAGACCTTGGTCAGACGCGCATCATCGGCATCCGGCCGCCGTTCGACGAAGCCTTGCGCCTCCATGCGGCCGATCGTGCGCGTCATCGTCGGTGCCTTGACGCCGAGCTTCTGCGCCAGCGTGCCGGCCGGAAGCCCATCATTCGTCGCCAGGGCGAGAATGACACCGTCCTGTCCGGCATAGAGACCGCTCGCCGTCAGGCTGCGTGTCATCACCGTCCGCATGGATCGTGCCGCCTGCGTCAAGGCCGGCGACAGATCGGCAAGCGTGTAGTCCCGGTGATCCTTCTTTTTACCTGACTTACTTTTCTTCCCGACCTTGTTCTTCTTACCCATCGTGATTCCGTTGACCTTTTCGCCGATGTGTCATCACGCTATGACATTGCGCAGGTTATTGACATAAACAAGAGGCACATCCTCAGATGGCACATCCTTTGCCATGTTTCGATGACAATGATGAAACACTGACATCTCAGGAGCGAACCGAATGGATTGCCGTGCTGCCACTTGGCGCCCATGAGCAACATGGCCCGCATCTGCCCTTCGACACCGACACGCTGATCGTGGAAGGCTTCGTCTCGCGCCTGAAGGCCGTCCTGCCCGCCGATCTGCCGGTCACGTTTCTGGCGACCGAGCCTGTCGGCTATTCCGTCGAGCATATGGATGTCGCCGGCTCGCGGACCCTCTCCTTCGACGGCGCCGTGAAACGCTGGCTTGGCATCGCCGAACGGATGAATGATCTCGGCATCCGCAAATTCGTCATGCTGAATGCCCATGGCGGCAACTCGCCGCTGATGACAATCGTCGCGACGGAAGCGCGCGTGCGCTTCGGCATGCTCGCGGTTGCGACCAGCTGGACCCGCTTCGGCATACCGGAAGGGCTGATCACGCCGAACGACAAGGCCATCGATATTCATGGCGGCGATATCGAAACATCGGTCATGCTCGCTCTCCATCCGGAGAAGGTCGATATGTCGAAGGCGGCAGATTTCCCATCTCGCCAGTCCGAATTCATCAGGGGCTTCAAGCATCTCCGCGCCTACGGCCCGCATGCATTCGGCTGGAAGATGTCCGATCTGAATGAACAAGGCGTCGCCGGCAACGCAGGCGCGGCAACGGCCGAAAAGGGCGAAAGGCTGATCGCGCACGCCGTCAAAGGCCTCATCGAGCTGCTTGAAGATGTCGGCAAATTCGATCCGGCAACGCTGGTCTGATCCAGCGCCTGATCCGCGCCGCCATAGCCGATGTGATCTTATAACATATAAAAGCCTTTGAACTGACGCCGCCAACTCCTTATATGGAACGCGACACGTGTCCGCTCCCCGGGGCAATCTTCCATATTTCGAGGCTCCCATGACCGAAACAGCCACGCAAAAGCCCGTTCCCGTCACCGTTCTCACCGGCTATCTCGGCGCCGGCAAGACGACGCTGCTGAACCGCATCCTTTCGGAAAATCACGGCAAGAAATATGCCGTCATCGTCAACGAATTCGGCGAGATCGGCATCGATAACGACCTCATCGTGGAATCCGACGAAGAAATCTATGAAATGAACAACGGCTGCGTCTGCTGCACCGTCCGCGGCGACCTGATCCGCGTCGTCGAAGGCCTGATGCGCCGCCCCGGCCGCTTTGACGGCATCATCGTCGAAACGACCGGCCTTGCCGATCCCGTTCCGGTCGCTCAGACCTTCTTCATGGACGACGATGTCCGCGCCAAGACCGAACTCGACGCCGTCGTCGCGCTCGTCGACGCCAAGCACCTGCCGCTGCGCCTCAAGGACAGCCGCGAGGCCGAAGACCAGATCGCCTTTGCCGACGTCGTCGTCATCAACAAGTCCGATCTCGTCTCGCCGGAAGAGCTGGCCCAGATCGAGGACATCGTCCGCGCCATCAACCCGGCCGCACGCGTCTACAAGA
>JBCNPI010000327.1:0-6781 GCA_039593415.1 Rhizobium sp. | reverse complement strand
GCACTGCGTTTCGAGATGCTGAGCGAGGGCAAGCCTATGCCGACGGCAGTGCGTTCCTTTCACAAGGCGACCCGCCGCAACAAGAACCAAGCCCGCAAGGCACCGGGCACGAGACCACCGCGCGGCCGCCGATAAAGGACGGCTGCCGGCATGGAGGAAGCGCATTCATGACGGGCAGCCCATCCGACTCCCCCACCCGCTTCGGCGGTTCAGACCAGAGCGAACGACCTCTCGGACAATCCGTCGTCCGCGGCATGCTGAACCGTTGCCCGCGCTGCGGCACCGGCAGACTTTTCGGCGCCTTTCTGAAGCCAGTCGACCATTGTGCGGTATGCGGCGAGGATATTTCGCATCAACGCGCCGACGACCTGCCCCCCTATCTGGTGATCCTGGTTCTGGGCCACCTTGTCGTCGGCGGCTACATGCTGACCGACATGGCCCTCAAGCTGCCGCTCTGGGCGCATTTCGTCCTCTGGACACCCATCACGATCATTGCCGCGCTTGCCGTCATTCAGCCGATCAAGGGCGGCGTCATCGGCCTGCAATGGGCCTTGCGCATGCATGGCTTCGGGGGACATGACGACAGCCCGGAGGAATGGGATGAGGGAAACGGCCGATCGTGAACATGTCGTCCGGTTCATGCCGTCCGTTTCCATCGATGGCGACGGTTGCCTCCGCGCATTGTGCCCTCATATCGGCAACCACTGACGATTTACTGCTTATTCTTGGTTCAAGCGAAGTGCTTTGCCGGCAACAGCTTGACATGAGCAGCATTTCTTGTCTGAACATGCCCCGCGTCATAGGGACCATTCCAGAGGGGGTGATCGATCACATGAAAGCCGACCCGTCACCTGAACTCGGCCGAGCCGTGCCTTCCCGTGTCCTGTATTCAGACCGATTCGCCCGCCCCATGCCCCAGGATTTTGTTTATGCTTGAACCGACGAACGACAAGGCCGGCCATGTCGAAGAAATTCACTGGCCTTCGCTCGTCGCAGCCATCACGTCCGTGTCCGCCGTTGGCATCGCCATCGGGCTGGGCCTGCCGCTTCTGAGTATCATTCTCGAAAAGCGCGGCGTTCCTTCGAGCCTGATCGGGCTCAATACCGCGATGATGGGAATAGCCTCGATGCTGGCCGCGGTCATCACGACCAAACTTGCCCATCGCTTCGGGGTCGTACAGACGATGATCTGGGCGGTCCTCCTTTCGGCGCTGAGCTCGCTCGGGTTTTACTACGCGGAAAATCTGCTGCTGTGGTTTCCGCTCCGAATCGTTTTCCACGGTGCGACCACCACGCTGTTTATCCTGTCGGAATTCTGGATCAATGCCGCCTCTCCGCCTTCCAAGCGCGGCTTCGTGCTCGGCCTCTATTCCACGGTTTTTTCTCTCGGATTTGCAGCCGGCCCCCTGCTCTTTTCCCTGGTCGGCAGCGAGGGTCTGATGCCCTTTATCATTGGCGCCTGCATCATCCTGGCCGCAGCCATTCCGATCTTCATCGCCCGCAACGAGAGCCCGATCGTCGCCGAAAAACCGGAATTGCATTTTGTCCGCTATATCTTCCTCGTTCCGACGGCGACGGCTGCGGTCTTCGTGTTCGGCGCGGTGACCGTCGGCGGCGGGTCGTTGTTCACCAGCTATGCGACGCGCCTCGGCTTCAACGAATCGCAGGCGGCGCTGCTGCTGACGGTCATGGGCGTGGGCAATTTCGTCTTCCAGATCCCGCTCGGACTGCTCGCGGACCGCATGCGCGACAAGCGGCCGCTATTGTCGATCATGGCAACCATCGGTCTTGTCGGCGCGCTGCTGCTACCGTCTTTGTCGTCGAACTGGATCATTCTCGCCACCATTCTGCTCTTTTGGGGCGGTTGCGTTTCAGGCATGTATACCGTCGGCCTCAGCCATCTCGGCACGCGGCTGACTGGTGTCGATCTCGTTGCGGCCAACGCAGCCTTCGTCTTCTGTTATGCCGTCGGCATGGTCGTAGGTCCGCCTGCGATCGGAACGGCCATGGATCTGGCCAGTCCCAGCGGCTTTGCCTGGGCTGTTGCCTTTTTCTTCGGCCTTTATGTCCTGCTTTCGGGGATACGGCTGCTTTTCATGAGCAACAGGGGTTGACTTTTCGGGCGCGATTTGTAGTTTCGCGCCAGAATTCGCCGTGGACCTCCGCACTGGCCGTCCACGGCGTTCATTTTTATTAAAGGCAGGACGACTATGGCCAAGGCTACCACCATCAAGATCAAGCTGCTGTCGACGGCCGACACCGGTTTCTTCTACGTCACGACGAAGAACAGCCGTACGATGACGGACAAGATGACAAAGACGAAGTACGACCCGATTGCTAAGAAGCATGTCGAGTTCAAGGAAACGAAGATCAAGTAAGCTTCCTAAACTTCAGGTTACAAAAAGGCGCGACCTGCCGGTCAGCGCCTTTTTTTGTTTCCATCGACAGTTCCGCGAACGACGTCCAATCTTGCGGCATTGGCTTAGACAACCCCTGACCGGTCATCGAAAAAAACGCCGCCTTCGATCAACGAAGAGCGGCGTTTTGAATTGGGGGCCGGCTAGCCTGCAAAACGGCACGAGGAACCGTTATATTTCTGCCTGCCAGCCGACCGACCCCACGACCCAGGAGATGCGGCGGACCTGAGCATCATGGGGTATCTTGAAACCCTTTCGGGCTGTCCATGTATGAGACTAAATTCGCGCGAAATCGGAAGAAAATCAACAAATTCTTAATGATAAAAAACGCTTGTCTGCTCGTATGGTTAAAATTCACGCATTCAAGAGAAAGGAAATCCTGATAGTTTTAACGAAATAAGCCCCAAAAGACGTAAGAATAAACATATAATCTCTGTAAAAACAGCAAATCTCAAATGCATATATTAAAGAAGACTTTAATATACAAACTATATTCAGTTAACCTTCTTTCTCTCCACTTAGTCTCACCAAGAAAACCGCAAACAAAACAAAATTACACATCAAAACAACAGGAATATCTCAAACGCATTTTAGAATTCAAAGTATTTTCCGAAATCAAAAGCAAAGGTATTATGCCTTTCTTTCAACTGAGTCGAAGCGGCCGCGCCGGCATGAGAAGAATGGAAATTTTCCAGCCGTTGTTCAAAACCTAAAAAATACCCTCAATATTAGTGGGCGTGCGCTCTTTTCTAACGATTATTTCCTTTAGGCTGCCGCGGCGACCACCCTGTTGCGGCCAGCCCGCTTTGCTTCATAAAGCGCAAGATCAGCCTGCTTCATCAACTGCTCAGGTGTCTCGATTGTCTCCAAACGACACGAGATACCGAAGGATGCAGTAATGTTAAGGGCAACGCCGCCATCCCGCAGCTTAACCGGCATATTTTCTACCGCCGCGCGCAGACGCTCAGCGACCGCAGCGGCGACATCGGCAGGCGTATCCGGCATAACGACCACGAACTCCTCCCCGCCGTAGCGGCAAGCAAGGTCGGCACCGCGCACCGTGGAGCGAATTCTCGCGGCAAATTCCTTCAGCACTTCGTCGCCAGCATCATGGCCATAGGTGTCGTTGACGGTTTTGAACCTGTCGATGTCGGTGATCAGAACGGAGAGCGGCCGCCCCCGAACCATCGAACGGTCGAAAAGCACCTTGAGGTGATTGTCCAGGTAGCGCCTGTTGTTCAAGCCCGTCAGTGCGTCGGTCACGGCCAGCTCGATCGTCTGCTGCACGCTGGCGCGCAAGCGGTCGTTGTAGCGCTTGCGGCGTATCTGCGTGAGGCAGCGGGCGACGAGTTCGTTCGGATCGATCGGCCGGGCGATATAGTCGTTGACGCCGAGGTCGAGCGCGCGAACGACCATCTCGTCGGCCCCCTGCTCCGTCACCAGCAGCACCGGCAGGAAACGCGTGCGCTCAAGCGAGCGAAGCTGCGAGCATAGCCGCAGGGGATCGTAATCCTCGAAATTCGAATTCACGATGACCAGTTCGAACGACTGCTCTGCCGCTTCGAACAGGGCAGCTTGCGGATCGGACATCGCGACAACCTGGGCAATCGGCTTGAGCGTCCTGATGATGCGCTCCTGCGAATTGGCGCGGCCATCGACCAGCAGAACCTGCCCGGTTTCCTCAGTGCGGCCATCGCCTGCCCGCATCAGATCGTCGATACCGAAATTGCGGGCAGTTTCGTTGCGCATATGCAATTCGTCACTGAGGGTCTTCAAACGAAGCAGGCTCTTGACGCGCGAAATCAGCTGCAGGTCGTTGACCGGCTTGGTCAGAAAATCGTCCGCACCCGCCTTCAAGCCGCGCACACGGTCAGCGGGCTGATCGAGCGCCGTGACCATGACCACGGGGATATGTGCGGTGCGGGGATCGGACTTCAGGCGCTCGCACACCTCGAAACCATCCATGCCGGGCATCATAATATCGAGAAGGATGAGATCGACCTGCGTATTCGCGCAAATGGCGAGCGCCTTCAAGCCATCTTCGGCCGTCAGCACTTCGAAATATTCGGCCAGCAGCCGCGCTTCCAGAAGCTTTACGTTGGCTGGAATATCGTCGACTACCAGAATGCGTGCGGTCATAAGCTCTTTCCCATCGTCAGGCGTCGCCCAGATAGGCCTTAATGGTTTCAATGAATTTCGGCACCGAAATCGGCTTTGAAACGTAAGCCTCGCAACCGCCCTGGCGAATGCGTTCCTCGTCGCCCTTCATGGCGAAGGCCGTGACGGCAATCACCGGGATGACATGCAGATCGTCGTCTTCCTTCAGCCATTTCGTGACTTCGAGGCCCGAAACCTCGGGAAGCTGGATATCCATGAGAATCAAGTCCGGGCGGTGTTTGCGCGCGAGATCGAGCGCCTCCATGCCATTACGGGTCTGGATCGTCGTATAGCCGGACGCCTCGATCAGGTCGCGAAAGAGCTTCATATTGAGCTCATTGTCTTCTACAATCATTACCTGCTTAGGCATGGAAAGCTGTCCCTGCATCCGGTATTGCATCCATTCTCTCGAAATATAGGGTCGCGAGGAACCGATTCCAGAAATAGTTGAATCGCAAACTACCGGCATTTGGTTGAAAAATAGGTAACTCACTCTTCAAAATGCAAAGTAACTTCAAGAACCCGAAGAAGAATGCGGCCGACCCGCAAGAGACTGCCATTGCCGTACTCGGCTGGCTGGCCAATGAACCGGATATGTTCGGCCGCTTCTTGGCACTGACCGGCGTCGCGCCGGCGCAGGTGCGCAATGCCATCAACGAACCTGCCTTTCTCGCCGGCATGCTCGATTTCCTCATGAACCACGAACCGACATTGCTGGCCTTCTGCGAGGCCAGCGGCATTCCGCCGGAGGCCGTCGCTGCCGCGTCGGCACATTTTTCGCCGCCCGGCCTTGCCTCCGGAGAATATTGACAATGGATGCCCCGTTCGAATTCGACGTGTCGCATATCCGGCTGCGGGAGCGGCCACTGATCGTCTGCGATGTCGATGACGTTGTCCTGCATTTCTTTGCGCCTTTCCTGACCTTCATCGATGGCGAAGGCTATGAATTCCTGCCGCGTTCGTTCCGGCTGACGGGCAACATCGTCTCCAAGGCCAATGGTTCCGCGCTGGAAGAAAAGGATGTCCACCGACTGATCGAGGCCTTCTTCGAAGCGCAGGAACAATGGCAGACGCCCTTCGACCGCGTCGTCGACACGCTCGATGACCTTTCTAGGGGTGCGGACATCGTTTTCCTCACGGCGATGCCACCGCAATTCTGGGCGCAGAGACGGCGTCTCCTCGACAGGCTCAAGCTTGCCTATCCGTTGCTCGCGTCGCTGCAGCCGAAGGGGCCGATCGTACGCTCGCTGCACAGGCAGCGCGCGATGCCCGTCGCCTTCGTCGACGACATGGCCCACAATCTGCATTCGGTCAGCGAGCATGTTCCGGAATGCCTCCTCATCAATCTGAAACCGGATTCCATCGCCCACCGCATGGCGCCGGCCGCGGCCGCGGGTATTCCGGAAGCCAGCGAATGGAGCCAGGCAGCGCCCCTGATCCAGGCCCATATCGCGCGCTGACTTCATACCCAAGCCACTATCTTTCAAAGGACGAGGCGCATCAGCGGCCTGCCATCCTTACGCTTCGCGACTTCCGAAAACCCGGCAGCCTCGAATATGCGCTGCGAGCCGACATAGAGGCCGACGGATTTCGACTGCTTCGTACGCTCGATCGGACAGCCTTCCAGCAGCCGGGCGCCGGAAGCGCGGGCAAAATTCACGGCCTCCGACAACATGCGATGGCTATGCCCCTTGCCGCGATCCTTCGAATTCATGAAGAAACAGCTCACCGCCCAAACCGAGCTGTCTTCCGCATCGGCTAGATCGAGCGGACGAGATACCGTGTTCGGCGAATTCCACTGTGGCAGCTCGGCGCGCGGACAAACCTGCACCCAGGCGACCGGCTGCCCATCGACATAGCCCAGAAGGCCGGGCGGCGGCCCGGCTGCAATACGCTCCCGAATCAGCTGCTTCTTTGCTGCCGCATCCATCATCTTGCGCTGCGGCGTCCGCACGCGGAAATGTGTGCACCAGCAGCCATAGCAGGCACCGCTTGGCCCAAACAAAGTCTCGAAATCGTCCCATCGATCCGGCGTTAACGGCCGCACGCACAAATTCTGCACTCTCGCCTCCCAACAGTTTCCGGGCTTGAGACTCGCGAGCTTAAAACATAAAGTAGCGATGTTCAATTTTTGTTCTCGTTCGATGACCCATGCGCCCGACAAGATCTCCGGCTTCTGTCGCGATTGCTTGAGCGAGCAATCGGCC
>JBCNPI010000326.1:0-6794 GCA_039593415.1 Rhizobium sp. | reverse complement strand
GGATCGGCATCAACAGATTGATCGGCACGATCATGTTGATGTCGGCACTGTCACCGCTCTGGGTCGCCATCTGCAGGTGCAATGAACCGATGCCGAGAAGCTTGCCATCTTCGTCGAGAAGCGCCGCTCCGCCCCAGGAGGGATGGGCCGGTGCCGTGAAGATCGCCTCGTCGAGCAGATATTCCCAATAGCCAGCGAACTCCTGCTTGGCGACAATCTTCGCTTCGACGAACTGGCCGATCCCGTCGGCAACGACAACCTCGTCGTCGATCTCGGCCTTGTTGGCATCGCCGAATTCGAGGGCGGGTACATCGAGCGGGCCGAGAGCCTGCACCAGGCCGAACCCCGTTTCCTGATCGTAAGCCAGGGCGTGTCCGGGCACGACGCGCCCGTTGTTGGTCGTCAGCCAGACATTGTCGGCTTCCGTGATCAGATATCCAATGGTCAAGACCAGGCCATTCCCCCGGATGACCACGCCACTGCCTTCCCGGCGGGTGCCAAGCGTTGCCGCCGTAAAAGCGTCTTCCGGAATTGATGCGTGAACGGCCACGACCGACCGCAAGGTCCTATCTATATTCATAGCTTCACCCTGATGATGCGCGATGGCTTGGCTCGAAAGGCTGTGTGGCAGCGGAGCCGGAAATTCACATAATAAGGTATGAAGATCACTCGCCGGGCGCAAGACCTTGATCGCGATTGATTGATCGTACTTCGGCGCTGCAACAGGTCTGGACACCTGGCGCAGCCCCATTCCTCACTTGTCGAGAACGTGCTAACCCACCACATCTGATTGAGCTGCCGCTTTATGAGTTCGACCGGGCACGGGAGGCCAAATGGCAGCAATTTACGCGACGCGAGCCAGCTAAGGCGGGCGCGTCCATGGAGGAGTTCGATGGTGGTCGGTGGTTTCAGCATCGTTGTGATTGCGCTGGTGGTCTTGGTCGTCCTGGTGCTGTTTGCAGGCATCAAGACGGTGCCGCAGGGCTATCGGTACACGGTCCAGCGCTTCGGCCGTTATATCCGCACGCTGGAGCCGGGACTCAACCTGATCGTGCCCTTCATCGAAACGATCGGCGCACGCATGAACGTGATGGAGCAGGTTCTCGCCGTGCCGACGCAGGAGGTCATCACCAAGGACAATGCCAGCATCTCCGCCGATGCGGTGGCCTTCTTCCAGGTGCTGAACGCGGCTCAGGCGGCTTACCAAATCACCAATCTCGAAACCGCGATCCTCAACCTCACCAAGACCAACATCCGCTCCGTGATGGGCTCGATGGACCTTGACGAGTTGCTGTCCAACCGCGATGTCATCAACGAACGGCTGTTGCGCGTCGTCGACGAGGCGGCCGAGCCCTGGGGCATCAAGGTGACGCGCGTCGAGATCAAGGATATCCAGCCGCCGAAGGATCTGGTCGATGCCATGGGGCGGCAGATGAAGGCCGAGCGTGAAAAGCGCGCTCAGGTGTTGGAGGCCGAAGGCCTGCGCAACGCCCAGATCCTGCGCGCGGAAGGCGCCAAGCAGGCTGCCGTTTTGCAGGCCGAAGGCCAGCGCGAAGCCGCCTTCCGCAATGCCGAGGCCCGCGAACGCCTGGCCGAGGCGGAGGCGAAGGCGACCCGCGTGGTGTCCGAGGCGATTGCCGAGGGCAACATGCAGGCGATCAACTATTTCATCGCACAAAAATACACCGAAGCCCTGACTGCAATCGGCTCGGCCGGCAATTCGAAGATCGTGCTCATGCCGATGGAAGCCAGCTCCATCATCGGCTCGCTCGGCGGCATCGGCGCGATTGCCCGCGAAGTTTTTGGTGACAGCGGCGACGGCAACGGCGCACCGCAGCCTTCCCGTCCGCGCTCAGGCCCCGCGCGCACCACGCCGTCGGTCAATCCGCTGACGCCAAAGGAGAGCTGAGATGTTCGACAATTTCGTCGTCGAACTCGGCCCCTGGAGCTGGTGGCTCGTGGGTCTCGTGCTGCTTGCCGCAGAGCTGGTTCTGCCGGGCTTCTTCCTGGTATGGATCGGGCTCGCCGGCATCATCGTCGGCGCCTTGTCGCTGCTCTTCTGGGAGAACACCTTCTGGATCTGGCAAGTGCAGGGGCTCGTCTTCGCAGCCACGGCCGTAATCGTCACCCTGCTTGGCCGCCGTTATCTCTATAACAACAATCAAGCCACCGACGAGCCCTTCTTGAACCAGCGCAGCGCCAGCCTCGTCGGACGCACGGCAACGCTCGACCAACCCATCGCCGAAGGCCGTGGACGCATTCGCCTGAATGATACCTACTGGACCGTCAACGGACCTGACTTGCCGGTCGGCACGCGCGTCAAGGTCGTTGCCAGCAGCGGCCGAGAACTCACGGTCGAGCCGGTCTGATCAGGCGACGCCGATCCGCAGCAGATCGTGGAAATGCACGACGCCGATCGGCCGGCGTGCTTCATCGATGACCATCAGAGCCGAGATATTATGACGGTTGAGCACCGCCATGGCGCTCGTCGCCAGCGTCGTTTCCTTCACCGTTTTCGGATTGCGGGTCATCACCTCGTCCACCACCTTTTCCGCAAGGCTGGTGCCGAGATTGCGGGCGATATCGCCATCCGTGACGATGCCGCACAGGCAACCGTCGTCATCGATCACGCCCACACAGCCAAAGCGCATTTTCGATAGCGTCATCGCCGCTTCCGGCATGCCGGTTCCAAGCTTGACCAGCGGCACGCGGTCGCCCTTGTGCATGATGTCAGCGACATGCGAAAGGCTGGCGCCGAGCTTGCCGCCCGGATGAAAGGTGCGGAAATCCTCGGCCGTAAACCCACGCGCCTCAAGCAGGGCCACGGTCAGCGCATCGCCGATGGCAAGCTGCAGCAGCGTCGATGTCGTCGGTGCCAGCCCGTGCGGACAAGCCTCCTGCTCCTTGGGCAGCAGCAGCACAACATCCGACTCGCGCGCAAGCGTCGAGGTTTCGCCGGCCGTAATCGCGATCATCGGGATCGAGAAACGGCGGGAATAGCTGATGATGCCGCGAAGTTCGGCGCTCTCGCCGCCCCAGGACATCGCGATGATGACATCATCCTGCGTGATCATGCCAAGATCGCCGTGATTGGCTTCGACCGGATGTACGAAGAAGGCCGGCGTGCCCGTGGAAGCCAGACTTGCGGCGAGCTTGTTGCCGATATGGCCGCTCTTGCCGACACCGGTGATGACGACACGGCCACCGATATCGCCGATAATCTCCACCGCGCGGCTGAAGGGCTCGGCCAGGCCGTCGCTCAGCGCCCGTTCCAGCGCCTCCATGCCCCGTCTTTCGGTCTCGATCGTTCGCATCGCGGACTCGATCGCACCGTTCCCGATGAATTTCACAGCTCTCTTATTCATGACGGAGGCCTAACGCTTTTCCGTAAATCTGTCCACCAAAGATCGGCTTATCGCGACTAGGACGGTCTGCGCTGCCGTTTCGATAAACTTGCTCAACCCTTGCATGTTGCCGCCCTTTGGCAACCAAGCGTTAACCACGCAGCTTTACACTTGGGTAAGAATTTAAATTATTTCCAGCAGGGTCAGATATAGATAAATGAACATCGGCAAGAACAAGGCGGGCCCAAGCGCTCTCCGGCTGACGGTATGGGCGACCTCCGCCATGCTCGGCTGGGGAATAGCGTTCGCCGCGCCGATGTCGGCCGATGCGCAATCGCTCTCACCCAACCAGAATCTCGACGACACTTCCGCTGTCGCCGCATCCCCGGTGAATTCGACGGTTGCGCCCTTGAACGATGCACAGGCGACCGTACCGGCAAATCAGCCGGCATCCACGGGGGACGCGCCGCCGAACATGCGCCTTCGCCTCGACAACGTCGATCCAATGACGACGGGCTCCACCCTCGACAATGATCTGCGTCGCGTCAACACCGCGGAGCCGACCGTCGACGGGTTGAGAACGCGTCAGCACCCTGATCGTGCAGACGCCCAGGGAATACCGCTCGGCACGTTCACCCTGCGCCCCTCGATCAATCAGTCGATCAATACCGAGCGGGACCGGACAGGCTCCATCGAGAACAACCGCACCTTCCTGCAGACGGATCTCCGCAGTACCCTGACATCGGATTGGGACCGGCATGCGCTGACCATCACCGGCGAAGGCGTCTGGCAAAGAAACGTCAGCGGCACGGGCGAGGAAAAGCCGACGGTCAACCTCAATGCCGATCTGCGCCTGGATCTTCCCGCCAACACGACGGCGCATATTACCGCCGGCTATCAGTTCTACCGCGAAGACACGAGCGATCCGAACGCGATCGCCGGCGCCACGAAACAGTCAGCCGTCAATCAGTTCACCACCGGCCTCTCGCTGGAACGCGACTTCGGCGTGCTGCGCGGCACGACGGCCGTGGCATTGACGCGCACCGTCTATTCCGATGCAGTGCTGTCGGATGGAACGACTGTTACCCTCAGCGACCGCGATCAGACGGCCGGCACCTGGCGCGGACGCATCGGCTATGAGCTCTCGCCTGCCATCATTCCCTTCGTGGAAGTCGATCTCGGCCGCGCGGTCTATGATCAGACGCGCGACAGCAATGGCTATGCCCGCTCGAACCAGAGCTATGGCGGCAAGGGCGGCGTCGAATTCGACCTTGGCGAAAAATTCAAGGGCGAACTCGGCTTCGGCTACCAGCACACCCAATTTGACGATTCGCGCCTGGCCTCTGTGGACTCGCCGACGATCGACGGCAATCTCGCCTGGTCGCCGCAGCGCGGTACCGACATCAGCGTCGGTCTTTCGACCACGGTGCAGCCTTCGACCACAGCCGGCCTCAGCGGCTACACCGCTTACCAGCTCACCAGCACCGTCAGCCATCAGCTTCGCGACGACCTCACCGCGAAACTGACGGGTGGAACGATCTGGCGTGACTATCCTTCCAACGGCAGCGGGTCCGACGAGACCGAATATGACACGGCTTTCGGACTGACCTGGGGGATCAACCGCTACCTCGATCTGACGAGCAATGTCGGCTACCAGCTGACAACCAGAAAGACGGGCGACGATACCCGTCAGCTCCAGGCCGGCGTGGGCCTGACGGTGAAGCGCTGACCGCCGGATGGTGCGTCGCCGATGCGGCGCGGCCTTTCATTCAAGCCTGCCCTTCCTCCCAAACGACCTGCCCTTCCTCCCAAACGAAATGAGGCCCGGCATATGCCAGGCCCCAACATTTTTCCGAAAGGTCGGAAGCTTATTTCAAAGCGGCGATCAGCGCCTTCAGCTCATTTTCGATGGTCGGGCGGATATCCGCACGCGCCAGCGAGAAGGCGACGTTGGCGAGGATGAAGCCATCCTTTGCGCCGCAATCGAAGGTCTGGCCCTGGAAATGGTAGCCGGCGAAATCCTGCGTCTGCGCCAGCTTCAGCATTCCGTCCGTTAGCTGGATCTCGTTGCCGGCACCGCGCTCTTGGCTTTCCAGGATACGGAAGATTTCCGGCTGCAGGATGTAACGGCCGTTGATGAAGAAATTGGACGGAGCCGTGCCCTTGGCTGGCTTTTCGACCATTTCCGTGATGCGGAAACCATTACCGATCGTTTCACCAACACCGACGATACCGTATTTATGGGTTTGATCGGGCGCGCATTCCTCCACGGCGATAACGTTGCCGCCGCTGTGCTCGTAAAGTTCGATCATGCCCTTCATACAGCCCTTTTCGGCGCGCATGACCATATCGGGCAAAAGCAGAGCGAAGGGCTCGTCGCCAACGATTTCGCGCGCGCACCAGACGGCGTGGCCGAGACCGAGCGGCTCCTGCTGGCGCGTGAAGCTTGCCGTGCCTGCCTTCGGCAGCAGACCGTTCAGCAGCGAAAGTTCGGCATTCTTGTTGCGCTGGCGCAGCGTGTGCTCAAGCTCGAACTGAATATCGAAATAGTCTTCGATGACGTGCTTGCTGCGGCCCGTAACGAACACGAAATGCTCGATGCCAGCTTCCATCGCCTCATCGACGACGTACTGGATCACCGGCTTGTCCACAACGGTCAGCATTTCCTTCGGTACCGCCTTGGTCGCCGGCAAGAACCGCGTCCCTAGTCCGGCGACCGGAAATACTGCCTTACGAACCTTCTTATGCTGTCCCACTCATACCTCCTGGGCATTAAAATGCTTGGCGCCAAGCCATTCTAGAAGTCAGTAGATTAAATTTGCTACCGTTTTGCAAATAATGACTGACCACGGCTTCCATGGTAAAGAATTTGTTGACTTCGTTCCTTTAGTGTCACGCTTGGGCCGATGCCATGCGCATCGCCGCACCGAAATCCAACGATTGATGGACAAGGCTGTAGATGACCGTAATCCGTAAACACTCCCTTCGTGGTCTCGCTTTGGCGCTCGCGCTCGGCGCCTTGGCGGGATTCCTTCCCGTCAACGCCAATGCAGACCCTGGGTTCCAGAAATGGATCGCGGGCTTTTACGCGACCGCCGCAAAGAGCGGCATCACGCAGTCGACCTATCGCAATGCATTTGCCGGCGTGACGGACCCCGACCCCACGGTCCTCGAAAAGGCGCAGTACCAACCGGAATTCAAGTCCCAAATCTGGGATTACCTCGACTCCCGTGTCAATCCCTATACTGTCGATATTGGCCGGAAGATGGCGGTCAAATATGCCTCCACACTGCGCGTGCTCGAACAGCGCTTCGGCGTCGATCGAAACATCATGCTGGCGATCTGGTCGATGGAGTCGAATTACGGCGCCGTTCTCGCCAAGAACGATCGGCTGCACTATGTGCCTCGCGCGCTCGCGACGCTCGCCTATGCCGATCCCAAGGCAAGGGT
>JBCNPI010000325.1:0-6848 GCA_039593415.1 Rhizobium sp. | reverse complement strand
GCTGCCGGACGGCGTGGTCTTTGCCGAAACGAGTGAGGATGTGCGGACTGTCGTCAAGGCATGTGCCGAACACAAGGTTCCGGTCATTCCCTTCGGCACGGGTTCTTCGCTTGAAGGGCAGGTCAATGCGCCGCAGGGCGGCATTTCAATCGATTTCAGCCGTATGAACCGCATTCTCCAAGTCAATGCGGAGGATCTCGATTGCACGGTCGAGCCCGGCGTCACCCGCGAGCAGCTCAACACCTATCTGCGTGACACCGGCCTGTTCTTTCCGATCGATCCCGGCGCCAATGCCTCGATCGGCGGCATGGCATCGACGCGTGCATCGGGCACAAACGCCGTGCGTTATGGCACGATGAAGGACAATGTGCTGTCCGTGACCGTGGTGACCGCCGATGGCGAGGAAATCCGTACCGCCCGCCGCGCCAAGAAATCGTCGGCCGGTTACGATTTGACGCGGCTTTTCGTCGGCGCCGAGGGCACGCTCGGCGTGCTGACGTCGGTCACGCTACGCCTTCAGGGCATTCCGCAAAAGGTCGCCGGCGGCGCCTGTGCTTTTCCGGATATAAAGGCGGCTTGCGATGCCGTCATCATGACGATCCAGATGGGTGTGCCCGTCGCGCGCATCGAATTGCTGGACGCCGTGCAGATGCGGGCCTGCAATCGCTATTCCGGCTTGACGTATGATGAGAGGCCTACGCTTTTCCTCGAGTTTCACGGCACCGATGAGACGGTTGCGCTGCAGTCGGCACAATTTGCCGAGGTCGCGGCGGAATGCGGTGGCGGCGAGTTCCTTTGGACAAGCAATGCCGAAGAGCGCAACAAGCTCTGGAAGGCCCGCCACGACGCCTATTGGGCCTGCCGCGCGCTGGCGCCGGAACTGGCTGCCCTGTCGACGGATGTGTGCGTGCCGATCTCGCGGCTTGCCGAATGCGTTGCAGAGACCCAGGCCGATATCGAGGCGCATGGCCTGCTTGCGCCGATCGTCGGTCACGCCGGCGACGGCAATTTTCATGTGCTTGTCCTATTCGACGACAAGACCCCGGAAGGGATCGCCGTCGTTGAGGATTTCGTGGCGCGTCTCAACGCCCGTGCGCTTGCCATGGATGGCACATGCACTGGCGAGCACGGTATAGGGCAAGGAAAGATGGCGTTTCTGGAGCAAGAACTCGGCAATGCCGTCGATCTGATGCGTCAAATCAAGGATTCGCTCGATCCGGATGCCATTTTCAATCCCGGAAAAATATTCCGTAGACACTGAAAGATGGAATATTTTCATGATCTTGGCTTGCTACATGCGCGAATAGCGCTAGGCTGCAGCCGTTCTTTTCCGGGTTTTGTCATGAAAAGCTGCATGTATGCGCTAGATGGGTGGCATACCTCTTAAAAAGAGCTGCTGTGACAGGCAGGGATCGGGTAGAACTGTGCATATTCTAAGGTATGCCGTGTATGTGCTCTGACAGGCGACACATGCGTATATCGGGAATGAAGATTGGAGACGATACGCGTTGTTAGGTAGGGTCCTGGTTTTTCTGGGTGGATTGCTCGTGGTGGTGCTGTTCGTGGCGCTGCTCGCTCCGCTCTTCATAGACTGGACCGATTTTCGCAAGAATTTCGAAGATCAGGCGAGCCGCATCATCGGCAAGAAGGTGACCGTTCACGGTACCGTCGATGCTCGTCTTCTGCCGTTTCCGTCTGTGACGCTGCACGATGTCCGTGTCGGTCAGGAGCCTGATGGCAAGCCGCTGGTGCAGATCGCCCAATTCTCCATGGACGCCGAACTTGCGCCTTTCCTTTCCGGCGAAGCGTTGATCTTCGATATGCGCGTCTCGAAGCCCCAGGTGCGGTTGCGGCTGCTGAAGGACGGCACGCTGGACTGGATGCGGGGCAGCCAGCCGGAAATTCCCGCGAAGTCCGTGGTGCTCGAAAGCGTTCACGTCGAAGATGGCGACATTCTCTTCATCGACGAGCAAACAGGCCGCACGCGACATGTCGCCGGACTGAATGCTCAAATGTCGGCGAGGTCCCTTGCCGGACCGTGGCGCATCGAGGGCGATGCGGCGCTCGACAACGAGCATGGCAATTTCACCATTTCCAGCAGCCAGCCCGACGACAATGGCGTCCTGCGTGTCCGTACCCGTCTGATGCCTGATCGCCATCCCCTTAATGTCGATCTCGATGGCGAACTGAAGCTGGTCAACAGCAAGCCCGACTACATGGGTTCCTTCACGGCTGGAGTTAACGATAAACAGCTTCATGACGTTGCCGATCAGAAGGCGCAGCCGCGCATCAAGGGGCGTTTCGAACTGACGAATGACCGCATTCGCGTTCCGGAATATCGCCTTGAAGTGGGCGCCGATGATGATCCTTATGTCGTGACCGGCGAGGCGACGCTGGATACGGGTTCCAAGCCGGAATTTCTGTTAACGGCCGACGGACAGCAGATCGACGTCAACCGCCTCGGCAATACCAATGGTTCTAACGGCAAAACCAATCGCAATCCGGCGATCTCGGCCCGTCAGCGCCTGAATAGCCTGATTGCGATCGCTGCCGAAATTCCGGTGCCGCAGGTCCCCGGCAAGGCGACGTTCCGGCTGCCGGCGATCGTGGCGGGCGACACGACCATACGCGACGTGCAGCTCGATCTCGAACCGGCGGGAACGGGATGGAAGATCGATCACGCGGTTGGCACGATGCCCGGGCGTACCCAGGTCGAGGCGCGCGGCAATCTGATGCTGCAGGGCGAGCCGAATTTCATCGGCAACCTGGTCGTTGCTTCCAATCAGCCTTCCGGCTTGGCATCCTGGCTCGTGGGCTCCGTTGATCCGGCGATCCGGCAGCTGCGTCAAACGGGCTTTTCTGCCGATGTCAGCCTGCGCCATGAAGAGCAGCGCTTCGAGAACCTGGAGATCGCAATTGGTTCCGCCACACTCAAGGGCCGGATCGACCGTCAGAGCGGGACGGACAAGGCCCCGCCGAAGCTTGCCGCCGATCTGACCGGCGACGCGCTCGATCTCGATGCGTTGAGGGCGCTGACCGGGCTCTTTACAGGCCAGGACACCGGCGAATCGCTCTTCGATCACCGCATTACAGCGCATCTGCAGGCCGGAAAATTCATGGCTTTTGGTGTGCAGGCCGATAATGTCGATACCTCCTTCTCCGTGGCCGACGGCGCCCTGACGCTCGACAAGCTTTCAGTGCACAATGTCGCAGGCGCGGAGATCACCGCAACCGGCCGCGCCAATGGTTCGCCTTCCGACTACAAGGGATCGGGAGAGATTACCTTCAAGGCCGCAGATCCAGGACCCTTCTTTGAAATGCTGCGTCAGCATTTGCCGCATCATCCCGTCATGGACCGGCTGGTGCGCAATGCCGCCTGGTATGGCAACACAGCGCTTCGCGGCGCCGTGACGCTCGGCGGGGATCAGGAAAGTGCGCTGACGGTTACGCTTGCAGGCGTTTCCAACGGCAGTCGTGTCAATTTCGACTATCGCATGTCCGATCTTTCGGCTTTTAACGGCAAGGGCACTACGACCCTTGAGGGGACGCTCGAAAATTCGGTGACATCGATCCTGTTCGGTCAAGCGGGTCTCGATCCTCTGCCTGTCGAAGCCGACGCCAATGGCCGTTTGACGCTGAAGGTGTCCGCCAACGGCACCGATCCTGCCGACGCGGCATTGACGTTTGCGACCGACAAGACCTCATTCACTGCGAATGGCAAAGTCGATGTCCGCCCCGCCACCTTCCTCAACGGCAACATTGCGCTATCGCTCGAAAGCGCCGATCTCGATCCCTATTTCGTAATGAACGGCATCGGCCTCCCGCAAATGGGCTCCGGCTTGCCGGTGAAATTCCAGGCCAACGCTGCGCTGAGCCCTGACAAGATCGTGTTTTCCGGCATGAAGGGGCTGTTTGCCGACAACAATATGTCGGGCACGCTGACCTTCGACCGCAAGGCGCCGAATCTCAAGGCATCGGGCGAATTGGCGCTGGACAAGGCTGATATCAACTGGCTGGCGGAGGCCGTCTACGGGCCGATGACGGATCCGAAAACGGGCACCCTCAACAAGGACAAGCTGGGTTTACCTGCCTTCAGCGGGATGGATATCGGCCTCAAACTTTCCGCAAAGCAGGTATGGCCCGGCATATTCGGCCCTATTTCGAACTTCACCACCAATGCAGCCTACAAGGGTGAGGAGCTGCGGTTGAACGATCTGAAGGGCGGCTGGAACGGCGGGACGTTGACAGGCAGCATGATGCTTGCGAATTCCGATGGCACCGGCTTGCTGCAGACGAAGCTCGATCTCGCCAATGGCGATCTTGCAGCTGTTGCCTGGCAGCGCGATGGAGCGCCGCTTGCCAGCGGGCGCTTTGGCCTTGCATTGACTACCGAGACGAGCGGCAAGAGCATTGCCGAACTTGCGGCAAACGCAAGCGGTTCCGGCGAAATCAAGCTTGGCGAGACGCATGTACGCGGCCTCAATCTATCGATCCTGTCGCCGCTGCTATCGGCGACGGACCAGATTCAGGGCGATATCACCGCCGGTAAGGTATTGCCGATCGTACAGACGCTGCTCAACAATGGAGAAGCGGTCCTTCCGGCGACAAGCATACCCTTCAACATTTCTACGGGCGTGGTGCGCGCGACGAACATCGCAGCCGGCAACGATATGGCAAAGCTTTCGGGCAATGCCGAAATCAGCCTCCCGGATGAGCGCATGCGCGGATCGCTTGGCATTGATTTCAATGCCGGAACCGAGGCGCAAAGTGGCGCCGAACCGGCCTTGCGCCTCGATTTTGCCGGACCGCTTGCGACGCCGGGCCGAACGATGGATGTGACCGACGTGACCAGTTTCCTTTCGGTTCGTGCTTTCGAGCGTGAGCGCCGTCGCGTCGAGCGTCTGCAGGCCAATGTGCTTGAAAAGCAGCGGCTCCGGCGGGAGGTCGCGCTCTACAAATATGCAGCCGCCATGCGCGAGGCCCAGCGCCAGCGGGATGCAGCCATCGAGCAGCAGCGGCGCGCAGAGGAGGAACGACTGCGTGATCTGGCCCGGCAGGCCGCCGCCCAGAAGCAGGCGGAAGACCAAGCAAAGGCCAGGCAGGCGGCCGAAGAGGAAGCCAAGGCCAAGGCGGCTGCCGACGCGCGGGCTAAGGCGGAGCTCCAGCGGATGCAGACACCCGGTAGCCTAGCTCCGCAGACGACGGCGCCCTTGAAATTCAATGAATTGCCGGGAGTGGCGCAGTAACGCTCGCCTTCGGGCGACGCTGGCGATGGACGGCTGGAAGCGGTCGTGAAATCACGACGGAATTTTCCCCCTGGCCGTCCGGAGCGATTCGGTGAAGTGCTGAGCTGCTGTTGTGGAGGCCTTCCGCTTTTATTCGAATCGCGAAAAGCTCTCTTTTCTTGTGCTTTACCCAATTTCGGACAGAAGCCGCCCTGCGCCTTTCGTGGAATTGCCCTTAAAGCGCATCGCGATCCTTCAGATTCTCTCCCCGCGCTCTAGGTCTTTGATTTTGCGCATGCCGTCGTCGCAAAACCGCTGCACACTTTTGCGCGATATCCTTTAGTTGCGATCCTTCAGCCATTTGAGGACATAGAGGCGGAGGGCGGAGGAGAGATTGCTCCCGGCCTCGCGGCCGTCGTCGATCTCGGAGATGAGCGCCGCGAGTGACGTGCCGCGCGTATTGGCGATAGCCTTCAGTTCCGTCCAGAAGGCGTCTTCAAGGGAAAAGCTTGTGCGATGGCCATGCAGCGTCGCGGAATGTTTACGGATCATCAGCGGATCGATCAAAAATCGGAAATGGTGGGATATTTGTGAAAGTGATTCAAAATGCGGAAGTAAGCAACTGATTTTTGAAGTTTTTTATCTTAGGACCGAAATTAGTCTTCGGTCTTCTTAGTCTCGATTCGGCCTGCTTCGTGCGTTTTTTCGGTCTTATTGTTCAGCGCTTTCGTCAGGCTCTTCTCCGCCTTGGTCCGCCCGAAGGTGATGCGGTTTTGCTCTGCCTGCTTTTCCTTGTCCGAGCGGGCCTGCTTCTTGCGAAACTGACGCAGATTGAAGATTTCGGCGCTCATCGATCTCCTCCCCTTGCGGATATGAAAAGGGGAAGCCGATGCTTCCCCGGTCATGCCTACTGCTTTTTGCGGAACGCATCGAGCGAGACGACCGAACCCGGCTTCTTTTCCTCGCCTTCCTTGGCGGCTGCCGGTGCTTCCTCGCCTTCGGCCGGCACCGGATAGGCGGTGATTTCGCTGGAGGAGAGTTCTTCCTCATCGGCCAAGGGCACGTCGAATTCCAGCTCGAAATTGACGGAGGGGTCGTAGAAGCCGCGAATGGCGTTGAAGGGGATCACCAGCTTTTCCGGAACGTCGGAGAAGGAGAGGCCGATCTCGAATTGGCTTTCGCTGATCTTCAGATCCCAGAACTGATGCTGGATGACGATGGTCATCTGCTCCGGATATTTTGCCTTCAGGTGCTGCGAGATACGCACGCCGGGAGCGCCCGTCAGAAAGGTGATGAAGAAATGGTGGTCACCGGGCAGGCGGCCGGTGGCGCCGACCTCGGTCAACACCTTGCGGATAACCCCACGCAGGGCGTCCTGTGCCAAAATGTCGTAGCGGATATGATCCTGCCCCATGCTTTCCTGTCTTTCGTTGGCCATGTTTTTTATAGGCTTATGCCACGCTGATCGCCGCCGGAAAAGCCCTGTGCGCGAGTCATCGCCGTCGATCTATAATATAGCACTGGAGAAGAAGGTGAAGGCTTCTGTTGCCAGGTGCCTTCGAACCCCGCCTAAGAGTGCGACCCCTTAGGACTTTATTTGAAGTGTCACACCGCGATTAAGCA
>JBCNPI010000324.1:0-6852 GCA_039593415.1 Rhizobium sp. | reverse complement strand
GTTCGAGCCGCTGGGCGCTGTCGAGATGACGCTTCAGATCCGAGGTGAAGCGATAGTAGTCGACCGCTTCGCTTTCGGCCTCCTCACCGGCGGCGATGAGCGCGTCAAGCTTGCGGCCATCGAGACCGTACTGCTCCTTCAGTAGCTTGCGCAGCCGCTTTTTCTCGCTGTTCTCTATCTTGCCGTCCGCTTCCATGACTTGAATGCAGAGTGCAGCCACCGCCACGCGCGGGTCGTCGGGTGCAAAGCCGGATTTGGAGTGGTCCTGGGTCAGGCTATGAAAGAATTCCTGAAAGCGTTCGAACATCCGTATCCATTCTCAAAGCAAGTGGAGCAAGGTTCTTGGGGCACCGTGCTCCATCTTTTTGTTTTCACGCAATTCCCGACGGAAAACCGCTGCGCACTTTTCCCGGAAATGCTCTAGAACAACTTGAGCCGTGTCTTGGGTTCCGGTTCAAGTTTGAGGTCCTTCACACCCGGATCGTCCGGGGCGCCGCCGAAGAAGGGCCGCGGTTCCGATTCCTGCTGTGCCGGCGTTGGCGCTGTCTCGGATGCACCTTGCGCGGTCTTCGCCGTGGCCGGCTCCAATTCCATGACATAGGTCTCGCCGGCCGGCGATGCAACTTTCGGTGAACTCGGCTTCTCCGCAGCGGTTGCGGAAGCGGCCTTCCGCATCGGCGGGAGCGATTTCAGCGCCGCATCGACCGATACGGTGGAGCCCTCTTCGACCGGACCTTCGATCTGGCCGAAGGGAGCTTTCCATTCGAAAGCGTCGAGACGGCCCGTGACCGGCGACAGCGGCAGCCATTTTTCCGATATGAAGCCATCGGCGACCCAGGCCGGATCACGCGGGGCGCGCAGCGCCTGTGCCATCCAGTGACGGACGCGGCCCTGATCGCCGGTTTCGGCCTCCTCGACATCGGCGAGAAGCAGGAAAGCGCCCTCGCGCGCGTCGATCCGCGCGGCTGCCTCGGCCTTGGCGCGGGCCTTGGCGAAATCGCCGGCATCCATCGCGGCCTTTGCCGTCAGCAGCAGCGCTTCGACATTGTTCGGGCGGATGGCTTCCAGCCGTTCGGCGCGCTTCAGGCGGTCGATGACGGAATCGCCGCTACGGGCACGTACATAGGCCTTGCCGATCTCGGGATCCGGATGCGCCTTCCAGACCTGCTCGAGCATGGAAGCGGCCTTGCGCACCTTGTCTTCGCGGAACAGGGCCTTGGCGGCGATCAATGCCGCGGGCACGAAATCGGCAACGAGCTTCAGCGCTGCCAGCGCGTCGTCGCGGGCGCCGGCTGGGTCGCTCTCGAGCCTGTCGGTGGCGCGTGCCGTCAGTAGCACGGCGCGCTGGCGGTTGGCCGTCTCCTTGTCGATGACATGAGCAGCCTTCTGCTGGTCGAGAAGCTTGATGGCGTCATCCCAGCGACGGGCCTGGCTGCGATATTCCAGCGTGGCCTGCGCCGCCCAGGGCAGGTAGGGAGCTTGATCGGCAGCCTTTTCGGCATATTGCCGTGCAGCCTCGTGCGCGCCCAGGCGCTTGGCTTCGAGATAGAGGCCGCGCAGTCCGAGTTCGCGCGTTTCCGGATCGTTGGCCATCAGCTCGAATTTCTGACGCGCCTCGTCATGCTTGCCTTCGATCAACGCGGCCTGAGCCTCGAGCAGATTGATGAGCGGCTCCTGATCGGCGCGGATGAGGCCGCGGGTGCGTGCCGCCATCTTGCGGGCGAGCAGCGCATTGCCGGCGCCTGCCGCAATCAGACCGGTGGATAGCGCCTGATAGCCGCGGTCGCGCTTGCGGGCACGGAAATAGCGGGTGACGGAGTGCGGCGAGGTCCAGATCAGCCGCACGAACCACCAGAGGATCATGACCGCGGCGATGAGCGCGATGAGGATCGCGGCGGCGACGATGAGCTTCGTTTGGTAAAGCTGGCCGCCCCATACAAGCGAGAGATCGCCGGGGCGATCCGCGAGCCATGAAAAGCCGTAGCCGAGAGCCAGGACGAGAATGGCGAAGATAAGCAGTCTGATCATTCCCGCGCTCCGTCCTTAGTTCTGTTTCCCGGTATTGGCGATCGCCTTCGATAGGGCGTCGCTTACCAGATCCTCGACGCGGATTCGGGCTTCAAGCGATTGCTTGAAGGCGGCCGATGCCGATTTGGCTGCGTCGGGCAGGCTGTTCCATTCCGTCACTGCGCCCGGCAGGTCGCCATTTTTCACCTTGTCTTCGAAGCGGGCTGCGATGGCATCGAGGCTGTCGCCGGGGACATTGCCGACGGGGCGGACCTGCACCAGCGACTTGGCGCCCGACACCAGGCGGCTGCTCCAGCTTTGGTTCGGATCGTCGGCCTGTGCCGTTGCGACGATTGCCGTTGCGACATCGGAAACCTGGCGGATCAGATCGGCCCGGGAGGGAACGCCGGTCTGCGCGAAGTTCCTGAGATCGGCAACGGCCGGATCGTCCGGCGCCACGTTGGCAAATGTGTCGAGCTCCGGCCGGAATGGGCCGCCCCGGTCGATCGCCGCCTTCAGCGCGGCAGCGGCGATGGCGCGCGCGACCGCGCTTTCCTGGCCCGGCCCGCTCAGCTTCTTTTCGGCGTCGTCGAGACGCTTGCTGACCTCGGCGTCGGAAGTCGCCTGGCTCTGCGTCGCCTTGCTGAGATCCGATTTCAGCTGCTCGACCTCGCTGGTGAGCGAGGCGATCTTCTGATCGGAGGCGGGATTTGCGGCTCCCCCCGATCCACCCGCCGAGGTACCGTTTGCGTTTTTCGCCTCGAGCGCCGTTACGCGGGCCGCAAGTGCCTCGTCAGGCTTTGCCGCAGGCGCGGCGGCGAGATTGGCAACGCTCTGCTTGAGGCCGTCGATCTCCGCGTTCAAAGCCGCGATATCGGCGGAATTGCTCTTGGCGGTCCGGCCGCCAGGCAGAAAGCCCGCATATTGCAAGGCGCCGGCGCCGACGAGCGCGATCAGGCCACCGACGATGCCGGCTGCGATGAGGCCCGACGTCGAACCTTCCCGCGGTGCCGGCTGCCGTGGCGGCTCCGCATGGGAAGGGGCGGGATCGGCCTGCTGTGCCGTCGTCTGCCGCTCTTCCGAGGCTGCGGCAGCGAGCGGCTCCTGAGATTCCTCGCGAAGCGGTTCCCTTTCCGTCTCAAAGCTCGTTTCGTGCGGTTTTTCCACGTCGTCGGACAAAGAACCGTCAAGCTCGCCGCGGCTCGGGCTGGTCATATCTTCGGAGGCTGCGTCCGGCGCAGTTTTTTCGGCTTCCAGGTCGATCGTGACCGGTTCATCGTTGGGCTTCGAATGGTTAGGCGGTTCTCGCGATACCATGAGGTCCTCTTTTCATGCGCTGCAGCGAGGTTAGACAGACAAGATGAATATGGAAAGACCCTAGATCAAAATTGCGGCGTTACGCCTGGATCAGAAGCGCCAGAAGCCGGTCTTCGGTCGGCATGTCGGCGATATCGGCCCGCAAATGCATTGGGGGCGGAACCGCTTCCGCGATGGCTTGGCTCAAACAGAGAAACCGCGTTTCGGCAAAGTCATCCCGGTTGTGCCGGACGAAAGGCAGGCTGAAAAAGCGTTTGGCCGTCTCATGAGAGTAAAGCAGTACCGCATCCGCGCGGGGCTCGGCGAAAAGCCGGCGAAGAACGGCCTCGTCGGGGACGATATCCCGCATGCGGTAGCACTCGACAGTGCGGAACGGCACATGCAGTTCCGCCAATCCGGCTTCAAGGCCGGCGGCGCGGGGAAATCCGGCAAGATAGAGGAGGGGGTCATCGTTCAATCCAGCCGGATGGCTGGAAACTAAGGCGGCGAGCTCGACGCCGCCGCCACTGGACATGGCGATGTTGCCAAAGCCGAGGTCCGATGCTGCCCTAGCCGTTGCCTTGCCCACCGCAAAGAGCGGCCTGGCGAGATGGGGCTCAAGATCGGGGCCTAACGATGCAAGCACCCGGACTGCTTCGGCGCTGGTGACGGCAATGGCACCCTGCGTATCCTGCAGTGCCCGCCCTGCTTCCTTGACATGGTGGACGGGTTCCGCCAGCGGAAGCAGCAAGGGCTCGTGTCCCATACGCGCCAGCCGACGCATGGTGCGTTCACCCGAATGCCGAGGGCGGGTGACGACGACGCGCATTCCGTGTCAGGTCCAGTCTTCGAAGAAGGTGCTGCCGGCTTCCGCGCGGATCGCCTGACCGGCGTTGATTCCCAGCGCTTCTGCGTCGCGCCGATGGCCCTCGATAGTGGTCGTGTGTACCTGCTTGCCATCGGGAGTGAGAATCATGCCGAAGAAGCGCAGATGATCGCCTTCGCAAACTGCGTAGCCGGCTATCGGCGTGCGGCAGGAGCCGTCGAGCGCGGCCAGGAAAGCGCGTTCGCAGGAAACGGCATCGAATGTGGGCGCATCGTTCACGGCGTCGAGCAGGTCGTTCAGCTTCTTATCGTCAATGCGGCTTTCGATCGTTATAGCGCCTTGCGCGGGTGCCGGCGGGAATTCGTCCGGGTCGAGAATATCGGTGATAACCTCGACCATGCCGAGCCGTTTCAGGCCAGCCAGCGCCAGCAAGGTCGCATCGGCCTGCCCTTCTTCCAGCTTGCGCAGGCGCGTCTGCACCGAGCCGCGGAACGTGATGACATTGATGTCGGGACGCAGGCGGCGGATCAGTGCCTGACGCCGGAGCGAGGCCGAGCCGACGGTTGCGCCATGCGGCAGCTCGACCAGTTTCGGCGCGGTGCGGCCGATGACGGAATCGCGAATATCCTCGCGCGGCAAATAAGCGGTCAATGCCAGGCCGTTCGGCAATTTCGTCGCCATGTCCTTGGCGGAGTGCACGGCGAAGTCGAGCTCGCCGGAAGCCAGCTTCTGTTCCAGCTCTTCGGTAAACAGGCCCTTGCCACCAATTGCCGCGAGCGACCGGTCGGTGATGCGGTCGCCCTTGGTGGAGAGAACGACGATTTCGAACATCTCCTCCGAAAGGCCATGCGCCGCCATCAGGCGATTGCGCGCCTCTTGGGCCTGGGCGAGCGCCAGCGGGCTGCCGCGCGTGCCGATCCGGAAAGGTTTTGTTTGCATCCGCTTTGATCCGTTGTTACCGACAGTTCCCGTAACCATATTTCCGCTTTACCGCAATCGACCTATAGGCAACGAACGTTCTCCATGGCATCCGTTCTTCGTATTCTCGGCATCGAAACCAGCTGCGATGAAACCGCCGCGGCCATTGTCGAGCGCCGGGATGACGGCGCGCCCACGGTTTGTTCCGATGTCGTCCTCAGCCAGTTGGACGAGCATAGCGCCTATGGCGGCGTCGTTCCGGAAATCGCTGCGCGGGCGCATGTCGAGGCGCTGGATACGCTGATCGACGAAGCATTGAAACGCGCCAATGTGTCGCTATCGGAGGTCGATGCCATTGCCGCTACATCCGGCCCGGGGCTTATTGGCGGCCTGCTCGTCGGATTGATGACAGGCAAGGCAATTTCACGCGCCACCGGCAAGCCATTATACGCCATCAACCATCTGGAAGGCCATGCCCTGACGGCTCGATTGACGGACGGGCTTGCCTTTCCCTACCTCATGCTCCTCGTTTCCGGCGGTCACACCCAGTTGATCCTGGTGCGCGGCGTCGGGAAATATGAGCGCTGGGGCACGACCATCGACGATGCGCTGGGCGAAGCCTTCGACAAGACCGCGAAACTCCTCGGATTGCCCTATCCTGGCGGCCCGGCTGTTGAAGCGGCAGCGAAAAACGGCAATCCGGACCGCTTCGATCTGCCGCGACCGCTGGTCGGCGAGACGCGTCTCGATTTTTCCTTTTCCGGCCTGAAGACGGCTGTACGGCAGGCGGCGACAGGTATTGCACCTGTCACGGAGCAGGATATCGCCGATATCTGCGCCTCCTTCCAGAAAGCGATCTCGCGCACGCTTAAGGATCGGATCGGCCGCGGCCTGCAGCGTTTCAAGACGGAATTTCCGAAGATGCCGGAAAAGCCGTCCCTCGTCGTGGCCGGCGGCGTTGCCGCCAATCTCGAGCTGCGCCGTACGCTGCAGGAGCTTTGCGATGCCAATGGTTTTCGCTTCATCGCGCCGCCATTGAGATTGTGTACGGACAATGCTGTCATGATCGCCTGGGCCGGGCTGGAGCGTATGGCGACGGGTGCGGCGCCCGACGATCTCGATGTGCAGCCGCGCTCGCGCTGGCCGCTGGACCAGAAGGCGGAAACCCTGCTCGGACACGGAAAACGAGGAGCGAAGGCATGAGCGGCAGAGAGCGGATTGCAGTCATCGGCGCCGGCGCTTTCGGCACGGCGCTTGCCGCTGTCATCGCGCTGACCGGCCGCAGCGACGTGACGCTCGTCGGCCGCAAGGCTGGCTTGATGGCCGATCTTGCCGCCGATCGCATGCATGATGCCGCCCTGCCTGGAATCGACCTTCCGGATTCGCTTCAGTTTTCCGCCGGGCCGGATGCCGTTTCCAACGCGGGTATCGTCCTTTTCGCCATGCCGTCGCAGGCGCAGGCCGATGCCGCCCGCCATTACGGGCCTTATCTCGCCAAGGATGCCGTCGTCGTCACCTGCGCGAAGGGGATCGACAGGGTCTCAGGCGATCTCCTGACCGACATGCTGGAGCGGGAGCTGCCGCGGCATGCCATCGCCGTGCTCTCCGGGCCTGGCTTTGCCGCCGATATCGCCAAGGGATTGCCGACAGCCATGGCGATCGCCGCAGCCGACATGGCGGTCGCCGAAAGGCTCGCCCAGGCGATTTCCGGCCCGACTTTCCGCCTCTACGCTTCGGATGACCGTATCGGCGTGCAGCTCGGCGGTGCCTTGAAGAATGTTCTCGCAATTGCCTGCGGCATCGTC
>JBCNPI010000323.1:0-6901 GCA_039593415.1 Rhizobium sp. | reverse complement strand
CACCTTGCCCATCGTCACGCTCACCGGATCGCAGGGCTCGTTCTTGTGCGGCCCGCCTGGACCTTCGAGGCATCGCCGGACAATCTCGCTCCGATCCGAGCCGTTGCGGCCCTGATCCGTTCCCACCCGGTCGATGAGGCCAAAAGGCGCTTTGTCTCCTCTGAAACAGGACAGAGGATCGCCTCGGAAGCACCGGACAATTTCTCTTCCCTGCTCGGCTATTTCGATAGGCCGGAAGCCGTGGCTTTCGCGTCGGCACTGGCTGATATCGCTGCAGACGGGCCTGATGTTACGCAAGCGGCTGCCGCCGCCCTTGCCATGCCCACCCTCGTTATCGGCAATCGGCACGATGCTATCCATCCGCTCGCTTGCGCGCAGACGCTCGCCAACGTCATTCCCGGCGCAAGCCTTGTCAAAGTTGCCGCCAAAGCCATCGACAAAGACAGGCACTTTGCCGAGGTCCAGGATGCCATCGCGCATTTTCTAGCATCTCAAACACTCCGGAGCTTCGTTCCATCATGACGTCCAGACCTCTTTCCGGCCCGGCGGCCATTGCAGCACTTCCCTGCAACAGGCTTCTCGGCGAATTCTCGCTCTGGTCGGCCGATCTTGCCAATATGGAAACCGACCTCAAGCGCATAGAACCTTATGTCGACCTGCATCATATCGATGTCGCCGATGCGCGCTTTACGCCGGGCTTCCTGTTCTTTCCGGATTTCGTCGCGCGCATCGCCAAGTCGACCGCAAAGCCGATCCATGTTCATCTCATGGTCGAGGCTGAAATCGTCGAGGAGCAGACGCGCCAGTTCATAGAGGCGGGTGCGGATCTGATCAGCGTTCATGCCGAAAATGGCGATGCCGGCTTGCGTGCAATCGCGCTTGCCAAGAAGCTGGGTGCCGAAGCCGGCGTGGTGCTGCGGCTGGAAACCCCTGTTTCGGCGATCGAGCCTTTCATCGATCATGTCGCCTTCGTAACGCTGCTTGGAACATCGATCGGCGTCAAGGGACAGAGCCTTTCCGAAAAGGCATGCGACCGGCTGATCGAAGCGCGTTCCCTGCTGAGGAAGGCAGGCCGCGAGAATCAGATCATACTCGCGGCCGATGGCGGCATTCGCGAGCAGACAGTGCCGCTTCTGCGCCAAGCCGGGGCGCAGACCGTCGTTCTCGGCTCGCTGGCATTCGGCGACAAGAACCTCGGCGCCCGGATCGCCTGGCTGCATGGACTGGAGAGCCGGGTTTCGTGAAAAAGGTCGCTCTGGCATTCGATCTCGGTGGAACGGAGCTTCGCGCCGCGCTTGTCGATGATACGGGTTGCCTTTTGTCATTCGCGTCCCTGTCGACGGATGCAGCCGGAGGGCCTGCTGCCGTCATCCGACAGATCGAACTGCTGGCCGAAACCGTACTGGCCGAAACGCCCGATCTTTCTCCGACCGGGATCGGGATCGGCGCGCCCGGCCCACTCGATCCGGAGGCCGGCATCGTCATCGCGGCACCGACCTTGGTTGGATGGTACGAGGTTCCGCTGGCCGACATTCTCCACCGCCATTTCCAGCTGCCGGTACGGCTTGAAAACGATGCGAACGCCGCAGCGCTTGGCGAATGGAGATACGGCGCCGGCCGTGGCGCGGAATCGATGGTGTTCGTTACTGTATCGACCGGTATCGGCGGCGGCGTGATTGCCAATGGCCGGATACTGCACGGCAGACGGGGCCTGGCTGCCGAGATCGGCCACATGACGATCACGAACAAGGGCGAGCGGTGCTTTTGCGGTGCCGTCGGCTGTTTTGAGGCCATTGCCTCCGGCACGGCGCTCGGCAGGCGGGCAACCGCGCGCACCAGGGCTTTCGACGGATCGATGCTGCGCAGCCTTGCCGCTGACGCCGACGTAACCGGCCGGCATGTCGTGGACGCCGCGCGAAAAGGCGACACCGCGGCACTGGAACTGCTGAACGCCGAAGCGCGCTGGCTAGGAATAGGCTTCACCAACCTGCTTCACCTCTATTCCCCTGATGTGCTGGTCATGGGCGGTGGAATATCGCACGGCTTCGATCTTCTGCACGATCAACTGGCGGCAACGGTTCGCGAGCGCGCCATGCCTGCCTATCGCGACGTGCCGATCGTTGCCGCACAGCTCGGGCGGCATGCCGGACTGATCGGCGCAGCCAGTCTCATCTTCGACGGCTACGGAGAGACCGGCCTCCAGCCCGCGCCCGAATAACCGGGATGATCGGGAATTCCACGCAAAGTTTGAGTTGACCGCTTTCGATGGCGAGGCGACACTTGCAACCTGCAGCAAGGCAGGAGGAAAAGCGATGGAAGAGCCAGACCGCTGGCGCCAGATGGCAAGCGCACCGAAAGATGGCAGCCGGATTCTCGTCACGATCCGCCCCTCCGAACAGGGGCCGGCGGAAGTTGATCTCGCCTATTGGTCGAATGGCGATCAGTTCGGTGCAGAAGGCTGGCGCGCCTCCGATTCCTCGCCCGGCCGTATCATCGAATATGCCGAGCCGGAATTGAAATGCTGGATGCCGATGCCGCTCGCCAATCTCAACCGCACCTCGATGCCCTCGCCGTGGGAGGGCGACGACGCCCAGCAGCTCGACGGTTCCGGAATTTAAAGCATGTCGCGCAAAAGTGTGCAGCGGTTTTGCGGCAACGACATGCGCAAAATCGAAGACCTAAAGCGTGAAAGGCGAATCTGAAAGATCGCGACGCGCTTTAGGAACTCGCGTCGTCGTGTTGTGAGGATTCAATGCTCAACGGATGGAAGAATCCGGCTGAGCTGATTGTGCCTGCAGCTTGCGGATCGCCCGGAGCATTTCCGGGAAAATGCTGTTCCGTCCGGAATGCGTCGGGAAATAAGAAGATGGAGCATTTTCGCGATGGACGAAAAGCGGAGATGTTCTGGATGATCGAGGCTTTGTCGCGGTATGGTACGATGATCGACGAAAAGAAACTTGAAGAGCGCCTGGTCGTGGTCGAAGCGGCCAGATCCTGGAGCCCGCGCGTCGTCTCGCGGCTGGAGATGCTCCTGCGCTCGGGCACGGACGAAGCACTTTATCGCATCAATCCGATCGAATTCGCCAGGGAAAAATCGATTGCCGAGGCCGAAGGGATCGATCTTTTCCTCCATGCGTGCGTGGCTGGGCTATTCGATATGGACTGGCTGCTCGTTTGTCCAATGTGTTCGGATGTTGTCGAAAGCTTCCGAAGCCTGCGTAAACTGCACACGCATTTCCACTGCCACCTCTGTCAAAGCGATTACGATGCCGCGCTGGACGATTACATTACGGTGACATTTACGGTTTCCCCCACGGTGCGCAGCATCCGCTTCCATAGACCGGATGCGCTTTCGGCTTGGGATTACGTCTTCCACTATAAACTGACATCGGGCGGCATGTTGCCCGACGGCGCGCCATGGAGCGAGGCTGCCAAACAACTGGTGAGGTTGCTCACGCGCATAGAGCCGGGCTCTACGCTCAGTCTCGAGGTCGATGCCGTCGAAGGCGCGCTTTTGGGCCAGGATTTCGAAAGCGACGCTCAATTTCTTTTCCCGGTCGCAAGAGGGGCCGATGCAGCGTTACCGCATGTCCCCGTCACACTCGACGGCGGCAAATGCATGGCTACCCCGGCAAACATCGCTCCGGGCAAGGTGGCGTTCGACGTTCACAATGCCGGCAAGCTGCCGGTGATATTCGGCATCCTGCAGCTTCCCGTGGCCACGTTTCAGCGCCAGAAGCTTCACTTCGGGCCGTCCTTATCCGGCAAACGGCTGCTGACGACGCAAACCTTTCGCGACTTCTTCCGCTCGGAGGTGATTGGCGCGACCGAAGGGATTGCGGTTCTCGACGTTACCCTCGTATTCACCGATCTCAAGGGCTCCACGGCGCTTTACGAGCGGATCGGCGATCTCAACGCCTATATTCAGGTGCAGCGGCATTTCCAGCATCTTCTCGACGCCACCATTCGGCACAATGGAGCCGTCACCAAGACGATCGGGGACGCCGTAATGGCGGCGTTTCTGACCTCGGCCGATGCGGTGCGGGCAGCGCTCGATATGCGCGAGACCGTGGAACAGCTGAATCGGGACCGCCCGCAGCGTGATTTCATTCTCAAGATCGGCGTGCATCGAGGGGCCGCGATCGCCGTCACGCTCAACGAGCGGCTCGATTACTTCGGTCAGACGGTAAATATCGCAGCCCGGGTGCAAAACCTTGCTGATGGCGATGAGATCTGTATCACCGAAGATGTTTACCGCGCACCGGCGGTGGAGGAAATTATCGCGCCATATCCGGTGGTAAAGAGCGAGGCGGAACTCAAGGGCGTCAGCAGGGCGATGTCGGTCTATCACTTGGCCCGGATGGAAACCTAGCCTGAGAAGCGGCATGAGCTCCGCCGCCACCTTATGCCGTTGATTTATCGATGTTATAAGGCAATCCTGCGGCAGAGCGAGCGCGCTGCTACTGGCCTCCTTGCAGTCCTTTGCCCGCCGTCTCACCAGCCGAACAGCAGCGCTGCCCCAGTTTGTCCATCGCCATCCTGCACGATCTGCGTATCGGTATTCCGCCCGAACTGGAAGACCCCGTAGGAATTGTCGTTGCCGTTCTGCCGCAGCGTGCCGGAATGGCCGTTGCCGTCCTGACGAACGATGCCGACATTGTCCCGTCCATTCTGTGCAACGCCGGCATAGTTGCCCTGCCCGTGCTGGCGAATGTCGGCGCCGCTGCGCACATGCTTGTAGAAGGAATAGGCTCTCAAACCCAAGTCCATCATGTCGGCATCCTCTGCGTTCTGCGGCGAGAGATAAAAGCCGATCGAACCGCCGGCATTGGCAGGGCCGGCCAGCGCCGAAAGACCAAAAAATGCTGCAATCGTGGCTCTGCCCAGGGTGGTGGCAAACTTGCGGTTCATGGATGTCTCTCCTTATTCGGCCGCTATCAGTCAATGTCTTACTCTCGCAAAACCAAGCTGAACCGTGTCGGAAGACGCCGTTCACCCACCATTTAACTGAGAGACCCTCAAACAATGTATGGCCTCCACGCAGCTGCCGGCGCCAAGCAGCGAAAGCCACTCGGCGGCTTGTTGAACGCCGAGTGGCTCTAAAGTTTGCGTCTCTGCAATTCCGGACGGAAAGCTCTAAGTGGTTTTCCCGGAATGACATTCAGAACGTACCAGTCACCTGCCTGCTGCAGCTGACATTCGTTCCGTCCAGCTGCAGCTTGAGCTTCACGTCGTAGGAAGCACGGACGGCACCGACGCTCATGCGGCTGAGCGACGCCGTGCGACCCGCCGCCACCGAAAAATCGCCGCCCTGCTGGATGCTCGAGGAGCCTCCCTCACCACCGCCGGAGACGCTGACGCTGTAGGTGCCGCTTGCGTCCTTGTCGGCATGCACGAGAGGCTCGAGAAATACGGTGTCGCCTTCAATCCTGTCACGGATCTCGCAGCGAACCGGCCCGGTTTGCGACCGATCGGCGTCGAGCACGGCGGCGCTCGCGCCGAGGCCGGCCAATCCGGCAAGTGTAACCGCCACGACGACGGAAATGCGTCTGTCGAAGCCAACCATGGTTTATCTCCTTGTCATGGTTTGGGCGGCGGCCGGCAATAAGCCATCCCGGCCCCCGCTGGGCTAAAGTCAATCGCAGGTCTGGACGAAAGCGGCGACATTGCCGCCGCCACCCTGGCTGACATTGGCGCTGCAGCCATGGCCGACCTGGACACCGGCGGTGATGTTGTCGTTGCCGTCCTGGGTCAAAATTGCGGTGTGGTTCGAGCCGAACTGTCCGATGCCAGCCACGTTACGGTTGCCGTATTGATAGGTCGCACCATAGTTATTGCTGCCTTCCTGTCCGATGGCCGACAGGTTGCGATGACCATATTGCTGGCCGATGGCGTTGTTGTAGCGCCCCTCCTGGTAGAAGCGGACGCGGTTGCTGTGGCCGTTCTGCGCCCCGCCGGCCGAATTGTGCCAGCCGTACTGTTCGATGCGGACGTCGTTTGCCAAAGCAGGGGTAATTGCAGTGCCGCCGATGGCCGTGGCAACAAGGATGCTGATAATGGACGTGCGGATCATTTTGGCTCTCCTGATGTGCGGATATGACCGCGGTTGAACGACTCCTTGATAGGCCTCTGATCCGGAATGGATGCTGAAGGCAGCGTTCATCGAAAATTCATGACCATGGCCTCACGGCTGGCTGGAGCGTTGGGATCATCGTTGGCAAGCTCGACCGGCATCGCTCCACCATCTTTTGGGAACTCAAACACAACAGCTTCATCGATCAGGTCGCTCCCGGTCTCCGCGGCTAGTACTATGTGATGGCACATGACATCACTTGGGAACGGTGTACAAAACTCCGAAAGCTGGTACGCTCCCTGCGTGTTCGGCAATCAGTCATCGACCGCATAATGCACGGCAGGTCGCCGCAGCAGGTGCCGGCAAGATGGGGCTCGGGCAGATGCGAAATGCAGGTTAGCTTGAGACGTTTCGCAAGTCGCAATTCGGGATGAACTCACATCATTGACGCGGGCGTTGGCTCATTGCGAGTTTCCAAGCTCTTGAGATCCCATCAGGGGTGAGTAGCGGCCTGCACCGTGGCAGAGTGAGGTCGCTAGAAAACTCTCTGGAGGCCAACCATGCCGATAACAGCAGATCAATCTCAAGCTCAGACCGCTACCCTCGTCGATCTTGGCGCAATTTTCGTCTCGTTGGAATTCTTATGTTCATTTGCAAGCGGCGTGGCCACGACTGTTCGTCCAGCCAATAATGGCTGGTCCGGCATGGTGTAGCTAATGCGCAATGTAGGAGACAGGGCCTCAAGACGACGGTTTGCAAACTCTTATACGCGGGTTCGATACCGCATTTCCGTCTGTACGCCTGGGGCTGCTTCTGTCTAAGCGCGGG
>JBCNPI010000322.1:0-6917 GCA_039593415.1 Rhizobium sp. | reverse complement strand
GCAAGCCGACCCGGCCGGACTGGTTCTTCGACCGCAAGCGCTATGGCGGCATCATCGCCGACATCGCTTCGCATCAATGCGAGCAATTCCTGTTCTTCGCCGACTCGCTGGAAGCCGAGGTACTGTCGGCGACGGTGTCCAACCGCGCCAATCCGGAAACGCCAGGCCTTCAGGATTATGGCGATTTCCATGTGAGGACGCCCGATGTCACCGGCTATGTCCGCGTCGACTGGTTCACGCCTGACGGCCTTTCGACCTGGGGAGACGGCCGCCTCTTCATCGTCGGCACCGAAGGCACGATCGAGCTGCGCAAATATATAGACGTCGCCGGCCGGCCCGGCACCGACCATCTCTTCCTCACCGATCGCAAGGGCATGCAGCATATCGATTGCAGCGAAGTGGAGCTGCCCTACGGCCGCCAGCTGGTCGCCGACATTCGCGATCGTACCGAGACGGCCATGAGCCAGGAACATTGCTTCAAGGCCATGGAGCTGGCGCTGAAGGCGCAAGCACTCGCCGAGGCAACGTCGCTCAAGAACATTCAGAGGTAATTGCGATATGTCCGACATCAAGAAAGTCGCGATCATCGGCCTCGGCATCGGCCGCTCCCACATTGTCGAAGGCTATCTGCCGCATCCGAACCGTTTCGAGGTCGCGGTTCTCTGCGATCTCAACGAGGAGCGCCTGAACGCCGTCGGCGACGAATTCGGCATCGCGAGGCGTCTCAAGGATTTCTCGGAAGTCCTTAACATGCCCGATATCGACATTATCGACATCTGCACGCCGCCCGGCTCGCATTTCCAGCTCATCATGCAGGCGCTTACGGCTGGCAAGCATGTGGTCTGCGAAAAGCCCCTCGTCGGCTCGCTCGCCGATGTCGATGCCGTCATAGCGGCCGAAAAGACGGCCAAGGGTCGGTTGATGCCGATCTTCCAGTATCGCTATGGCGACGGCATCCAGAAGGCCAAGCGCATCATCGCTTCAGGCATCGCCGGCAAGCCCTATGTCGCCACGTCGGAGACGCATTGGGTGCGCGGCGCCGACTATTATGCAGTGCCGTGGCGCGGCAAATGGGATACCGAGCTCGGCGGCGTGCTCATGACGCATTCCATCCATCTACACGACATGCTGACCTATCTGATGGGACCGATCGCCGGTCTCTTCGGCCGCGTCGCTACGCGCGTCAACGATATCGAGGTGGAGGATTGCGCCAGCGCCAGCCTGCTGATGGAGAACGGCGCGCTCGCCACAATCAGCGCCACGCTCGGCTCGCAGGAGCAGATCAGCCGCCTGCGCCTCTGCTTCGAAAACGTGCTGATCGAAAGCAACCATGAGCCCTACAGCCCCGGTCAGGACCCCTGGAAGATTGCCCCCGCCAATGACGAAATCGGCGCCAAGATCGATGCACTGCTCGCCAACTGGTTGCCGATCCCGAACCGTTTCAACACGCAGATGCGATTGTTCCACGAAGCGCTGGTGTCGGGCGGACCGCTGCCGGTGACCACAGTCGATGCCCGCCAGGCGCTGGAGCTGGTCACGGCATTCTATGAATCATCGGAGACTCGAACCGAAGTTCGCTTCCCGGTGGGGCCGGAAGCGAAGAAATACAAGAGCTGGAGGCCGTCATGAACGTTGCCCCGCAAGCCATCAGGACCAAGAAGGAGGGAGCGCCCATGGCGACAAGCGTATCGCTGCAGAAGGTTATCAAGCGCTATGGCGAGCTTCAGGTGGTTCACGGGATCGACCTTGAAATCGAGCCGGGAGAATTCACTGTCTTCGTCGGCCCTTCCGGCTGCGGCAAGTCCACGCTCCTGCGTATGATCGCCGGGCTGGAGCCGATTTCCGGTGGCGGGCTTTATCTCGACGGCAGCCGCATGAACGATGTCCCCGCCTCCAAGCGCGGCATCGCCATGGTCTTCCAATCCTATGCACTCTACCCGCATATGACCGTCTACAAGAACCTTGCCTTCGGCCTCGAAACCGCAGGCATGAAAAAGCAGGAAATCCAGCCGCGCGTCGAAAAGGCGGCCGAGATCCTGCAGATCAAGCAGCTGCTGCAGCGCAAGCCGAAGCAGCTTTCCGGCGGCCAGCGCCAGCGCGTCGCCATCGGCCGCGCCATCGTGCGAGAACCCAATATCTTCCTCTTCGACGAGCCGCTTTCGAACCTCGATGCCGAACTCCGCGTGCAGATGCGCGTCGAGATCGCCCGCCTGCACCAGCGCCTCGGCAACACCATGATCTACGTCACCCACGACCAGACGGAGGCGATGACCATGGCCGACAAGATCGTCGTGCTCAATGGCGGCCGCATCGAGCAAGTCGGCGCGCCGCTCGACCTTTATAACAAGCCGAAGAACAAGTTCGTTGCCGGATTCATCGGCTCGCCGAAGATGAACTTTCTCGATGCGAAGATCGTCGCCTCCGACGACGGCTCCGCCGTCATCGATCTTGCCGGCCAGACGGTGCGCCTGCCGCGCCGGTTGGGCGGCCTGCAGCCCGGACAGCCCGTCACCCTCGGCGCCCGCCCGGAACACCTGAACGTCGGCGATCGCGGCGTAGGGCTGGGCAGTGCTCGCGTCGATCTCGTCGAGCACCTGGGTGGCCAGACGATCCTCTATGTCACGCTGCATGGCGGTCAGGCACTGACGGTCGCGCTGGAAGATCAACAGACCATCCGCGCCGGCGAAACGGTCAGTATCCATATCGATCCTGAGCGCTGCCATTTATTCGGGCCGGATGGCGTGACCTTGTAGGAGCATATTGAAACAGGTGGGGCCTATCTCGCCCCTGGTGGGCGAAATAAGTTCCCGTAGCCTCTCACACCTCCACGATCCGCCGGCTGCCGATGGAACGGATCTGACCAGATGGAATGGCATCGGCTGGAACACCCTCCCGCCGGCACAGGCGAATCCGCCGGCTGCCCGGCGCAAGATGGAACCAGTCATCCTCCGCCCGATAGGCTTCCAGATCGATCTGCACCGATTGCGCCAACTGGTCGGTGCTCAGCTCAAGAAACCAATCCTCGCCATCCTGCACCGCTGATGCCGTGATTTCGGCATCATGGAACGCCTTGGTGCGCCCAAGCGGGAAGTAAAAGGCTTGAGCGACGACCGCGCCGGTTACCGAGTTCGTCAGACGCACCACAGTGACATCATGCGATGGCGGTCCGAAACGGAAAGCGTAGGTCGTGTCGAAAAAGGCGCCAAACAGTTCAGTGCAGGCTATCTTTTGCTTACCGCGAGCCTCCAGCACCAGATCGCGGCCCCCGCCCACGACGATCTGACGGCCGTCACGTAAGCAGGAGACTTCGACGGTGAGGTCTAGCGCCGTATCACTCTCGTTGATGATATGCACCTCAAGACCATTCGTGCCCTCATCCATCAGCAGCACCTGCACCGGCCGGAAGGCGCGACGCAGCCCGTACCAGGCCGGCTTCGGCTCCCCAGTGGAATCGATGACGCCCCAGCCGGCGCCGGGAAGCAGGTCCTGCAGGGTCCAGACGAGCGCCCCGTTGCAGCCGGAACCATGGCGCCGCCACTCAGCATAGGTATCTTCAGCCACTTCGCCGGTCACGGCACGCGAGAGGTTGATGTAGAGATCAGGATCCTCCCGCCGCAGCCTGTTGGGCTCGAAGCCGTAAAGCTCCTGAAGATAATGATCGCGCACATCCTCGAAATCCCAGGACGCGCCACGATCGCGTGGCACGCGCTCTTTCCATAGCGGGCTGTGAACTGCCGGAACCGGCAGATGCCGGCCGAGCGTGCGGGCTTGCGGCACATGCGCAAAAGCCAAGCTCTCGGCGGCAAAACGGACATCGGCACGGCGCGCATCGGCGAGCGGCCGCATATAGGCGCCGACGCCGTAATAATGCGTCACACCGGCATTCGGCGAAAACGGCATAGCGCCGCCGGAGGGCGAATTGACGACATAGGGCACATCAGGCCGCAGCGCCTGCACCAGCGGCGGGATGATCTCTTCCACGATCGGACTTTTCCAGAACTGGTCGGGCAGGCCCATCATCGCCGCCTGCTGGTGGATCTCGCTGCCGCCGCAAAGGACCGCCAGCGAAGGCGACAGGCGCGTCCGGCTCAGAAACTGCGAAACCTCCGTTTCGACATGGGCATTGAAAGCCTTGTCGTTCTTCGGATAATCGAAATTGGCGAACATGAAATCCTGCCAGACCATCAGGCCAAGTTCGTCGCAGAGGCGGAAGAACTCCGGTGTCTCGTAAGCCATGGTGCCGCCGATGCGGATCATGTTCATGCCGGCCTCGGCCGCCAGCCGCAGCCAGCGCTGGTAATCGTCGCGGCCGCCGGGCAGGCGCACGATATCGGCGGTGGTCCACACGGCACCCCGGCAGAAAATCCGCTCGCCATTGACCATCAGGGCGAAATCCTGCCCATCGGCACCGCGATCCACCGACAGCCGGCGAAAACCGGTCTGCCCGAGCGCATGCTCCACGCCATCGACGACGAGCGTGACATCATGGAGCTGCGGCGTACCATGCGTATGCGGCCACCACGGCGCTACATCCGGGATTTTCAGGATTGCCGTATAGCGGCCGGCACCATCCTTCTCGAATGCCTGTTCCGCCCCCCCGCATCGCAAAAGCAGCTCGTTGATATCACCTTCTATCGAAAGCGAGGCATAGAGCCTGCCTTCGCCATTCTCGAACAGGTCCGACCGCAACGAGAGATCACGAATAGCAGGCGCACTCGAACGCAGCAGCGAAATCGGCCGCCACGGACCGACGGCCTGAACCTCGGGGCACCAGCCGGGCATATGGCCGAGCAGCGTCGTGCGGACCATCCGCAAGCCCTGTGGCGTAATCATCTGCGGCCGCCAGCGGGCGCGAGGCCCCGGTTCCGAGAGCTTCGGCTCCAGTGCGCGGAAGCAGAGCGCCAGTTCGTCGCCGCCAAGCAGGGTAACGTCGACGTCATGCGCCTCGAACATGCTTTCGCATACAAGGATTTTCTGGCCATTGAGGAAGACTTCGCAAAGCGTCGCGAGTCCCTCAAGCCGCAAAACCGCCTCGCCAGCCTCCGCATCCACCAAACGACAGATGTACCAGGCATCCCGATCGTGAAGCGGGTGCGGCTTCGTCCGGTCGAAACGCCCAGCCTTTTCCAGCGCCTCCGCCACCGTGCCCGGTACGGGCGCCGGAATGAAACCAGAGGTCAGTGGCACATCGGAGGGCGAGATGCAGGTGCCTGCATCCGTCAACACCAGATTCCAGCCCTCGCTCAGCCGCATTCCACCGCCGAGATCCGCCAAGCGCCCGCCCATGACATCTTCGGGGATTGTCCCCGCCCCAATATTTTCAGAAATGACCCAGCCCTACCGCAACCGAACGAAAGCCGATCAAAGCTTCCGTTCGAGTTCACCCATCATGGAATCCCACGCATCGGCGGCAGGATCAAGGGCCGTGCGCAACGGCTCGAATTTCTTGCGCGTAATGGCGCGGGCAAGCTGGAACTGCACCGATTTTGCGGTCTCGGAAATTTTCCGTGCTTCGCCGGCCGCATTGCCGAGATCGGCCGCGAGCCAATCGAAATGGCTGCCGGCAAGCTCGAAATTGGCACCGAGCTGACGTAGCGTGTTGAAAGCATATTTATGGAAGAAGCCGAAAGGCCGTTCGGCGACCGCTTCCACCTGCGTCGGGAAAATCTCGGCGAAAGCGCGGATCGGATTGGCATTCGGGCGGCGGCGGAAATGGAAGGACAGAAGCTGCCGCGCCGTTTCACGGATCGCGGCTTCGGCGCGCGCGCTCTTCGGAAGCTTCGCAAATTCGGTGTAGGGCAGGAAGGGCAGATCCTCATCCGTCAGATGAAGCTGGAACAGTCCGTCGAAATCCTCGCCCGACAGGCGGAAGAACCCGCCATTGTGGAAGTAGTCTAGCGTGCGGCCTTCCATGTCGAGCCGGTTGATCGCCACCGTCGTCTTGCCATGCTCGCGGCGATAGCCGACACCCTGGGTGTCCGGCATGAAGAAGGAATCCATCTCCACCAGGCAGAGCCGGCCACGGCCGATCTGCTCGGCGACATGGTTCTGTACCTTGTCGTAGATTGCAAGCTCGGTGCAGCGCACGCCATAGAGCGCTTCCAGATCTTCGAGCGGCACCTTGAAGAAGGTGAATTGGTCGCCCTCGAAATCCTGCATCAGCGTGAAGCCGAGCATGGCTTCCGGCGGCAGCTTCAAGCTCGAAAGCACCTCGATCCAGAGATCGACATAGCAATTCGTCTCCGGCCACATGCGCTCGCTGTCATGCAGCGCATGCGGCTTATAGTCGGCGGGATCCAATCCCTGAAACAAGGAAGCCATGGGTGCGATCAGCCCCACAGCGCCTTGCGCACGCTCTCGGGCCATTGCTTGGTGTCGAGACCGTGGGTATGGAACAGCGCCAGCGCAATGCGCTCCAGGCCGAAGCCGACGCAGGCCGTGTGCACGACGCTGCCATCGGCAAAGTTCAGGCCCCATTTCGTGCCGAAGGCATCCTGGTGGTAGTTGAAGCTCATGCAGGCGGTCGGCTTGGCGGTCGAGGTGATCGGGATCAGCAGCTCGAACTTCAGGTTCTGGTCGCGCTGATTGTTGGCAAGCATCTTACCGGCGCGGCCGAAGAAAGGATCGTTGGCGACATCGATGGTCACATCGAGGCCAACGGCCTTCATCATCTCGACACCGCGGTCCATCCAGCTCTGACGGAAATCCGTCACATGCTTTTCGCTGCCCATGCAGACATATTCGCGCATGCGGAACAGCTGCTGGCGGGCCGGGTCCTTGGAGGGCTCGTGGCGGAAGCAGTAGGACTGGAGATCATAGAGTGCGCCGTTTTCCGGAATGGCGCCGCGCTTGGCAACCGTCGGATATAGCGGATAACACGCGGCCGGCGTCAGCACGATATCCGTCGCCTGCTGATC
>JBCNPI010000321.1:0-6932 GCA_039593415.1 Rhizobium sp. | reverse complement strand
CTGGATCGATGATCGGAATCCATTGGCCTCTGATTGGATTGTACGCCTTTGGCTGTCCCGTCAATTTCCGATATTCTGGGAGATCGCCGACATAGCCGTTCAGCTCCATTTCCACCCATTTTTCGACCGCTGCGAGCCTCAACTTAACGGCGGCAACTTTGACCTTCCGCAACAAAGTCGAAACGGGAATGCTGTCATTAAGTGCGTCTGCCTGAATTTCCTCGACCAGACCAACCATTGCGAACCCCAATTGGCAGAAACCACGTTTGCTAGATTTTGCGTTCAGTCTGGCTTACAACCAGATCGCCTCCGCCTTCCAGGTGAACGGAAAACCCGCGCTATTTAAACTTAGATATTTGCTGACGGGCATCGTGTCGGCGTGCGCAATCAACCGCGTCCGCCAACTACTGGTCGGATTGATAACCCTCAACATCCAATTGAGAATAACGAGGGCGGCATATAAACGTGTCGGGCTGATGGGCGTTACGGTGACATGATCTAACATCGGGGTGACACCCGTCGCGGGCCAGGTCGGCTGATTGACAAGTGGCTTGTTCCATAGGCGAGAATGATGGGCACACACGTTTCGCACGTCATTCAGGCAATGAAGCCAAGTTTTTAATATCTGACCGCTGGGTAACCCATACGCCGTGGCAATCTGATCTTGGTCCGCTATCGTTAAGCCGCCAAAGAGGTGCGACAACGAGCCGAAATCCCATAGTTCTACGTCAATCCAGATCGGAGGATGTACGCCAGCATATTTGGTCTTGAAGTGCTTTGCAAAATCCTCTCGGGAATCCAGAAATTTTTTGTCCTGTCGGTTGAGCCATTCCTGGTGACGAGTGTTCGCGCTACCAGGTTTTGGGCGACGAGCAAAGTTACCATGCAGTAGACGTGGATTGCGATGTGCCCACGGATCTTTTCGACCCAACAGAAGCGCTATGTCTGTTCTCACGGCCACTTCAATGCGCTCTAAGGCATCCAGGACGAGTAGGCGCAGGTTCTTGTCGAAAATATACAGGCCGTGAATGGTCGGAAAGTCGGTGTCGCCTTTGAAGTCGTCAAGAACAGTTGTCGTGGACCTTCCAGAGGTGGCATCGACGACTGTTTGAGATTTTCGAAAGGGATACCAATAGGCGCTAAGACGATAATACCCTATGCGGGCCAAGCAGGCTTTTGCCTTGCCGACATCAGTGATAGTCATGCCCCTGGAGACTAATAGGGCGACTTGCTGATCCAACGTGAGGTAGGGTTTCGCATATGGAGCCATATGCAAATGAAGACCGACCCGTACAGAAAGCGCAAGCACTAATTGCAGAGGGGCCGGCCGTGTCTTCCTCTATATGGGGCAAGACGATTCCTACTGCAACAAAAAAATTGGATCACGTACTGAAATATGGTAGCAACAAGACAAGTTTGCTTGTTGCTACCATATTTAAAGGCTGCTGTCAAAGGAACAAAAAACCATGTTTATATTGATAATTTCGTGATACGAGGCGATAGTTTCGTTTCAAAACTAAAAGTGAAACAACAATGAACAACGCCCTCTCCACCTATTTTGAGCAACGTCTCCAGCGGGAGATTGAGGAAATCGACGCACGAATCAGGGACCTGACAGCCGAAAAATTAGCCCTGCAGCGCCAGCTGATGAAGGCGCGCCGGGAAGTCTCAGGGCTGACCGACGTCAACCGCAAAAATAGCGTAACGCGGATCATGATCGAAAATCGCGTACTCGATGCGCTTCGAAACAGCCCGAAGCCACTCGGCTCAAAGGCACTCTTGATGGAAGCGATGCATGTCGACTTCCAGCTTAAGGCCACGACGTTTCGCACCCATCTTCATCGCTTGAAGGAGAAAGGCGTGATCGCATCTGCAGGACAGCGCGGCTTCTGGAAACTAAACTCAGATTTATAGTAAGCGATTGATATTATTTTATTAGGAGTCGTAAAGCAGACGGCGCCCAACGCGCTTGCCATTTTTCGAGCAATTTCGCGCTAATCAGTTCTGGGTTGGCGCAACTCTCTCAATAAGCAGCTTTAGTTGTGAAAAACGAAATAGATCGAGAAAGAATTACTGTTCACTGAACAGGATGTGCCATACCACTTCAGAAAACGTGGAGCCTGATATGGTGCGTATTCCGATGAAGCCGGCCATCGATTCCGATTTGAAGCCGGCCAGTCATTCCGATTTCATTCCGGCCGGCGTTCCGATTTGAAGCCGGCCATTTCTCGGACTGATCCTGGGTCTGTTTGATGTTTGGATCGGGTTTTGCTTCAGGTCAAGCTTGCGGTGTTTCAGGCAGCGCCGGGGCGCGCTGTTTTCGCATGCTTTCGCCGGCGAGATCGATGCGATAGGCGTTGTGAACGAGGCGGTCCAATATGGCATCGGCGAGCGTAGGATTTGCAATAATTTCCCACCAGCGATCCAGCGGCACCTGACTGGTGACGATCGTCGATCGCCGCTCATAGCGGTCTTCGATGATCTCGAGGAGATCGCGCCGCTGATCATCGTTGAGTTTTTCCGGTCCCCAGTCGTCGAGGATCAGCAGGTCGGTCTTGGCCAGCGATTTGAGGATACGGCCATATCTGCCGTCGCCCCTTGCCAGCGCGAGCGTGGCAAACAGCCTGGGAACGCGATGATAGGCGACGGAGAAATCCTCGCGGCATGCCTTATGGCCGAGTGCGCAGGCAAGCCAGCTCTTGCCGACGCCGGCCGGCCCGGTGATGAGGAGGCTGTGATGCTTGCGGATCCAGTCGCAGCCGGCAAGGTTCATGAACAGGTTGCGGTCGAGACCACGTGCGGCTCGAAAGTCGGCATTCTCGATCTGCGCATCATGACGCAGCTTGGCAGCTCTGGCGCGGGTTTCGAAGCGCTTCTGGCGACGCATGGTAGCCTCCCGTTCGAGCAGGATGGCAAGCCATTCTCCATGCTCGAGGCCGCGCGCCTCTGATTGTGCGTCGAGCTCCTGGAAGGCCGTGGCCATCCCGTGAAGGCCAAGTTCGCGCAGCATATCGATGGTGGGATTGGTCAGCATTGGTGTGTCTCCTCAATGAAAGTAATCAGGGCCACGCAGATTGGCATGATCGACAATGGCGGTCGGTTCGGTGGAATGGCGGGCGGCTCTGTGGTTGGCCAGCAGCGAAGCAATGCTCTTGCAGTTCAGCCCACCGATCTCGACGGCGCGTGCTGATACGGCTTCGGCTCGATTGCGTTCGATATCGCGAAACAGGCGAAGCACACCCAGGCATGTTCGAAAGCCCTGTTCGGGATGGGGGCGACTGGCGAGGATTGCGATGATCAATCCTTCTGTCTGGGGACCGATGGATGCACCCCAGCGTCGAAAGCGATCCGGTGTCCATTCGGCATAGCGCCTGTGAGAGCTGGGCATGTGATCCGGATCTGTTCCATGACGCGGGCCGCCATAGCGGCGCTGATGCACGGCGACGCGCTTGCCGCGGTGGAAGATCTCGATGGTGCGTGCCGTCGCCCTCAGATCGACCTGCTGGCGAATAAGATTATGCGGCACGGAATAGAGGAAGGTTTTGAACTCGACATGGTAATCGGTCGATACGCGAACCAAACGCCATTCGGCGAATTCGTAGTCTTCGCCCGGAAGGCCGGCGAGCGCGGCACGTTCGACACTCTCAAACAATTGGCGGCGGCTGACGCCCAATCGGCGCATGACGTGATCATTGATGCGATCGAGAGCCTGGCCAATGGCGGCGTTGGCTTCAGCCAGCGAGAAGAAAGTGTGATTGCGCAGACGCCCCAAAATGCAGGTCTGGGCAAAGCGGACTCCGTTCTCAACTTTCGATTTGTCCTTCGGGCGTCGCGGCCGTGCCGGAAGAACGCCGACGCCATAATGGGAGGCCATCATGCCGTAACTGCGGTTGATCTCGGGATCGTAAAAGCTGGCGCGACTGACGCCCGACTTCAGATTGTCAGGGACGATCAGCCGCGGGACGCCTCCAAAAAAATGGAACATCCGGACATGCGAGCCGATCCAGTCGGGGAGCGTTTGCGTCCAGGTCGCCTCCGCATAGGTGAAGCTGGACGCACCGAGCACCGCCACGAAGATCTCCGCCTCGCGGATCTCGCCAGTCTTGCGATCAACGATCGGGATCCTCTTGCCGGAATAGTCGACGAAGACCTTGTCGCCGGCCGCATGCTCCTGGCGCATCGTCGGTGAAAGCCGCTGCTCGAAGCCTCTAAAAAGCTCACAAAAGCGGGAATAGCCGTAACCCTCGGGGTGCGAGCCACGATACTCCTCCCACAGGATGAGCAGGGTGACGCCTGGCTTTTTGAGCTCGACTGCGGGTTTCACAAAGTTCGGGACAAGGATTTCAGTAAGTCGCGGACACCGATTTCAGTAAGTCCGGGACAGCGATTTCGGTAAGTCGCGGACAAGATATGCGGCGGATTTAGATCGATTTTCGTGAGCGCCGATCTGGCAATTTGTCCTCGTGTTTTAAGCGAGGACATGATGCCCAGACGGAAGCAAGCGAGACATACTGACGTGAAGGACATCCGATCGATACTGCGGCTGACGTTTGAGCAGGAATTGTCGATACGTGCCGTTTCTGAACGGCTGCAGATGAGCAAGACGTCGGTCTCGACGTATTTGCTGCGGGCTCGAGAAGCCGGGCTTGCCGTGTGGCCGCTGCCACCTGGCCTGGACGACGACGACGTTCTCGAGCAGCGACTATTCCGCCGGATGGGACGACCTCCGCGCGACACCGATGAGCCGAATTGGCCGAAGATTGCCAGCGAACTGAAGCGCAAAGGCGTGACGCTGAATTTGCTGTGGCAAGAATACCGTGAGACCCATCCGGACGGATATGGCTACACCTGGTTTTGCTGCCGCTTTGCCGAATATGAAAGCCGCGTCAAACCCACCTATCGCAGCCGGCATGTTGCTGGTGTTGCGATGGAATGTGATTATGCCGGCCATACGATTCCGATCGTCGACCCGCTGACGGGCGAGATCCACGCGGCGCAGATTTACGTTGCGGTACTGAGCGCGTCGCAATTGACGTTCGCCTACGCGAGCCTCAGTCAAAAGCTGCCTGATTGGATCGAGGCAAACCAACGGGCCTTCAGTTACTTCGGGGGCGTGACGAAGACAACGATCTGCGACAACCTCAGATCTGCCGTAGCAAAAGCTCTCTGGTTCGAGCCGACATTGAATGCGACGTTTGCCGCCTTTGCCGAGCATTACGACACAACGGTAGTTCCAGCACGACCGGGTCGTCCGCGTGACAAACCATCCGCCGAAGGGACGGTTTTAATCGTTGAGAGATGGGTTCTGGCTAGACTTCGAAACGACCGCTTCTTCAGCCTCGCTGATCTCAATATCCGCATTAGCGCTTTGATCGAGGACCTCAACAACCGCACCATGCGGCGATATGGCAAGTCTCGGCGCGCTTTGTTCGATGAAGTCGAGCGCTCCGAGCTCAAACCGCTGCCCGCCACGCCATTCGAATATGCAGAGTGGAAGGTCGCGAAGGTCCATCCCGATTACCACGTCGAAGTCGACAAGTGCTTTTATTCGGTTCCGCACGGTCTCATCGGCCGGCGGGTCGATGTCAGGCTGACGTATCGCGCTGTTGAGATCTTCGTTGATCATAAGCGCGTTGCCAGCCATATCCGCAGCTCTCAGCGCTCCGGTCATATTACCGTCAATGAGCATATGCCGAAGGCGCACCAGCGCTATGCGAATACGACACCCAACACCTTGCGCAGGGAAGCGGCAAAAGTCGGGAGCAATACGGCGATCTTCATCGAGCGTTTGCTGAGCGACCGCCCGCATCCGGAGCAAGGCTACCGATCTGCACAAGGGGTTCTTTCGCTGGCGCGGCGCTACAAATCCGAGCGCCTGGAACTGGCCTGCGAGCGTGCGCTGATCATCAACGCCCTGAGCTACTCGTCCGTCGCCAACATCCTCAAATCCGGCCTCGACCAAGCCCCACCTATGAGTGAGGCCGTCAAGCCGGCGCCGGCGCACGGCAATATCCGCGGCAAAACCTACTACCAATGAGAAAGGAACCCAGATGCTGACACACCCAACTATCGACCAGATGAACGCCCTTGGCCTTGCCGGGATGGCGACTGCCTATCGCGAGCTTAGCGAACAGGTTCATGGAAATGATCTTAGCTTCGACGAACGCCTTGGTCTGATGCTCGATCGCGAGATTGCCATGAGAACAGACAAACGGCTGACCAATCGGTTGGCAGCGGCAAAGCTTCGTTTTGCCAATGCCTCAATCGAAGACATCGATTTTAGCGCCCACCGCGGCCTTGACCGCCGGAACGTCCTTTCCCTGGCACAAGGTGCATGGCTGAAGGCAAACGAGAATCTAATTCTGACTGGCCAAACGGGCACCGGAAAAACATGGATTGCTTGCGCCTTCGCACGACAGGCGGCCCGCCTCGACTATTCCGTGCTCTACGTTCGCATGCCCCGGCTGTTTGAGGATCTTGCACTTGCACGGCTTGATGGACGCTTTCCGCGCCTCGTCGACAAGCTCGCACGCGTTCAGCTGCTGGTGCTGGATGACTGGGGAACTCATACCTTGAACGACCGACAGCGCCTCGACCTGCTGGAAATCTTCGAAGAAAGATATCGGCGGAAGTCGACCCTGATCACGGCTCAGCTTCCCGTGGCTGCCTGGCACGAAATGATTGGAGAGGCCACTTTGGCTGATGCGATTTTAGACCGTATTGTCCACAACGCACACCGCATAACGCTCGAAGGTGACAGCATGCGGAAACGAAAAACACCGCCGATCTTGACCGGTGGCGAAATAACCGAAATCAATCACCCGTAACAGCAATAAGGCAACCGGAACTCGATCGCATCCGTTGTCCGCGACTTAGCGAAACGCTTGTCCGCGACTTTCTGAAACTGCTGTCCCAATTTAATGAAATCCGCA
>JBCNPI010000320.1:0-6950 GCA_039593415.1 Rhizobium sp. | reverse complement strand
TCAATGAAGCTTGCCGATCGGCCACGGCTTCGAGCAGTGCAAGATAAGGGTTCTTGCGGTCTCTGATTTCGGGATAGTGCCGGGCAATGACATGATCCGCCAGGGTCCGCACGCTCTCCGTATCGCCCCGCGCCGCAAAGAACTGGAAGGTGCCGACGCGGATATGGCTCGCCGCCACCCGAGTAAACACCGCGCCCGGCAGCACTTCCTCGCGATAAACAGGTTCTCCTGATATCACGGCAGCAAGCGCCCGCGTCGTCGGAATGCCAAGCGCATGCATGGCCTCGCTGACGATATATTCGCGTAGAACGGGGCCGAGTGCTGCGCGGCCGTCGCCGCGGCGGGAAAACGGCGTAGGCCCCGACCCCTTGAGCTGGATGTCGCGGCGCCGGCCGTTGCGATTCTTCACCTCGCCGAGGAGGATCGCGCGTCCGTCGCCGAGCTGCGGAACGAAATTGCCGAACTGATGGCCGGCATAGGCCATGGCAATCGGCTGCGATCCCGGCAGAAGCTCGTTCCCTGAAAAGATAGCCGCCGCATTTTGCTTCAAGATATCCACGTCGAGTCCGAGTTCGCTTGCCAGCGCCTCGTTGAACTTGATCAGCTTCGGCGCAACGACCGGCGTCGGCGCCTGGTCCGCAAAGAACTGCGGCGGCAGGCGTGCATAGCTGTTGTCGAAGGCGACCGGCGGCGCCCGAAGCGCGATATCATCGTGAAGAGGAGAGCTCATGCTCCTAAGGTAGGGCTGGTGCGTGGGAGGTGCAAGGCGGATATCATGATCGGCTTTGCTGTTGCCGATTTCAAAGTCCGCTCTCCTCCAGCTCCCGCGCCATCTCCGCAAGCTTGCGCACCGTATTGAGATTTCTTGATGTCCCCGCCTTCAGAATCGGCAGCTTCAGTTTCGAGCGTCCGGAGCCATCTGGGTAGTGCACATAGATTTCACGGCCGGCGATATGCACTTCCTCGCCGCCGGGTGCGACGAGCTTGGTGAGCGCATCCTCCGGAGCCGGATCTTGCAGGAAGCTCACCAACAGATAGTTCGGCTTGGCATGCGGGAAGGGCGAGTGTTCCGCTGCCCTTTCCAGAGTCTCGCTGCTCCGCAGAATCACGCCCGGAGACTTGCCCATCTTGGCCGCTAGCGCCTTTTCAAGCCGGGCCTGCACCGTTGTCTCATCCGCTTCGGCGCGGAAGACGACGTTGCCGCTCTGGATGTAGGTCTTCACATCCTTGAAGCCGATCTCCTCACAGAGTGCTCTGAGATCGGCCATGGGGAGCATGCCGGTGCCGCCGACATTGACGGCACGCAGCAGAGCAACGAAGACGGTCATCTTTCCCTCCGCCGTTCGGCCTACATCTTCTCGGCGACCTTGACGGCGAAGGCATATTCGAACGCCACTTCCTCCAGGCGCTGGAAGCGGCCGGAAGCACCGCCATGGCCGGCATCCATGTTCGTCTTCAGCAGAATGGGTGCGTCGCTCGTCGTCTTGTCGCGAAGCTTGGCGACCCACTTGGCCGGTTCCCAATAGGTGACGCGCGGGTCGGTGAGGCCGCCGAGTGCGAGGATCGGGGGATAGGGCTTCTCGCCGACATTGTCATAGGGGCTGTAGGCGGCAATCTGCTCGTACTCTTGCTTGCTCTCGATCGGGTTGCCCCATTCCGGCCATTCCGGAGGGGTCAGTGGCAGCGTGTCATCGAGCATGGTGTTGAGCACGTCGACGAAGGGCACAGCGGCGATGATGCCGGCGAATTTCTCAGGCGCCATGTTGGCGACGGCACCCATGAGCATGCCGCCGGCCGATCCGCCCTCGGCGATGATCTTCGCGTAAGAGGTGAACTTCTCCTGATTCAAATAGTCGGCCGCTGCGATGAAGTCCTTGAAGGTATTGGTTTTCTTCTCCATCTTACCGTCTTCGTACCAGGCAAAGCCCTTGTCCTTGCCGCCGCGGATATGGGCGATGGCATAGACGAAGCCGCGATCGGCGAGCGACAGGCAATTGGTGTTGAAGCCGGCCGGAATGGTGACGCCATAGGCGCCGTAGCCATAGAGAAGGCAAGGGGCTGAGCCGTCGAGCGGCGTGTCCTTGCGATAAAGCAGTGTCACCGGCACCTTTTCTCCATCCCAGGCCGGGGCGAAGACGCGGCGCGTCACATAATCAGACGCATTGTGGCCGGAAGGCACTTCCTGCGTCTTCAGGAGGGTGCGCTCACGAGTTACCATATTGTAGTCGTAGAGCTGGCTCGGCGTTGTCATCGAGGAATAGGAGAAGCGGATGACATCCGTGTCGTATTCCGCCGCACCCTGCAGGCCGAGCGCATAGGCCTCCTCTTCGAAGGCGATCGCATGTTCCTCACCCGTGCGGCGGTCGCGTATCACGATGCGCGGCAGGCCGTCCTTGCGCTCCAGCCAGAGGAGATGGCGCGCATAGGCGAGATGGCTGAGGATCAGGGTACCCGGCTTGTGGGGTACGAGCTCGCGCCAGTTCTCCTTGCCCGGCTTCTCCGCCGGCGCTTCCATGATCTTGAAATCCTTGGCGCCGCCGTCATTGGTGAGAATGTAGAAGACGTCACCGCCTTCGACGATCTCATATTCGATCTCGGTTTCGCGCTCGGCCACGATCTTTGGTTCGGCGGTGAGATCCGAGGTCGGGATGATGCGGTATTCGCTGGTTTCGTGATCGTGGATATCGATGAAGATGTAGTCGTCGAGCAGCGAGCCGCCGACGCCCATAAAGAAGCCCGGGTCCTCCTCCTCATAGACAAGCCGGTCGTCCGACTGCGGTGTGCCGATGATGTGATGGAAGATCTTCGAGGGGCGGTGGTTCTCGTCCTGCAGCGTGTAGAAGAAGCTCTTGCCATCGGGTGCCCAGACGGCGTCGCCGCCGGTATTCTCGATCACGTCGGGCAGATCTTCGCCGGTCTCGAAATTGCGGATCTTCAGTGTGAAATATTCAGAACCCTTGTCGTCATAGCCCCAGATGCCGTGGCTGTGGTCGGAGGAATGATCGAGGCCGGAAAGGCGGAAATAGGATTTTCCTTCATTCTCCTTGTCGCCATTCAGCAGCAGCCTGCGTTCGCCCCCGTTGCGCGGTTCGCGGAAGAAGTGAGGCTGCTCGCCGCCGGTAACGAAAAGTGTGCCGTAAGCGTAAGGGCCATCCTTCATCGGTATCGAGCTGTCGTCTTCCTTGATGCGGCCCTTCATCTCGCCGAAGAGAACCTTCTGCAGCTCCTTTGTATCCGCCATCGCAGCGTTCATATAGGCATTCTCGGCCTCCAGATGCGACCGGATTTCCGGCGCCAGGATCGAGGGGTCCTTGAACATCGCCTGCCAGTTGTCGGCCCGCAGCCAGGCATAATCGTCGGTGCGGGTAATGCCGTGACGTGTATCCGTAAATGGTTTCTTCGGAGCGGCAGGCGGGGTGGGAAGATTCTTGAAAACTGACACGAGGGGCGCTTTCTTTGATGTGAAAGTCGGATGTGAAGTGAAGAGAGAAATAGAGGGCAGCGAGGTGAGGTTCAAGCGGCAAGTCTGTTCCTCAAGCTTCATGCAAGCAGCGAAGGTTAGCTTCATCCGAACAGGCAGCTTGCGGGAGACCGGATTGAGGCGCTGCCTTGATGAGACCACATTCTTTACCGAAGTCGGCATACAGTGCGTCGACATGAAGGCGGTCAAGGCCTTCCCCGATAGAGTGGACGCACTCAAATCCAAAACAATGCAAGGGACCGGTCTTCATGCTGAAACTCTTCGCCATCCTGATTCCATTGGTTAGCGCCGCCACCTCCGCCTTCGCCGTCGATGCGGCTATCAAGAAGCAGTTGGAGAAGCTCGATCCGTCGGAACGGATGGAGCAGGCGTGCGACGCCGAGGCCATGAAGCGGATCGGTACGGATAAGACGGGTTTCAAGCCGGACAAGGTGATCGCCTACACATTCGGCGATCCGGATATGAAGCCGGACGCGATGAATGCGCCCGGTGCAGTCTTCCGCAGCAAGGGTGACTGGTATCACCTATCATATGCGTGTGTGACCGGGCCGCAGCATATCCATGTCCGCGATCTGAGCTACCAGATCGGCGACAAGGTTCCGCGCGACGCCTGGCAGGAGCATTATCTCTACGATTGAGCGCTCCGGGCTGTCCCGGAGACGAGATTAGGGGCGACAGGTCTGTCCGACGCAGCCTATCCGAGGTCTTACGGGCCTATCGCCGTCTCAGCGCTTCCACGCGGGTAAGCTCCGACAGGATGTGGTCCTGCACATCGGAGGGCTGCCGGCACACGGCGTCCGTCAGGTCGCGCAGCGTCGCTCTGAGGCTGTGAAGCTGGTCCACCAGATCCATGACGACATCGACGCCCGGCTCATTGACGCCCATCGCTCTGCTCAGATCGAGAATGAGCTGGCCGCGCGCGATATCGGCCTCGCGAAAGTTCCGCCCCTGATCGGTGATTTCGGGCACGACCCAGCCCTCCGATATCCAGACTTCCAGGACCGTGGTTTCGATCCGGAGATGCAGTCGAAACTCGCTCTCGTTCATCGCTTATCCTCCCATGGTCTTTCTGGGATCTTGCGCTTTGCCAGCTTCCCATTCGGAAACGAAGCGCGTCAGCTCGGCGTCCGGCGCATCTGGCAGGACGATCTTCAGCGAGACATAGGCGTCGCCATTGTCCTTGCCGCGCACCGGTGCCCCCTTGCCCTTCAAACGCAGCACCTTGCCCGTATTGGAGTTTGGCGGCAGCGTCACGGTGACGGCACCCGAGGGTGTCGGAACCCGGATCTTGCCGCCGAGCACTGCCTCACTCAGCGAAATCGGTAACTCCATACGGATATCGTCGCCATCGCGGGTATAGAAACGGTGAGGGCGGACATTCACCGCAATCAGCGCATCTCCCGGTTTGCCGCCGTTGAAACCTGGATCGCCCTTGCCCTTCAGGCGAAGCGTCTGCCCGTCGCGCGTGCCCGGCGGGATTTGAACGTCCAGTGCCGGCCCGTCCGGCAGGCTGATCTGCTTCTTGGCGCCGTTGATGGCGTCGAGAAAATCGACCTCCATCGTGTAGTGACGGTCTTGACCCTGCATTTGCGATTGGCCTCGGCTACGCCGCGAGAAGAAGCTGGAAAATATATCGTCGGCATCGCCGAAATCGGCAAAGCCGCCCGCATTCTGATAGGGGCCGCGCTGGCCTTCCCCTGCCGCATAATCGCGGTAGTAGTTGCGCGGCGCCTGCTCGGCACCGCTGCTGTCGATTTCGCCGCGGTCGAACCGTCCGCGCTTCTCCTCGTCGCCGAGAATGCCGTAGGCGGCCGAGACCTCCTTGAACTTGTCCTCGGCCTGCTTGTCGCCAGGGTTGAGGTCGGGATGCAGCTTCTTGGCAAGCTTGCGATAGGCGCTTTGAATGTCCTTTTGCGGGGCGTCCCGCTTTACGCCCAAAACTTCATAGGGATCGCGACTCATGCATGTCTCTCTTTGGGAGCACGGAAAAATACGCAGATAGTGCTACGCTGATCTCATATCAATCGTAGCATAGACACGGTCGGGTTGAAGCCACACTTTGCAGCTTTAATGCCTGACGTATTTGTGATGTGAAATGGCATGCTGCCGCCGGTCTGCCATATTTCCGGCGTGTTACCGGATGATGGCGGGGATTGCGGTTGGGATGGCAACATCTCCTGCCGCCAGATTTCATTTGCTTGATCGATCCGGTGGCCGCCCGATGAAACGCCTGTTGCTGACATCCATGATTCTGCTTGCCGCGAGCGCAGCCTTCGCCGCCCAGCCGGAGCAGCCGCCCGCCGGTTGGCCGCAACTGCCGCCGAAAGCGCCGGCATCGACCGTCAAGCTCCTCGAGCCGCATCTGCACGTCGGCCGCGCGGGCAAGGGCGCGCCTCGCATTGCGCTCACCTTCGATGCTTGCATGGGCAAGACGGATCCCCGCATCTTGAGCACGCTTGTCGATCAGCGCATCCCGGCGACGATCTTCGTCACGGCGCGCTGGCTGCGCACTAATCCAGATGCGCTTGCGGTGTTCCTTGCCCATCCCGATCTTTTCGAGTTGGAAAATCACGGTCAGAACCATATCCCCGCCGTCGATATGCCGACCAGCGTTTATGGCATCCCCGCTGCCGGTTCGCCGCAGGCGGTCGCCCAGGAAGTCAAGGGCGGCGCCGATGCGATGGTCGCAGCCGGCATACCGCAGCCGCGCTGGTTCCGCGGAGCGACCGCAAAGTACAGCCCCTCGGCCATCGCCCAGATCCGCGGCATGGGCTACCGGATCGCCGGCTATTCGGTAAATGGCGACAGCGGCTCGCTGCTGCCGGCCAAGACGGTGGAAAGGCAATATGCCTCCGCCAAGGATGGCGATGTCATCATTTCCCATATCAACCAGCCGACCCATGCGGCGGGCCAGGGGGTTGCGGCAGGCATTCTTGCCATGAAGGCAAAGGGTGTGCAATTCGTTCGCTTGCAGGATATCCCCGAAAAGGGTGACGGCGGCACGACGAACTGATCGCCGATCCCGCCGGAGCATTCCTCTAGCCCGGCAATTGCGGCTGCGCTTTTTCCTCGATGAAAAGCTCGTCGATGACGGTCATGACGATCAGCGAAAGCGGCAGAGCGAGCATGGCGCCGACGGCGCCCCACATCCATGTCCAGAAGATGATGGCCACAAAGACGATAAAGGGATTGAGTTCCAACTGGCGCCCCATGATTGCGGGAAAGACCAGGTTTTCCACGGCCATATGCACCCCGAAGAAGGCTATGGCCGGCGCCAGACCGAAAATGATGTCCGAATGTGTGACGATGCCCGCGATTGCAAGCGAGAGCGTCATGGTCGTTACGCCAAGAAACGGAATGAAGCTGGATACGAAGGCGAAAACGCCCCAGAGAATCGGCAGGCTCATGCCGCCGACATAGGCGATTACAGTCATTGCCACGCCTATTCCGACATAGATCAACGAGGCGG
>JBCNPI010000032.1:0-30736 GCA_039593415.1 Rhizobium sp. | reverse complement strand
CATAGTCATAGCGGGCGATGGTGAAGTAGGTGTCGGTGCTGGCGCTTTCGCCTTCGAAAATCCCGGCGATCTCGAAGCGCCAATCGCGGCTGCCGTCCTGCTTCGACATCTGGAAGGCGGTGACGGCGATGCGCTCTCCGACGGACCAGCCTTCGGCTTCAGCCAGCGCTTTGCCGACCAGCACCCGGTCCCGACCCTGATCGATCGCCGCAAGCAGATCCGGAGTAAGGCCGAATTCCCCCCCATTGGTTTCCATAAGCAGCGCCGGATCGACGGCGCTGATGGGGACTACATTCTTTTCGACATCGACGAAGCCGCGCAGGCGCGTCATGTAGCCGACCGCGGCGACATTGGGGTCGGCTGCGATGCGGGCGCGGTATGCCATCGGCAATGTCTGTCCGCGCCCGCCCGCACCCATGACGCCGAGAATATTGTCGCTGGCGGCCGACGCGCCTTGCGAACCGGCAAGGAAACTGGCGGTCAGCCCATGAATGAGAAAGGCGACGGCGACGCAGACGATGAGAAGAACAGTGCGTATCGGCTTTCGCCACGTATTCTTTCGGGCAAGGTCGAGGAAGGTCATCAGGCTGCCTTCTCCGCTTCGATGAATTGTCCCTTGTCGAGATGCAGCGTCCGCCTGGCCGCATCCGCGGCCCGTGGGTCGTGGGTTACCATGACAATGGTCTTTCCCAGTCCGCGGTTGAGAAAAGCGAGCATCCGCAGCACATCGTCGGCAGATGCCCGGTCGAGATCACCGGTCGGCTCGTCGCAAAGCAGCAGGCCGGGATCGGAAACGATGGCGCGGGCAATTCCAACGCGCTGCTGCTGTCCGCCGGACATGGAGGAAGGATATTGCTTTTCCCGGCCGGCAAGTCCAACCAGATCGAGAACCCTTCCGACCCGCTCGCGCCGCTCTTTTCTGGCGAGGGGTTTCAGCAGGAGCGGCAGCTCGACATTCTCGGCCGCCGTCAGCATCGGCAACAGATTGTAGAACTGGAAGACGATGCCGATGTTGTGTGCTCGCCAGGACGAAAGCGCCCGCTCCCCCATCCAGTCGAGGCGATGGTCGCCGATGCTGACACTTCCGGCATCCGGCCGGTCGATGCCGGCCAGCATGTTGAGCAGCGTCGATTTCCCCGATCCAGAAGGCCCCATGATCGCGACGAAATCACCCTGCGGAATGGCAAGATCCAGGCTTGAGAAGATTGGGATATCCTCCTTGCCGATCTGATAGGTCTTCCGCACTTGCTTGAGCTCGATATAGCCGGCATGGGTCATGGCTTGCTGTCCCTGTTCTGGGTGATCGTGTCTGGAAGAGAGATGCGGATACGGGCGGCCATGTTCGGCCGGATGCCCGCCGGCGGATCGATGAGAGCGAATCGGACCGTGATCGTGCCCTTTTCGACCGAGGCTATGGGCGCGATCCGCATCGCTTCGATTGCAAAGGCGCGATCCGGAAACCCGTCGAGCACGGCTTCGCCTCGCAAGCCCGGTCTGAGGGATGCGATGTTGGTCTCCGCCACATCGGCGTCGATCGTCATGCTGGCCGTATCGGTGATGGCAAGCAGGCTCTGGTTTTCGCGCACGCTGTCGGCGCGGGCAAGCACGGTATCGCCGACATGAGCATTGAGCCGCGTGACCGTGCCGGCGAAAGGCGCGCGGATCGCCAGTTCCGCCAGCGGCTCCTCGGCTGATCGTATGCCGAGTTCGGCTGTAGCGACATCCTGCCGGGCCTGCGTCACGGCATTGGATGCGCGAGCGAAGGCTGTTTGCGATTCTTCCAGTTGCTGCCTTGACACAGCATGGCGGCCGGCGAGGCTTTCGAACCGATCCAGCGATGCCCGCGCCTGCGTGAGATCGATGTCGCGAGCCGCAAGTGCCAGTTCCGCGGCGGATCTGACAGCTTCAGCCTTTTCGAGCGCGATATGGGCGACGGCGTCATCAAGCGTGACCAAAACCTGGCCGGCTTCAACGCGATCACCCAATTCGACCGCGACGCCGGTGATTCTGGCCTCGTATTTGGAAAATATTGTCGTGGTTCGTGGTGCAACGACCGCGCCGGCACCGGTTATCTCGCTGATTGCCGGACCCCGCCGGCTCGGAGTGATTTGCGTGTAATCCCTTTCATCTGCCCATTCTGTCGATCGGGAAGCTTCCGTCGCGCGCGGCTCGTTCTGCGAAGCCGGTATCACAGCGGCCGGCGCCTCCCACGGATGGAATGTTCCGGACCGATAGAAGATGATGGGTAGGGCTGCTGTTGCTGCTGCAAGCGCCGTTAAGATTAGGAGGAGGAGTGGCCGCCGCGCCCGTTTGTGCGGCAGGGTGTGCGTCGTATGCTGCCGCTCAAGCGAAAGGGACGTGAGCGTCGCTGCTAATCGATGGTCGTGATCGGTGATGGTGCTCATGCCTGACAGCATCGTCATCCGACCGGAATGGGGAGACCTGAAACGCGTTCGGGATCGTACTCGATCGCGATTCAGTCAGTCTTTTGCGCCCTCAAGGTTAACGGAAAGGCCGGCGCGACCTTTCGCGCCATTCGAGCGGCGTCGTATCCGTGACGCGCCGAAACTCGCGATTGAAGTTCGATTTGGTCTGAAAGCCGACATCAAACATGATTTCCGTCACCGGCTTTTCGCTCTGGACCAGCAGCATGCAGGCCTCCGCGATCCGATATTCGTTGACATATTGCGAGACATTCTTGCCCGTTGCGCGGTTGATGGCGACGGAAATCTGCCGAGCAGGAATGGCGAGTTTGCGCGCCAGCCGGTCGAGATTGAGATCGACATCGCGATAGGCATGCCTGTCTTTCATCAACGCTTGCACGGCATCAAGCGTCTGGGTGTCCTGAAGAGTTTCCGGTGGCTGGACGGTTTCCACCTTGTCTATGGGGGTATGGCTGCGGCTGGCGGCGGCGGCAGCGATGGCGAGGATGGCCAATCCCACGAGATTTCCGAACGTAATGACCTTCAGCGCATATATGCCATTGGCCCAGGCGAAGTTCAGCCAGATGAAGATATCCACCGCCGCCGACAAAAGAAGAGCGCCGGCAGCAAAAAGGATGGCCCTATAAGTCGGACCGGCATTTTCGAACGGTGCGAGGCGAAGCGCATCCGTGCCTGACCGCATGAGGAGCAGGATTGCGGCCGCATAGCCGATATCGACAAGGACAATGGCGATATCGATCGCATCGCGCCTTATTGCGATCAGCACGATAATAAGGCCTGCCGGGAGCCCATGCAGGCAAATCTGCTGAAGCGAGGAAAGCGCGCTTTTGAGCGCCAGCCTGGAGACGCCGAGATAGGCAAGCGGCGGCACCATCGCGGCGGCAACCGGCATGACATACATGACGGGCTGAACGGCATAGCCCCATCGCAATCCGGAAAATGTGGACTGCAGTGCACTGAGGAGGATCAGCGCTTGAAAAGGCAAATTGGGCGCGGTTCCTGCGTCGTGGCTTCTGACCGCAACGAAGAGAACAACGAGCAGAATGGCGACGACGAACGGAAGCGGAATGAAGAGCATCGAGCGGTTCGAAAGGGGTTGGCGGGCACGGTCTGCGGCTAATCATGCCCAAAGATGCCCGAAGCCGCGACCTCAATCGCGTTCGAGGTCTCAAAATCCTGGGGAGTGATGCTGTTCAAGCCGAGGCTGGTCAAGCGCAGTAGATGCGGTCGCCTCGGCCTTTTCGCGCCAACCCAAATGTCATCCTGAAACCCGCTGCCGAAAAGGCGGTATGGCTGCGGCTGGCGTGATTTCAGGCGATCATGTAGCCGCCATCGATCGGCATCGAGATGCCGTTCACCATGGCCGCGGCATCGGAAAGCAGGAACAGGATCACTTCTGCAACCTCCGCCGGTTCGACAAAGCGGCCGACCGGGATGCGGTCACGCATGGGTGCCGCCTTCTCGGGATCGCTCCAGGCCTTGACGGCCATCGGCGTCAACGTCACGGTCGGATGCACGCCGTTGACGCGAATGCCCTTCGGCGCCAATTCCTTGGCCATAACGCGCGTCAAGCCATCGAGCCCTCCCTTCGATGCGCAGTAGGCAGCGTGATCCTGTATGCCGATGAAGGCTGCGATGGAGGAGACGTTGACGATTGCGCCGGGAAGGTTCTTGGCGATCAATGCACGCGCAAATTCCTGGGCAACGATCATCGGAGCGCGGGTATTGACCGCATGCAGCCGGTCGAAGGCTTCGACCGTGGTGTCAAGGAACGACTGCAGCTCAGTCGTACCTGCGCAGTTCACAAGGTAATCCGCCGGAAGTGCTGCGATCGCTGCCTCCCGAGTGCTATCGGCGTCGGCAAGATCGACCTGAATGGCCTCGCAGCCGAGATCGTCTCGCAAGGAGGCTACGTCCGCAGCGCTTCTGGTCAGTGCCACGACATGGGCGCCGCGCTTTATGAGCATCTCGGCCGTCACCCGGCCGATACCCTTGCCTGCACCGGTGACGATTACTCTCTTGCCTTCGAAACTCATCGGAACGTCCTCTTGCTTCTCCTGCCTGTCGCCTGATCGAAGATGCGAATGCAGCGCGGGTCAATATGAAAATGCGATGTCCTTCGGTAAGCGAACCGGACTTTTCCGGTTAAGGGCTTGAAGGGGCGGCTGGCCCGTTCCATTTCACCATCTCCGCAAGCGCGATCTGTAGCGCCGCGGCGAAGAGTCGGGACCGGAAGCCTCTGGAATTATGCTTGAATTCATCGTGAATGCAGAACCGCCCGTCGATGGAAACGGAGCTCTGGTCGGCCGTCAAAGACCGCATATATGTTTCATCGGTGCTTCTTTTCGCTGGAAAACGATGTGCCTTGCGGTGAGGATCGCGTGCGGCGGTTTGGGAATCACAAATATCGAAAGCAGGGATTGCAATGAGTTCAGCACTGGCCCCCGACCAGCTCGGCCCGACGGTCTGCGTCGGGGAAATCCTTGTGGAAATCGTCGCTACGACCGTCGGCGATGGTTTTACGGAGGCTCAGCCGCTCATCGGGCCTTTCGCGAGCGGCGCGCCGGCAATCTTCATTTCCCAGTGCGGACGGCTCGGTGGGCGCGCGGCGATGATCGGCGCGGTCGGTGCTGACGATTTTGGCCGGGTGAATCTCGAAAGGCTCGAGGGCGATGGCGTCGATATCTCTGCCATTTCGGTCGATCCGGACTATCCGACGGGCAGCGCCTTCGTCCGCTACCGCAAGGACGGGTCTCGCGATTTCGTCTACAATATCGCGACGTCGGCAGCCGCGCGCTTCGGCTGGAGCGATGTCGTCGGCAATCTTGTCCATCGTGCCGGGCACCTGCATGTCATGGGCTCGGCACTGTCGGTCCCGAGCGCGCGTGAGGTGATCGACAAGGCCGTCGGCATCGTCAAGGCACGCGGTGGCACGCTGTCGGTCGACCCGAACATTCGTAAGGAACTCAAGCTCGACGAGGCCACTGAACGGCGGTTTGCCGAGCTCATCGCTGCCGCCGATCTGTTGCTGCCATCCGGAGAGGAGCTTGAGCGCGCGGCTGGCGTCGAAGGCGAGGCCGATGCGATCCGCCGCCTGTTCGATATCGGGGTCAAGGAGATCGTGCTGAAGCGCGGAGCTGAGGGCGCCACCTATTATGGCAGACAGGGTGAGCGTATCGATGCTCCTGCCTTCGTCGTCCGAGAGGTCGATCCCACCGGCGCCGGCGATTGCTTTGGCGGCGCTTATCTCACATGCCGGCGTATGGGCATGTCGGCGAAAGATGCCTTGACCTATGCGGCTGCAGCCGGTGCGCGCAATGTCACCGTCGTCGGGCCGATGGAGGGCGCCGGCACCAGGGAGCAGCTCGACGCGTTCATTGCAGCCACGCAAAGGTATTCCTGATGCAGATCCATCTTGGTAAACTGGCGACGCTCAGGGTCGAAGGCCAGCCGATGGGGATCACATCCGTATGCTCGGCACATCCGCTCGTACTCAGGGCCGCACTCAGGCATGGGCGCCTGCATTCAAGCACGGTGCTGATCGAAGCGACCTGCAATCAGGTCAATCACCAGGGCGGCTACACGGGCATGACGCCGAGCGATTTTGCCGCTCTGGTTCGGCGCATCGCCACCGAGGAGGATTGTCCGGGAGAGCTGATCGTCCTGGGGGGCGACCATCTTGGGCCAAATCCCTGGCGGGATCGCCCCGCGGAAGAGGCCATGGCCGAGGCGGAAAAAATGGTGGCTGCCTATGTCGATGCCGGCTTTCGAAAGATTCATCTGGATGCGTCGATGGGCTGCAAAGGCGAGCCGGTAGCGCTTGACGACGAGACGACAGCCCGCCGCGCCGCACGCCTCGCTGCCGTGGCCGAGGCCTCTGCGGCGACGAGTGGGGGTGCCATGCCGGTCTATGTGATTGGCACGGAAGTTCCACCGCCTGGAGGCGCCGATCACGCTTTGACCGCCATCGAACCGACTGCCGCTTCGGCGGCGCGCAAGACGATCGACGTCCATCGCCGCGTGTTTGAGCAGGCAGGATTGCAGGAGGCGTTCGCACGCGCGATCGGGCTGGTCGTTCAGCCGGGTGTCGAATTCGGCAATCACAATGTCATCCCCTATGATCGCGGTAAGATCGACGAACTGAAATCGGTGCTTGTCGATGAACCCCAGTTCGTTTTCGAAGCCCATTCGACGGATTACCAGGGCACGGTGCCTTTGGCGGCTCTTGTCGAAGATGGGTTTCCCATTCTGAAGGTCGGTCCCGAGCTGACCTTCGTGCTGCGTGAAGCCCTTTATGGCCTTGATCTCATCGCGTCCGATCTCGTACCGGATTATGGCGAGCGGCCGCTTTACGCAGTGATGGAGGCGCTGATGCTTGCGCATCCGAAAAACTGGAGCCAGCACTATCATGGAACGGAGGGGGAGAGACGCTGGCTGCGGCACTACTCGCTGTCCGACCGCATCCGCTATTATTGGGCCTCGGCGGAAGCTCGATCCGCCACAGAGAAATTATCCAATGCGCTGCGCGGACAGACCGTGCCGCTTCCGCTGTTCTGGCAGCATATGCCGGCTGCCCGGCACTTCGCCGATATGCCGCTGGACCCGGAGCAGGTCCTGATATGGCGGGTCACCCGTAGCCTGGCGGATTATCACGCGGCCTGTGGTGCCGGAAAGCGATAGCTGTTCAATCGAAGGAGGAGAGGATGGACGAACTGAAGGGAAAAGTGGCTGCGGTGACCGGGGCGGCGTCGGGGATTGGGCTGGCATCGACGGAGGCGATGATTGCGGCAGGGGCAAAGGTCGTTCTCATCGACCGGGACGAGCAAGCCTTGCGATCCGTGTGCGAGCGCCTGGGCGAGCGAGCCGTTCCGCTTACCGTCGATCTGCTGGATGCGGAGCAATGCGCCTCGTTGTTGGACAGCGTTCTCACGAAGGTCGACCACCTCGATATTCTCCATGCGAATGCCGGCACCTATATCGGCGGTGACCTCGTGGACGCCAATCTCGATGCCATCGACAGGATGCTTAACCTCAACGTCAATGTCGTCATCAAGAATGTCAGAACCGTCGCGCCGCACATGATTGAACGCGGCACGGGCGATATCATCATCACGAGTTCCGTTGCGGGGCATTCGCCGGTGCCATGGGAGCCCGTCTATTCGCCCTCGAAATGGGCGATGACCTGCTTCGTTCAAACCATGCGGCGCCAGCTCCTGAAGAGCGGAATTCGCGTCGGTTCGGTTTCTCCAGGCCCCGTGATCAGCGCCCTGCTTGCGGATTGGCCGGAGGAAAACCTGCGAAAGGCCAAGGAAGCCGGCGCCCTGATCGAGCCCAAGGAAGTCGCCGATGCCGTCATGTTCATGCTGACGCGTCCGCGCAACGTGACGATCCGCGATGTCGTGGTTCTGCCGAGCGCTTTCGATATCTGAGGGGTGGCGAAAACTCGCGCAAGGGCAGCATGGGATGCCTGACGGTGTTCCCTGCGCGCGGCTGCGGCCGGTCGCCGTTCACAGCCTCCATCTTGCCGCATGGATTTGTGCTCGAGAGGCGAAGTCAAGCGATTCGGATGGATCCTTGCTGTTGATAGGCCCGCGTCGATTCCGCTCGCAAGCTGCGGGAGGATACGGAAACACCCTTGCAAAGGCCCGCCCGGAGCATGGCTTTGCCAACCCTGGGGCACGAACCGGCGAACTTTTCTTCGGCGGATAGGCGCAACTGCGAGCCATATCCTGAAGAGTTCCGCCGATGGCGATGCAACCACTTCGAGTTTGTCATCGTCAAGCTGCCGCAACCTTGATGTCGCAAACGATTTGGATATTCTACCAAATCAGGTAGTACGCTTGCCGCATCGAAATACCGTCACGGGATTCTTGGTCGCCTCAGGACCTAAGATCCACCCGTCAAGGAAACGATAAACAGGTAGTTGTCATGTTCCTAGAAGCAGCTCTTTCCCGCCTGATCAAAATCGGAACGCTCACGGTCACTTTTCCTGATGGTTCCACACGCATTTTCGGCACGGGGTCCGAACCGTGCGCCGCAATGAAAATCAAGACCGCCCGCGCCAAGCGCCATCTGCTCCTCAATCCGGCTCTGGCGCTGGGTGAGGCCTACATGGACGGCGAAGTCGAGCCGGGATCCGGCGACCTCTACGAGATGGTGGACTTGCTTGCTCTTAACATGATGGAAGGCGGAAGCCATCCTTTTGAAAAACTGATGGAAAAGGTCCGCTGGCTGCGCCGAAGTCTCGACCAATTGAACTTTGCCGGTCGCTCGAAGCGCAATGTCGCGCATCACTATGACCTCGATGCGCGGCTCTATTCTTTGATGCTGGATGAGGACAGGCAATATTCCTGCGCCTATTTCCCGGTCGGTGATGAAACGCTCGAAGAAGCACAGCTCAAGAAGAAGCGGCATATCGCGTCGAAGCTGATGCTGGATCGGCCGGGTCTGGAGGTTCTGGACATCGGTTGCGGATGGGGCGGCATGGCGCTCTATCTCGCCAAGGAGTTCGGCGCGCGCGTGACGGGTCTGACCCTTTCGGAGGAGCAATTGCTGGCTGCAAAGGCCCGCGCAAAGGACGCCGGTCTGGACCATATGGTGACGTTTGAGTTGCTGGATTATCGCTCCTGGACGCGCCCGGTCGACCGCATCGTCTCCGTTGGCATGTTCGAGCATGTGGGCATCAACCATTACAAGACCTTCTTCGACAAGATCCGCGCCGTGCTCAAGGAAGACGGCGTTGCGCTCATCCATGCGATTGGCCGGTCCGACGGTCCCGGCAGCACGAATCCATGGATTGCGAAATATATCTTCCCTGGCGGCTATTCGCCGGCGGTCTCCGAAGTCGTGTCCGTGGTCGAGAAATCCGGTCTTTGGACGACCGACATCGAAATCCTGCGTCTCCATTATGCCAAGACGCTGGAGCAATGGCGGGATCGCTTCATGAGGAACAGGAGCACTCTGGCAAAACTCTATGACGAGCGGTTCTGTCGCATGTTCGAGTTCTACCTCGTTGGGTCCGAACTCGCCTTCCGTCGCATGGGGCACATGAACTGGCAATTGCAGCTGACGAAGAACGTTTCCGCCCTGCCGCTGGCACGAGACTACATGATCGATATCGAGCGGGCGCGGGCCGCCATTGCCGAGCAGGGAAAGATGGGGCCGATCGAGGCCGCGAGCGCACGGGCAAGACGGGATCTGACTTTGCATGACGAGCGTAAATCCCGTCAGCAAAATCAATCCGGTGCCGAGTCTTCGTGCAACCTTTAGAAACCACCTGCAGCCCGGCGTGAGGATTTGGCTGGACATGGCTACAATGTCTTGCCTGGCCTTCTCTTCGGTCGCTAGCCGCTACATATCGCAGCGTTGCGGCGAGCGGGCGCCGCGTCTGCAATCAGGACGTTTGCGCGCCGGCATGGCTGCAAACGCCTGATACTCTCGCAAAAATGCAAGATCCCTGTGGCTTCTGGCACACAGCCGCCGATTGAGTTTGCTCCGTCATCGTATTGGTAAACTTGTCATCATGGGTCCCGGGAGGCTATGAGGTCGTCATTACTCAATGATGAGACATGGCGCCTTTTCGGCCTCGTCGGTCAAAGAAGCGATATTAATATGCGGGGCTTACTGGGATAGGAATGCGGTCAACCAAGACTGAAAAGACTCTTTCGCGGCGGGCCTTTATGCTGGGGTCGATCTCTGTGACTGCGGCGCTCGCGGGCTGTGCCACCACGGCGCCGGTTCCGACTCCGATTGTTGCTCCGGCTCGCGTGCCGCCGGTCGTCCCGGTCGCATCAGAAGGTCAGAGCGTCATCACGCCTGATCCTGAACTTGAAGCGCGCTATGCGTCCGTGGTCGATGGCGGCCATGTCATTCCGGCGGTGCCTTATCGCAAGCTGGACCCGAAGTTTTATCGCCAGCGCGTTCCAGACCCGACCGGCGAGGCGCCGGGCACGGTCGTCGTGGATACGGCGTCGAGATTTCTCTATGTCGTGGAACGCGGCGGCACGGCCATGCGATATGGCGTTGGCATCGGTCGCGATGGCTTTGCTTGGCAGGGCGAGGGGATCATCCATTGGCGGCAGCATTGGCCGCGCTGGAAGCCTCCGGGCGACATGATCGCCCGAAAGCCGGAACTCGCCAAATATTCCGTCGCCAATGGCGGTATGGACCCGGGCATCAAGAACCCGCTGGGCGCTCGCGCGCTCTATATCTTCCAGAACGGCAAGGACACGCTTTACCGTCTGCATGGCTCGCCGGAATGGCGCTCCATCGGCAAGGCCGCGTCATCGGGCTGCGTTCGTTTGGTCAACCAGGATGTTATCGACCTTTATGAACGCATCCCCTATCACGCGCGGATCGTGGTTCATCAATCGCCGCTTCAAAGCAAACCGGTTTCCGCCTGACGGCGCGGCTCCCTCGTGAAAAGGAAACCGGTGCTTCGGTGCGCTGGAGAGCCTGGCAGGGAGAAATATCAGGGCAGGCGGCTACGCTGCTGGCTCTGACGCTGGGCTTCCTGTGCGGCTTTGAGCTGCGCCTTCGTATACATCAGCGCGTGTTCGGCAAGGTCGCGGCCATCGTCCCAAAGGTTGCGCCAGATGCCTAAAATACCTTCCAGCGGCTGGCCGACGACGCGCGAGGAGAAGGATTCGAAGGTGATCGGCCCCTTGTAGCCGGAGCGGACAAGGGCCCTGAAGACGCCGGTAAGATCGATCGTGCCAGAGCCCATGTAGCCGCGATGGGAATCACCGGTATGGAAATAGCCGAGATAGTCGCCGGTTTCCAGAATGGCGGCCTGAATATCGGATTCCTCGATGTTCATGTGATAGACATCGAGATGCACCTTCACGTTCGGCATGCCGATGCGCTTGCACATTTCAACGGCCTGGGCGGCGGTGTTGAGAACGTTGGATTCGTAGCGGTTGACCACTTCCAGCACGAGCGTGATGTTGCTCTTGGCCGCCGTCTCGGCCACCTGGCGCAGGATATCGACCGATTGCGCAACACCTGCCGCCGTCGTCGGTTCCGTATATTTGCCGAAAGCCGAATGCAGGATGCCGCCGATATATTCGCCGCCGCAATCGCGGCAGACGGCGATCGCCTGTTCCAGCTTTTCCTTGCCGCGCCGGCCCTTTTCCTTGTCGCCGCTTGAGATGTCGGTTTCGAAATCGAGGCCGAGCGAAAAGTTGATGCCGATGCCGTTCTTTTCCAGCTGCCGGCGCGTGAAGTCGGGGTCGATCAGGCTGGGGTCGAGCGCCGGCGCTTCGATGAAATCATAACCCACTGCGGCGCTGTTGGCGATTGCGCGGGCGCATTCGTCGCGGCTCCAGCCGGCCTCCCAGACCAGCGCGTGAACTCCCAGCTTGTTCATGATCATCCTCCCGGTTTCGTGGGTGCAAAAACATTTGCTGCGGCGCAAAAGACGTGAATCGTTTTATACTTGGAAACGCTCGCGTTGACACCGCATATATGCTGGTATAGCTTACAATAAAACGTTTCACCAGAATTTTCGTGGTATCAATTTAGGATTGTTGAAGGGAGGGTAAAATGTCCAGGTCGCGAACCCCTTCCATCAAGATGGTGGCCGACAGGGCCGGTGTTTCGGTGGCGACCGTTTCGAACGTCCTTAACGGCAAGCCGACGGTCTCTCCGGATTTTGCCAGGCGTGTGAACGAGGCGGTGCGCGAGCTTGGCTATGTCGTCGATCTCGGCGCGTCGCGGCTGCGTTCGCGCAAGGCGCATCTTGCCGGCGTCGTCGTGCCGGATCTCACCAATCCGATGTTTGCCTCCTTCGTCTCGACGCTGGAGCATCTGGCGCGTCTCGACGATTACGATCTGGTAGTTGTGTCCGCGCGCAATAATGCCGAGGAGGAGGCCGACCGGCTGCGCAAGATGCGCTCCTGGCGTCCAGCCGGTCTGATCGTCATCCCTTGCGATGGCGCCTTTGCCGAGCGTTTGCCAAACGGCTTTTTCGCGCCGGTCGTGCTGGCCGACCGCATACCGGATGCGGCAGGCTTCGATCTGATCGCGGTCGACAACGGCCCGGCCGCCGGTGCTATCGCCGCTCATCTTGATGGGCAGGGCTATGGTGATTGCCTGGTCGTCGGCAGCAGCCTTTCGATCACCAATGTGCGCGAGCGTTGGGAAGGCGTGCGTGCGGCGGTCAGCCGCATGCATGTCGAGATGCTGGAGATCGGCATTGACGATGCCAACGGGGCGCAGCGTCTGGAAGAGCGGCTGCGCCGCCGCCCGCTACCGGGCGCTCTGTTTTCGCTCGATCATGGCACGACGCTTCTGACCTACCGCACCATGGCGGAGATCGGGCTATCCGTGCCCGATGATCTCGCCTTTGCAAGCTTCGACGAGATGGAATGGATGCGGCTCGTAGCGCCCGGCATTACGGCCGTGCGCCAGCCCGTCGAGGAGATGGCCGAACAGGCTTGGGCGCTGCTGTTGCGGCGCATGACCGGCTCTGCCGGAAAACCGGTTACGCGGCGCCTGCGCTGCGCCGTCGAGATCCGCGGTTCGACGCCGCGGAGCCCGCTTGAGGAGGCGGGTCCTGTGAAACTGGGAGGAGAAAAATGGAAGTTACAAGACGAGCCATACTCACCGGAATAGGCGGAGCCGTCGTCGCCGGCACCCTTGGCGGCACGATTGGCCTCGCACAGGCGGCCGAGCCGCAGGTTGGCGTTGTGGTCAAGATCGGCGGCATTCCATGGTTCAATGCCATGGAAGTCGGCATCAAGAAGGCGGCGCCGGAATATAAGGCCAATGCCTGGATGGTCGGGCCGACGCAGGCCGATGCCGCCCAGCAGGTGCGCGCCATCGAGGACCTGATCGCCCGTAAGGTCGCCGTCATCGGTATCGTGCCGAACGATTCCGCAGCTCTCGATCCCGTCCTTGGCCGTGCGCGCGCCGCCGGTATCAAGGTGCTTGCCCATGAAGGACCGAACCAGAAGGAAGCCGACTGGGACTTCGAGCTGACGACCATCGAGGGCTATGGTCGGGCGCATATGGACCTGCTCGCCAAGCAAATGGGCGAGCAAGGCAAGTATATCGTTTATGTCGGCTCGCTGACGGTTCCGCTACACAATGCCTGGGCCGATGCGGCGATTGCCTATCAGAAGCAGAAATATCCGAAAATGGAGATGCTCGGCGACCGCTTCGGCGTGGCCGAGAGCCTGGATGAGAGCATCAAGACCACGCAGGACCAGCTGCGTGCGCATCCCGATCTGAAAGGTATCCTGACATTCGGCTCGCAGGGGCCGATCGGCGCAGCACGCGTCCTTGACGATCGCGAAAAGGCCAAATCGATTGCTTTGGTCGGGGGCTTTTCGCCGGGGCAGGGCGTCAAATATGTCAAATCCGGCACGATCCGCGGCGGCTTCATCTGGAACCCGATGACGGCGGGCGAGATCTTCGTTCAGCTTGCCTCTCTGCTGGCCGCCGGCAAGGAGCCGACCGACAACATGGAGCTGACAGGCGTCGGCAAGGTGCGCGTCTATCCGGACAAGAAGCTCATTCAGGCCCAGAAGCTCGAGTCGCTCGATAAGGAAAATATCGACCGGCTGGTTGCCCTCGGCCTTTAGGGCGCTTCCGGGCAAAGTGCATAGCGGTTTTCCGTCCGGAATGCGTGCGCGAATAAGAGGATAGGGCCTTTCCGTGGTTCGAAGAAAGCGGAAAAAGCTCCGAGGCGTTCCTCCCGAAGGCCGGCGGCAGGTTTTAATGCCGCCGCCGGCCAACCCAATACAATCGGAGTGGATCGATGGGCGATGACGTTCCGTTTCTGCGCTTGACCGGACTGTCCAAACGGTTCGGCGGCGTGCGTGCATTGGAAGAAATTGACTGGGATGTCCTGCCGGGCGAGATCCATTGTCTCGTCGGCGAAAACGGCTGCGGCAAGTCGACCCTCATCAAGGCTGTGGCGGGAGTGCATCCGCCTTCCGCGGGTATAATCGAGATCGAGGGCAAGCCGGTCCTTCCGCTTGATCCCGCCCGCGCCAAGGCTTTGGGAATCCAGGTGATTTTCCAGGACCTGTCGCTGTTTCCCAACCTATGCGTCGGCGAAAACATTGCCATCGAAAGCCATCTCGACCGACTGGTAAAACCGGTGCGCTGGAAGGGAATGCACGAGAAGGCAGGCGCTGTCCTGGCAAGGCTCGGCTTTGCGCTCAATCTCGATCTCGTGGTCTCGGATCTTTCCGTTGCCGAGCGCCAGATCGTCGCGATCGCCCGCGGCCTGGCAGCCGAGGCGCGATTGATTTTCATGGACGAGCCGACCGCGTCGCTGACGCGTGCGGAGGTTGACCGTCTCTTGGAGATCGTCGGACGGCTCAAGGCGGACGGTATCGCCGTCGTCTTCGTTTCTCACCGGCTTGACGAAATCGTCGAGATCGCCGAGCGGGTCACCGTCATGCGCGACGGCCGCAAGGTCGGCACCTGGCCTGCCGATCAGATGAACGAAAAGAAGATTGCCCACCTGATGACGGGGCTCGATATCGATCACGCGATCGTTGCGCGTGACATGCGCAAAGCCACGCCCGTTCTGGAAGTCCGCGGCCTGTCGCGTCGCGGCGAATTCGCCGACATCGATTTCACGCTGCGTCGCGGCGAGGTGCTTGGCATTTCCGGATTACTGGGTTCGGGCCGCACCGAACTTGCCCTGACGCTGTTCGGCATGCACCGGGCCGACGGCGGCAGCATTCGCCTTGAGGGCAGGGAGCTTGCGCTGCGCTCCAATCGCGATGCCGTGCGTGCCGGCATTGCCTATGTTTCGGAGGATCGCCTCGGTCTCGGCGTGATCCTGCAGCAATCGATCGGCGACAACATCATGCTCGCGATCATGCGGGGCATGGCAAACCGGCTGGGGCTCATTCCCGATAAATCTCGCAGGCAGCTCGCCGAGGATTGGATCAAGCGGCTCGCCATCAAGGTCCCTTCGGCCGATCGCGCCGTGCAGACCCTTTCGGGCGGCAATCAGCAGCGTGTCGTGCTGGCGAAATGGCTCGCGACACGGCCGAGGGTGCTGATCCTTGATTCGCCGACCGTCGGCGTCGATATCAAGAACAAGCAAGGCATCTACGACGTGGTGACCGAGCTAGCGCGCCAGGGCGTCGCCATCATTCTCATCTCCGACGAAGTTTCCGAGCTTTTTGCGACCTGCGATCGCATCCTGCACATGCGCGCCGGCCGCATCGTCGGCGAAGCCGTGCCGGGCGAAGTCAGCGAGGCCAATATGAAGGAGCGCATCTATGCGTGAGCACAGCCAAATGGCCGGACCATCACTTGTCGCGCAATTGAAGCGGCGCCCCGAAGTCTGGCTTCTGGCCGTCATCGCCGTGGTCGTGATCATCTTCTCGCTGACGGCGCGCGATTTCCTGACGCTCGCCAACATCATCGACCTCTTTGAGACCTATTCGGTGCAGGCGATCATGGCGATGGGCCTGTTCGTCGTGCTGGTTTCGGGCGGCATCGACATATCCTTTGCGGCGACGGCTTCCGTCGCGCAATATTGCGCGGCCCTGCTCGCAACGCAGTTCGGCTTTTCCGCGCTTGCCGTCATCGGCTGCGGGCTTGCGATCGGTCTCGGGCTTGGCTGTGTGAACGCGCTGCTGGTTCACTATGTGCGCATCACCTCGATCATCGCCACGATCGCCATGATGAGCGTCAGCTTCTCGCTGCTCATGTACTTCTCCGGCGGCAAGTCGATCTATACATTGCCGGACTGGTGGACGAACCGTATCGTCTTCTGGCGCATGGAAACGGCATCGGGCGATATCGTTCGCGTGACCTTGCCGATCGTCGCCATGGTGGTTGTGACCCTGTTCACCTGGGCATGGATGACGCGGTCTTCCGTCGGGCGGCAGCTTTATGCGATGGGCGGCAATGCGGAAGCGGCAAGGCGCATCGGCATGAATATCGGCCGGCTGCAATTCGTCGCCTATGGCTATCTGGGATTGATGGCGGCGATTGCCGGGCTGCTGCAGGCGCATCGCGTCGGAGAAAGCGTGCCCAATGCCATGTACAACACGGAACTTGCAGTCCTTTCCGCCGCGGTTCTCGGCGGCGCCAGTCTGACGGGCGGCATCGGCACCGTGCCCGGCGTATTGCTCGGCATCGTGCTTTTGGCGGTCCTTCAGAACGGGCTCAACCTGCTCGGCGTCTCCTCCTATTTCTTCCAGATCGTTATCGGCATCACCATCCTGGTCTCGACGTCGATCACCGTCATCAGCTCGCGGCCGGGGCGGCGCCATCGCATCATCGCGGGAGCGTCGTCCAATGGCTGAACCTCCGCTCCTTTATAACCTCAACACGAGCCTTACAGACCTGATGGCGCGTGTGCGGACGGGCATTCCGGGCGCTCATGCCGGTCTTGTCATCCTGCTCATTCTTCTGGTCGCCGGCTTTTGCCTGCTCATTCCGAATTTTGCTTCGCTCGGCACGCTGCAATCCTTCACGTACCAGCTGCCGCTGCTCGGCCTTCTATCTCTGGCGATGATGGCTCCGCTGATAACAGGCGGGCTCAATCTGGCGATCATTGCCACGACCAATCAATGCGCGCTGCTGATGGCCTTCATCATGCAGAGCCTGATCATGCCCGATAGCGGCACGGGAACGGCACTCGTCGCGATCATACTGGCGCTCTTCGCCGGCCTTGCGCTGTGCCTGCTCATCGGCCTCATCACCGGCGCGCTCGTCGCCTATACCGGCGTTCACCCGATCCTCATCACCCTCGGCACGAAATCGCTGATCGACGGCATCAGCATCTATCTGACCCGCGGCATGGCACTTTCAGGCATACCCGACGGTTTCAGCCGCATCGGGACGACAATGATAGTGGGCGTGCCGCTGATCTTCCTGTTGCTGATCGTGGTTGCCGTCATCGTCAGCCTCATCTTGCGGCGCACCGCCTTCGGTGTTGCCTGCGCCATGATCGGCTCCAACATCGAGGCCGCGCGCTATTCGGCTATCGACACGCGCCGGGTGCTGGTCGGCGTCTATGTCATGTCGAGCCTGATCTGCTTCTTCGCAGCCCTGGTCATGCTGGCGACCTTCAACTCCGCAAGCGCGGATTACGCGCAATCCTATCTGCTGGTGACGATCCTTGCGGCGGTGCTGGGTGGCGTCGATCCCTTCGGAGGTTTCGGCACGGCCGGCGGATTGATGCTGGCGCTGGCGATCCTGCAGGTCATCTCCTCAGGCTTCAACCAGTTCGGCCTCAGCAATTATCTGACGGTCGCGATATGGGGCGGCATCCTCATCTTCGTCGCCGCAGTTCAGACGGCGCGGCCTTACCTGATGTGGCTGCTGCCAACGCGTTTCTTTGGTTCAAAATGAGCATTGTTGCGGTTTTCGACATCGGCAAAACCAATGTGAAGCTGTCGGCGGCAACCGATGGCGGCCGCGTGCTGGAAACGCTGTCGATACCGAATATCGTGAAGGATGGTCCGCCCTATAGACACCACGATCTCGAGGGTCTGGAAACCTGGCTCATCGATAGTCTGGCGGCGCTGGGACGCAGGCACGATATCGGCGCCATCGTCACCTGCGCTCATGGTTCCGGCGGCGTGCTGGTCGACAGCCAAGGTGCGGCAATGCCGATGATCGACTATGAGCAGCCGATCCCAGCTGATGTCGATTCCTGCTATCGGGCAATCGTTGGTTCCTATCGCGAGAGGGCAAGTGCCATCATGCTGGGTGCGGCGCATCTGGCGCGGCAGATGCTGTGGCAGGAGATGTATTGGCCGGAGACATTTGCCGCGGCGCAAGCCTATCTCGCCACGCCGCAATATTGGGCTTTTCGCCTGTCCGGTGTGCTTGCCAGCGAGGTGACGAGCTTGGCGGCGCAGTCGCATCTATGGGCATCGGCGGACAGCCGGGCGGCGGCGCTCGTTGCAAGCCGCGGTTGGCAGCGTCTCATGCCGCCTTTGCGGCGCGCATGGGAAACGCTCGGGCCTTTGAAGCCGGAGCTTGCGGGACGCAGCGGGCTTAAAGCGACGACGCGCATTCTGTGTGGCGTGCATGATTCCTCGGCCAATCTATACCGCTATCAGGCCGCCGATCTTTCCGATTTTACCATCGTCTCGACGGGCACCTGGATTGTTGCGCTGACCGACCGCGGCGGTGTCGATTTCAGTGTCGAACGACCCGGCCATTCCTGCAATGCCGATGTCTTCGGCAACCCGACGCCCGGCATGCTGACTATGGGCGGGCGAGAGTTTTCCACCGTTGCCGCAAAAGCATCAGGCCCCGCTTCGCTGCAGGCACTTCGGGCGATCGTCACATCAGGCACCTTTGCACTGCCGATATTCGGCTCGGACGACGGGCTCTTTCCCGGCACGGCACACCGCGGTCGTCTTGAAGGTCCGCTTGCGCAGGACGACAATGTCCGGTTCACCCTTGCCGTGCTCTATTCGGCGCTGCTGACTGTTGCCTGCATCTGCGACCTCCCGCCGGCAGGGACGGTGGTGCTGGACGGCAGTTTCGTCATCGATCCGCTTTATGGCGCCATCGTTGCGGCCTTGCTGTCGGATCGACGCGTACTCGTCAGCCGCAGCACCACCGGAACGGCGACGGGCGCTGCCATGCTGGGCGCCCATGAAAGGCGCGTTTCACCTGCAGCGCTGGAAGCCGAAACGCCCGATATTTCCGACCTTCCCGAGCTCTTATCCTATCAACAAGGCTGGCGCGCCCTGATCAAGACAATGGAGTGATATCGTGACGACTTACGACGACAATGCCCTGCGCGAAGGCATGGTGGCGATCTGCCGCCGGATGAACGCATCCGGCATCAACCAGGGAACGGCCGGCAATATGTCGGTGCGCAATCCCAAAGGCTTCCTGATCACGCCGACCTCCTTGCCTTACGACGTGATGCAGCCAAAGGATCTGGTGCAGATGTATTTCGATGGCAGCTACGAGGGCGAGCGCCGGCCATCGTCCGAATGGCGGTTCCATCGCGATATCCTCGCATCCCGTGGGGATATCGATTGCGTGCTCCACTGCCATTCGGTCTATGCGACCACGCTTGCGGTGCATCACAAGACCATACCGAGCTTTCACTATATGACCGGTGTTGCCGGCGGCACGACGATCCGCTGCGCGCGCTATGCCACTTTCGGCACGCAGGCTCTTTCGGATGCCGCGATCGAAGCCCTGCAGGACAGGCTTGCCTGCCTGCTCGGTCAGCACGGACAGATTTCGCTCGGGAAGACGCCGACCGCCGCCCTTGCGCTTGCCATCGAGGTCGAAACCTTGTCGCGCCTTTATGTACAGGCGCTGACACTCGGCGAGCCGCCTATTCTCGATGACGAGGAGATGGCGCGCGTCATCCAACAGATGAAAAACATGAGCTATGGACAGGCACCCGATCTGGATGGGGTCAGCGATGTGGCAAAGCCACGGCAATAATTCCCAGAGGCCGTCAACCGTCCCGCCGCGAAGTCTTGACATGGCACCGTGGGTGTCTGAAGGAGGTTGTCCCGTGAGCGTCAAGCCCTCGATATCGTTGACCGATCAGCAGGATGCATTTGCCCGCTCGCTTGTCGAGACGGGCTGTTATTCCAGCCTGAGTTCGGTGCTCCAGCAAGGTCTGGAACTGCTGCGACAGAAAACGGAAGCGGAAGCGGCCGAGACGGAAGGGCGCGCAGGCTCATTCAGCGGCGTATCGACGGACCGAAGATCCCGGCTGCGATAAGGCTCTGTTGTCTGTTCGAATGGGGTTTCCGGCTTCGGGCCAAACCATCTCTTAATGGTTGCGAGCCGGTGGCGTCGTCTTGATGCCAGTTGCGTAATCTGCGTGTAATGTAGCCGCAATCTTTGGCTGTCAGTGGAGGCGAAGGATGGTAATGGCCATCCTTTGGGGGAAAGTCATTGCGAATTCTGCTTCTTGAGGATGAGCCCGAAATGGCCCGCGCGCTGCTTGAAGCGTTGCGCCGCCGCGATGTGCTCGCCGATCACGTCCGCACGATTGCGGATGCCGATGCCATGGCCAAAACCGGAAGCTATGATGTCCTTGTGCTCGATCGGCGCTTGCCTGATGGCGAAGGGCTGGATCTCGTTGCGGCATTGCGCCAACGCAAGCACCCCGTGCCGATCCTCGTGCTGACCGCGCTCGGCGGCGTCGACCATCGTGTCGATGGACTCGACAGCGGCGCGGACGACTACCTTGCCAAGCCCTTTGCGATCGAGGAACTGCTCGCCCGGTTGCGAGCGCTCCAGAGACGGGGGCCGGCGGTTTCCGACAGATATCTGAATTTCGGCAATCTGAGCGTCGATCCGACAACCAATGAGATTTCGGTTGGCGGCTCCTTCGTTGAATTTCCCCGCCGTGAATATCTGGTGCTGGAGACGCTGATGCGCCGTCCGAACCGTATCGTGACACGGCCGAGCCTGACGGAGGCGGTTTATGCGCTTGAGGACGAGATCGGATCGAACGCCCTGGACGCGCACATCTCGCGCATTCGAAAGAAGCTGCTTCAGGCCGAGGCAACTGTCGAAATAAGGGCCGTGCGCAATATCGGCTATTTGATCCGGGCAAAGGCATGAACCCGGAGCGCAGCCGATCGCTACGTTGGGGACTGATAAAGCGCTTGATCACGTTGCAGGCCTTTCTCCTCGTTCTCTTCTTCGTGCTTCTCGTGAGTTGGATCTGGATCATCAATCCGGAGCTGGAGGATGCCAATGAAGAGGCCGTCCGTGTCGTCGCGCAGCAGATAACAAGGGATGACGACGGGCAGTTGCGGGTGGCCGAGACGCGGGAATTCGCGGAGTTGAAACAGCGCTATCCGGAACTCTGGTTCATGGTCCGCGACCGTCAGGGGATACTCCTCCAACACGGAGAAATACCGATGGCTGCACTCAACGAGAGCGTTCCCTGGACGATCGATCGGGCGAGAGTGGAGGCAGGCAATGGAGCGCATGCCACGGTCGAAAATCGGGAAACACCCGCCGGCAAACTACAGATCATCGCGGCAACCGAACGCGGCTTTGATAATGACGGCGTGAATGTATGGATCAATATGCGCGTCGAGGTTGCCAAGGGTCCCCATGGAGAAATTCAATGGCTCAACGTGTTGCCGGCGCTCGCATTCGTCATCTTGATCGGCGTGGTCCCTATCCTGGCGCTCACGGGCGCAGCGACCCTGCTGGTAACGCCGCGTGCTGTCGGTCGGTCGCTGAGCGGGCTGGTGGAAACGGCAATGCAGGCGCAGGCGATCGATTTCGACAGCCGTTCCGCCCGCCTTGATCGCTCGAAGGTGCCGACCGAGATCATCCCTCTGGTGGATGCGTTCAACCATGCCCTTTCCAAGCTGGACGAAGGATATAACCGGCACAATCGCTTCCTTGCCGATGCCGCACATGAGTTGCGCACGCCGATCGCGATTGCACGGACGCGGGCTGATCTTTTGCCCGAAGCCGAAGTTAGCCGGCAGCTTCGCAACGATATCGACCGTCTTTCCCGCCTTGCGCACCAGCTTCTGGAGATGCAGGCCATCGGCGCCGCCGAATTACGGGCGGAGAAGAAAGATTTGAATAGGGTGGTGGAACGCATCGCCGCCGATCTCGCGCCGATCGCGATGGACGCCGGCTATGATTTCGACTTCGAGCCGAGCCCCGAAGAAGCAATATTCGTGATCCAGACGTCGACAATCGAAATGGCCGTCGTCAATCTGATCCGAAACGCGATCGATCACGCCGGAGGGAAGGGCACGATCGTCGTTCGCGTCGGCGCCACGGGCACGATCGATGTCTGCGACGAGGGTCTCGGCATACCGCCATCGGAGCGTGATCGCGTTTTCGAGCCATTTCGCCGTATCAATACCGGCTCGTCCGGTGCCGGTCTGGGGTTGAACCTGGTCAGGAGGGCAGCTGAACTTCACGGCGGAAGGGTCTTATTCCCAGACACCAGCCATGGCTTTTGCATACGGCTGCTGATCGGTTCCATACCGCCCTCGGTCGTGGTCGCGGACATGGGCTGGCGGCAAAAGCCGAAAGCGCCAGCTTGAAATCATGCGTGCCGAGTATTGCCGCACAAAATGCTGAAAGTGTTTTCGTTTTCTCAAGCGGTCAGGGCTTGGATATTCGATTTTCTGAAGCCGGGTTCCCTGATAGGTTCGGCGGAGACACACCAGCGGGATAAGGCATGTTGAAACATCTGCTGTCGGCTTTGCTTTTCCTGGCGGCTGTCTGCGCCCCTTTTCTGGCCTTCGGCAATACAATGGATCTTCGACTGCACAAGGCTGCCGCGGCCGACGACGCTGCTGCCATCCGCGCATTGCTCGGCAAGGCGGTCCCATGGTGAAATTACTGAAGGAAGTGGGGGCGACATAACGCGGCGTTCCGATTTCCAAGACGTGCATACGACTGGAGGCTAATGCCTAGCCTCCCCGAAACGATGAGAATGAAGGGCTTAGACCATGCAAAGAAATTATTATTCCTCCCTTGGCGGCCATCCGCCGCAGAGCGATCTGCTGACCGGCCGTGCCGTATTCACGGAGGCCTATGCGGTCATCCCGAAGGGAGTGATGCAGGACATTGTCACCAGCTATCTGCCCTTCTGGAACGATACGCGCTGCTGGGTCATCGCCCGGCCGCTTTCGGGCTTTGCCGAGACCTTTTCGCAATATGTCATGGAAGTGGCACCGGGCGGCGGCAGCGACAAGCCGGAGCAGGATTCGCAGGCCGAGGGTGTGCTGTTCGTTGTCGACGGCGAGATCGAATTGACGCTGCCTTCCGGCGAGCATGTTCTCCAGCCGGGCGGCTACGCCTTCCTGCCGCCGGGCCTGAAATGGTCGCTGCATAACCGCTCGGGTGCTCATGCCCGCTTTCACTGGGTCCGCAAGGCTTACGAAGCCGTCGAAGGACTGGACCATCCGGAACCGCTCATCTTGAACGAGAGGGACATTGCGCCGTCCGCCATGCCCGGCACGGAGGGCCGCTGGGCAACGACGCGCTTCGTCGATCCGTCCGACCTGCGGCACGACATGCATGTGACGATCGTCACCCTGCAGCCCGGCGCGGTCATTCCTTTTGCGGAAACCCATGTCATGGAGCATGGCCTGTATGTGCTGGAAGGCAAGGCTGTCTATCGCTTGAACCAGGATTGGGTTGAGGTGGAGGCAGGCGACTTCATGTGGCTGCGCGCCTTCTGCCCGCAGGCTTGTTATGCCGGAGGCCCAGGCCCGTTCCGCTATCTGCTCTACAAGGACGTCAATCGCCATATGGCGCTTCGTCCCTTCGGTTCGCGCCGTTGAACTGATCGTTTTCTCCGGAGCCTGCGCGTCTTCGGTGCGCGGGTTCCTTCCGATTCGGCCGTGTCGCATGGCTTTCCACCGCGGCCCGCGAGCGTCGCGATGTCAGCAATATGCCTTTATTGGCCTTTGCCACCAGGCTTTTGCCCGTCGTCGCCGGCCGGCAGCCCAATCTCGATCAGCGTGCTGGTAATTTTTTTGCTCGCTTCGAGATAGGTCGGACTGGCGTTGAGAGATGGCAGGACAATATTGACAGCCGTCGACCCCGGCCTCAATTGCAGCGCGGTCGCCAAGGCCCGTTTTGCTTCGGCTGGCCGCCCCAATCGTTGATAGGCGGCTGCCAGAAGCATGTGCGTGCGCCCTGTTCCTGGTGTAATCGCAATCGAGCGCTGCAGCCATCCCACAGCGTCTTCATTGCGGTCCAAAAGCAGATTTGCAAAACCTGCTCCCAGTAACCATGTCCAGCGCGAGACATCCGGTGTATCGAAGCGGTCGGCCCCTTCGAATGTCGCAAGCCCATCCTCGAAGCGACCCAGTTGAATTTGCGTCAGACCGAGATGGAACAGCGCCATCCCATCCCACGGATTGAGGCTCAACGCCCTTCCACAGGCCACAAGGCTTTCCGCAAACTGGTTGGTGACCGTCAGAAAGCGGCAATAGGTTCCGAGCACCGGTATGGAGTTTGGCTGGGCTTTCAAAGCACGTTCGAGCAGAGATCTTGCGTCGTTCTCCGCAGTCCTGCTTTCGGCGGGATCGTACCAGGCAAGCTGAATTCCGCGCAGATGCAGCCCTGCCAAGGCAATTTGCAGATCGACATTATCCGGTTGTTCGGAAAAATGTTTTTCCAGTATCGATCGAGCCGTCGCAAATCGCTCGTGCGTTGTCTGATTGATCGACGCGCTCGCCTGTTGGATCGCGACCTTGGCTGCGCCAGACCGGGGATCATTATCGATTTGACCGAATTTGTTCAGGCGAATGGCAAGTTCATAGCCGGCTCCGGCAGCGAGGCGGGATGCGAGGCGCTGCGGGTCGGGCTCGCTGGCATCCAGTTTAATCTCGGCGGTGGATTCGATTGCCCCGCTGCTCGCATTGATGAAGCGCGTTTGAAGGACCCATGCTTGCGGACTTCTTTGCAATTCTCCCTGGAAAATGAAGTCGGTACCGATCGAGCGGCTGGAAATGGGCTTGGCAGATGCCGCCGGCTCGCCTTCCTTCGGAGCGATGAGACGGATGCCATCGATCTTTGCAAGGCCATTGATCATCTTCGCGCCAACGCTTTGCGCCAGAGCAGCGCTTTGAGCATCCCCGGCAGTATCGGCAATCGGCAGGACTTCAATGACAGGCTGGCTTGTACCCGAAATGCCGCCGAATCCCGAAGAGAACACGGCGCGACCGAAAATGACGGCTAGCATGCACAGAAGCGCGGCTCCCCCGAGAACAAAAGCCTTGGGCGAGCCCGGCCGGTGTCGCGACACGACAGGATAAGTTGCCGACCTATCGGTAATCGACGTATGGCTCGCCGGTGGTTGCGGATTCCGGCCTTCCTGTCTCGTGGACACCTCCGCGGTCAACAGATAACCACGGCCCGACACAAGTTTGATCATGTGCCGTTGCTTGTCACCCAATGCCGAGCGTATCTCGCGGATACACTGAAAAAGGCTGTCTTCCCCAACATGAATGCCAGGCCACACAGCTTCCATCAATTCCTGCTTGCTGACCGCGCGCCTATTATTCGCGACGAGGAATTTCAGCAGTTCAAAGGCTTTGGGACGCAGTTTGATGGCGGAGCCGTCGGGTCCGTGAAGCGCGGCACGATCCGGATCGAGGACGAACCCAGCAAAACAAAACACCTGCTCCCAACGATCTCCAGCTAAAGTATCGAAAATGCAGTCAGTATAAAGATGGCTTAACTTGGCAGTCAACGTGCCGATATCGGCCCAGACAGAAACAAATTGTCACTTGCATGAGTGGTGTGGCAGTCTTGATCACAACTGGCTAAGTGCCGATTTAGCCACCGAAATCGACGATTTCAGAAAAATATCAGAAAATATCAGAATCTTACCGACGCTTTCTCAAGACGCCTTTACTTTGCTCCAACTACTGTTGGCGATATTTAAGAAATTTCGGCAGCAGAGGCCGATGCTCAGGATCGAGAAAATGGGACCGAAGCATTCTTTCGATCGCCCGCAGCTTTTCTCGAACCGGATATTCATGGCGTCCGCGGCGGTTCCGGAGCAAGTATCAATGTCCTGGGCATCGCTCAGCCGACAACGGTGAAAGAATTGTTTTATGGGAAAAGTGCTTGATTTCCCCGTCCATCGATCGGCGCAGCCGACGCGCGCAATTTGCACCAGGCCTGCGGACGAGACCAGGGAATTGATCGAAGCGAAGGAATTTTCCCGTGCCGTCTTCTTATTGGCACGCAGCTTCGTTGCCGTTTACGAATCTTTGCCTCGCGCCGCTGTGCTTTTTGCCACCCCGCAACGCTGGCTCCTGTGCCATGCCGCATTGAGTGACTATTTTAGGGCTGTCCGCAGGGTCGGAGCAGGATTGACCCGACGCGGTCTTGGAAATCTCGCTCAGCAGTACGGGATTGCCAGCCGCAATACGGCCTACGCATTTTTCGATGAGGCGCTGCAACACAACATCATTCGTCCGATCGCCGGCTCGAGAGGTGGCCCTTCGGATCAGGTTGGCCCTACGCAATTGATGCTGTCGATGCTGGTCCACTGGTATAGCCTGCATTTTCAAGCCCTCGACCTTATCGATGGGGGCGACAGGGCGGCTCGGTTCCTGATAGAGCCGGAACGCATGCTGATACTCATCGAGCCGCTTGGGGCGCATGCCCTGTTATCAAGTCGGGAGATGCGCAGTCCTGGGCCGCTCCATGCCATTTTTGCCTTCGCCGATAGGGAGGGATTTCTGATAGATCGCCTGATCGCCGGAATCGATCCGGAAGCTCTGAGGAAGCAGGGTCGGCTCCTGACGAATGTCAGCTCGATTTCCCAGCTGACCCAATTGTTCGGCCTGTCGCGGGTCCTTGCCAGCCGCACGCTTGCCGCAGCTGAATCGATCGGCGGCATCGGCTGGAGCGGCCGGCGGGGACGTTCACAAATCTGGATATCGCGCGGCTTCTATGAGGAATATGCGCGCGCCCATGCTCTCAAGCTGCGTATCCTGGATGACGCTTTCGCAGAAGCTTCGTCGGTTTTGGCGTCCTCCCCCGTACAGTCCGCAGCTATCGTCGATAGCTGAGATCGTTATGCGCTGATCCCTATGCAATGAGGGCAATTTGCAGCTCGCCGCATGAAGAACACCGTCAAGGGCGGCTGTTGTTGCCAGCGAACAATGGCCATGTCGTTGACGGCGCAGCTCAATCCGTCAATACATTCCACCATTACGGATGCATCCAGGAGTCTTTTTCCATATGGGTGGATTTTTACTCATTCGCGTAGCGGATATTAAGGAAGTCACCGCTAATGGGACGGGTGCCCTTGATCTTGCGGTTTTGCCATGCGTGTCGTTCTGCTTAAAGCCATTTTGACCGGTTTTTTATCTCTCGTGGCTTCCCTGGCGATCTGTTTCAGTATCGTTCCCTTGTTCGGCGGCCGTGTCGATGGCCTCGGCTTGATGATGGCAATTATCTGTCCGCTAACGATCGCCATTCCGGCTTCTTCCTTCCACTTTCACCAGTCGGAAAAGCTGCGAAGGGCTGAAACTGCAGCAGCCGAGGCACTCTTGCGGCTTGCCAAGGCCTATGAAGAACTGCGGCTGCAATCACGGCTCGATGGGCTGACGAATCTTCTCAATCGGCAGGCGTTCCAAGGCGATCTGACCAGCTTCAGCAAAGCGGGCATTTCCGGAGGGCTGCTGCTCCTCGATCTGGATCATTTCAAGGCGATCAACGATCGTTATGGGCATGCGACGGGCGATGAGGTTCTGCGCAAAACAGGCCAGGTGCTGAACGTCCACTGTCGCCCAAGCGACATGGCCGGCCGTTTGGGAGGCGAGGAATTCGTGCTTTTCTTCGGCAACTTGGCTGCGGAAGACATGTTCGAACGCTGCGAGGAAATCAGGCTCGCGATAGCGCGGCTGGACGTTCGTGCTCCTTCCGGGGCGATCGTGCGCGTTTCCACAAGCATTGGCGCGGTCTATTGCGAGGCGGGATTTGATGCCGAAGACAGTCTGAATGCTGCGGACAGCAATCTTTATGCCGCAAAGTCAAACGGCAGAAATACCGTCGCGCTTGCCAGATCCAATGCATGACAGCGCAGCCCCTGGGGCTCCGTAAGGCTCCCCAGAGAGTTGGCACCGATATCGGGAGAGCACTTCCGCATCAGCACAACGCGTTGCTTGCTTGACCTTCAGCCATGAGAAGCCGCGGCAATTGCCTCGCTTCTGATCTCTTCCGTCAGTTTCAGCCGCAGCGTTGAAAATTCCGGACTTGCCTTGATCGTATAGTGGCGCGGATGGGGCAGATTGACCGGCGTGATCGACTTGATGCGGCCGGGCCGCGCCGTCATCGTCACCACGCGCGACGCCATGAATACGGCCTCCTCGATGTCGTGTGTCACGAATACCACCGTCTTCTGCTCGCGTTCCCATATGCCAAGCAGCAATTCCTGCATCAGTCCGCGCGTCTGATTGTCGAGCGCGCCGAACGGCTCATCGAGCAGGAGGATTTTCGGATCATTGGCAAGCGCGCGGGCAATTGCCGTCCGCTGCTGCATGCCGCCCGACAATTGCTTCGGCCAATGATCCTCGAAGCCGCGCAGCCCAACCTTGTCTATATAGCTTGCGACGATGTCATTCCTGTCTTTTTCGGCAACGCCGCGTTCGCGCAGGCCGAAGGCAACATTCTCTCGTATCGTCAGCCACGGAAAGAGCGTGTAGGACTGGAACACCATGCCGCGATCGGCGCTGGGGCCGGTCACGTCCTTGCCATCCAGCGTGACCGTGCCGCTTGTCGGCCGGTCGAGACCAGCGATGATTCGCAGAAGGGTGGACTTGCCGCAGCCCGATGGCCCGAGGATGGTGACGAAGTCGTTGCGGGCAATGTCGAGCGTTGTCGGCTGCAGGGCAAGCGTCGGCGTCCCGCCCCGTACACCGGGAAAGGTGCGGCTGACATCCCTGATGCGAAGTTCTCCGGGAACGCTCATGCAAACCTCCATGCGAACAGCTTTCGGTTCATGAGCTTGAAAGCGAAGTCGGAGATGAGGCCGATCAGGCCGATGACGATGATGCCGAAGATGATCTGGCCGGTGGCAAGCAGCGCCTGGCTGTTGATGATCATATAGCCGATGCCTGAGGACGCACCGATGAGTTCGGCGACGATGACGTAAGTCCAGGCCCAGCCAAGAACGAGCCGCAGCGTTTCGCCGATGTCGGGAGCCGCGGCCGGGATCAAAACGCGCCGCACGACGCCGCGGTCGGAAGCGCCAAGCGTATAGGCCGCTTCCACCAGATCCCGTCGCGTGCCGGCCACCGAGACCGCGACCATCAGAATGATCTGGAACACCGCGCCGATGAAGATGACGAGCAGTTTCTGTGTTTCCCCGATGCCGGCCCACAGGATGAGCAGCGGCACGAAGGCGGATGCCGGCAAATAGCGGGCAAAGGAGACGAAGGGCTCGAGAAGTGCCTCGATCGGCTTGTAGGCGCCCATGAGAATGCCGAGCGGTACGGCGATCAGCGCCGACAGAACGAAGCCGCCGAGCACGCGCCAGATCGTCATGCCGATATCGAAGAGAAAGCCTTGATTGACGAGAAGATCGTAGCCATCCTTTACCATGGTGATCGGATCGGCAAGGAAGGTTTTTGAGACGAAGCCGCCGAGGGTCAGGCAGCCCCAGCCAGCGAAGAATAGAATGAAGAAGAGCAAGCCGTATACCAGCCTGCTGCTGGGACTGATCGGTTCGAGCGGGCGCATTTTATCTCTTGTCGTGAAAAAAAAGCGTGCCGAACACTCGACACGCCCATCGGTATGTTGCCGCCTTATTCGATGAAGGACGGATCGGCCAGTTTTGAAAGGTCCGGTTTCTGCTTGATGACGCCGGCCTCGAGGAGAATCTGGGCGGCCTCTTCGTTGAAGCTCTTGAAGGTCGTCGCGAAGAACTTTTTCGCAGCCGCCTTGTCCTGCCATTCCAGATAGGCCGCCGATTCGCCAAATTCCTTGCCGGACTGCTTCACGTCCTTGCCCATGATCTCGAAGGATTTGTCCTTATCGGATTTGATCATTTCAAGCGCATCGTAATAGCTTGCGGCTAATGCCTTGGCGGCATCGGGATGATCCTTCAGGAAGGCCGTCGTGCAGCCGAACGTATCCATCACGGCCGGATAGTCGATCGTCGTGGCGATGATCTTGCCTTTGTCCGGCGCCGCCCGCACGGCGGACAGATAAGGTTCGTAGGTCACGGCCGCGTCGTTTTGCCCCGCAAGCAGCGCCTGGGCGGCAGGGCCCGGCTCCATGTTGACGACCTTGACGTCCTTCATGGTCATGCCGTTCTTGGCAAGGATATAGGCAAGCAGGAAATATGGCGAAGTGCCTGGGGCCGACGCCGCAACCGCTTTGCCTTTCAGGTCGGCCACTTTTTCGATTCCAGGCTTGGCGGCGATGCCGTCGGCGCCATGCGAGACGTCGAGCTGGAATATTTGCGTCGTCGCCACGCCGGCGGCGTTCCAAACGATCCATGTTTCCACCGTCGTTGCCGCGCACTGGATGTCGCCGGAGGCGAGAGCCAGATGGCGGCTTGCCTGCGGCACCTTGGCCACGGTGACGTCGAGCCCGTGTTTCTTGAAGATGCCGGCCTCCTTGGCAAGCGTCAGCGGCGCAAAGCCGGTCCAGCCTGAAATTCCGATCGAAACCTTGGTATCGGCGGCTTGCGCATGGCTGAAGCCGGCGAGGGCCGTGAAGGCGGCGAGAAACAATGCCTTTTTCATGATATGAAGTTCCCTGCTTGTTGTGGAGGCAGTTGATGTTACTGCCGTTTTTATCGGCAGCATATTGCGCAAGCGACTTTTCTTTGTCTAGACACAATAACTTAC
>JBCNPI010000319.1:0-6971 GCA_039593415.1 Rhizobium sp. | reverse complement strand
TCTCGGTCTCGATCTGTTTCGTCTCGGCCTTCGGCAGAACCATGTCCGTCGAAATCTCGATCCGGCGCGGCTTCATTTCTTCGGGGATTTCGCGCTTGAGATCGACAGTCAGCAGACCGTTCACGAGGCCCGCCCCCACGACCTTCACATGATCAGCGAGTTCGAACCGACGCTGGAATGCACGGTTTGCGATGCCCCGATGAAGATAGTGGACATCTTCACCGTTTGCCTTTTGACCCGAGACGAAGAGGATGTTCTGCTCCTGCGTGATCGTCAGTTCCTCCTCTGAGAAACCCGCCACTGCCATGGCAATGCGGTAATCGTCTTCACCGGTCTTGACAATGTCGTAGGGCGGCCAATTGTCGATCGTATCGACGCGGCTTGCAGCTTCGAGCACATTCAACATTCGGTCGAACCCGATGCTCGACCGGAACAGGGGAGAAAAATCGAGGTTTGTCCTCATAGCCATATCCTCCTTATAAGCAACATGGATAGAAGGAAACGCCAAGAGCACATGGCGCCTCCTGGACTTCGTCGATTCCCGTTGGGCAATCGAACAATATTCATATAATTCCGTGGCTTGCGGGTTTCAAGAACAGGCAAACCTTCCAGGAAAAAAATTTGAGCTTCCGTTCTTTGTCACCAATTTTGGCGAGGAGAACGAAAGTAGCAACTTACTATGACCACGACTTTTGACCGCGTGATCGTCGTCCTTGGACCAGTCGGTGAAGCGCCGGACAGGGATCTTACGACCGGCGCGACGTAGAATGAATTTGGCTGGGCTGGCAATGACGAAGCGCTGGCAGGCGATAGGGGGCACCTGTCCGCAGCCAGGCAACGATTTGCCGGCGGCCCACGAGGAAGATCGGCTCGACGGACCTGGGGATCGACGGGATGCCATGCATCAAGCCATCGTGAGCACCCGAACATCGCCTTGACGATCGACGACGTCGACCACGAACTGGCGGCGGGAGCGACGAACGGCGATGTCGGCCGTAGCATTGCCGATCCGCATGCGTCGCAAGAGCACCTCATCAAGGAAAGAAGGCAGGTGCGGCTCGTTGAAGCTGATGTGCTGCGCGTTAGGGTCAAAATCCAGGCCAAGACATGATTGCAGCAGGAAGAGCGGGGCGGCGGCTGCCCATGCCTGAGGCGAGCAGGCGACTGGATAGAAGGTCGGTCCTTGGGCTCGTTGGCGCGGCAGCCCGCAGAAGAGTTCGGGAAGCCGGCGCAGGTCGATATAGGTCGATGCCGCAAACAGACCTTCGAAAATCCGCGCGGCCTCTGCGCGATGACCATAGCGGGCAAGGCCATTGGCAATCAGGGCATTGTCATGCGGCCAGATCGAGCCGTTGTGATAGCTCATGGGATTGTAACGCGCCTCGCTCGAGGGAATGGTGCGGACACCCCAGCCGCAGAAAGATGAAGCACTCATCAGTGTTCGGGCAACGACGCTTGCTCTTTCGGGATAAGCAATGCCGGTAAAGAGGGCATGCCCGGCATTAGAGGATCGAACTCGGCAGGGTCGTTTATTGCCGTCCAAAGCGAGCACATAGGTGCCGAGTTCCTCATCGAAGAAGCTTGCGTCGAAGGCTCGGCGCAAGCCCTCCGCCCTCGCAAGGTAATTTGCGGCTCGTTCCGCTCTACCAAGCCGGCGAAAAATCTCGGCCGCCGCCTGCCAGGCGCCATAGAGATAGGCCTGAACCTCGGCGATCGCGATCGGTCCCTTCGCAAGCGTGCCGTCGATGTGGAAGATGGAATCGTGGCTGTCTTTCCAGGCTTGATTGATCAGGCCCTCTTCGGTCCGTCGTCCATATTCGACGAAACCATCACCGTCTCGATCGCCATATTCGTCGATCCAGGCAAGCGCCGCGTCGATAGCCGGGAGCAGCGACTGGATCGTGGCGAAATCAGCCGTGCGCTTGAGGTATTCGCCAGCCAGCAGCACGAAGAGGAGCGTGGAATCGATACTGCCATAGTAGCGGCGGAAAGGCACCTCGCCGAGTTCGGCCATTTCTCCATATCGGACCTCATGCAAAATCTTGCCCGGTTCCGCGTCCGCGACGGGGTCGATCTCTGTCGCCTGATTTGCCGCCAGATGGCAGAGGACCCCGCGGGCGATCTGCGAATCCAGCCAGAGCGTTTCCAGCGCGGTGATCAGGGCATCGCGGCCGAAGACGGTGCTGAACCAGGGAATGCCGGCGTAGGGATAAGGCCCCTCGCGCTTGTCGGTGATCAGCGTGTAAAGGTCCGAGATACTGCGGCGGACCACCTCATTGAAGATCTCGTTGGACGACACGATCGATGCCGCGCGCGAGGAAGACGACCGCAAGGCTCGGCGCGCGTCCCTGAGCGCGAGGAAAAAAGAACGGTGGCTTGGCCGCTGGTGGGCGACTTGATCGCAGCCGATCTCGACAAAGAACGATCGCATTTCATGCGGTTCAAGATAGAGATCATAAACAACATGATCGCCGCGAGTTTCATTCGGTTTTGGATCAAAGCAAACGCGGGTCGACCGCTTTCGCTCATCGAGCCCGACATAAGAAAGCAGGATCGAATCCTGCTCCACGATGGGGGGAAGATGGCGACCTCTGCGTGTCCTCACAGTCCCGCGGACCTCAAATAGGTCGGCGAAATCGGCGCCAAATACGATCTCGATGCGAACATGCTGGTGCCGATCGTCGTAATTGCTGATGGCCAGCCGCTCATAGCAACCGCCATTCCAAAGAAATCGAGACCTGCGAATATGAATGAGATCGTGACCGAGGGTGAGCTTACCTTTCTCATCAAAGAGATCGGGATTGGTAAGATCGCAGGTGAGCGTCGCGTTGTCGTCACGTAGCGTCGACGACAAAAGCATCGGCCGCTTGCGGTTGATTGTAAGATAGAAATGCGAGAGGTAACGCGTATCACGATGGAAAAGGCCTTCAGGGCTACCTGGCCCGGAAAGCGCATCGCCATTGTGGTCGAAGACAGCGAAGGTATCGCCGTGCTTCAGGGTGCGCGGCCGTCGCTCCTGCAGCGATGTGGTTGCCGGAATGAAGAATTGTGCCACCGGGGCCGCCGGCTCTGTCGATGCAACGGATGGCTTGCTGTCTGCAGAAGCGGTCGACATGCTGCTATCTCTCCTATGCGACGACTTGGAGATCCAGATCCTGGCCGTTGGCGCGGCGAAGCGGCGCCGCCTTCGTGCGAACGCCGGGCAGGTTACGATAGATAGCGAGATAGTCTCGCGCCATCCGTTCCGCGCTGAAACGCCGTTCGAAAGTCGCGCGTACCTTGTGGCGATCCATGCGCAGCGCCCATTCGACATTCTCGGCCGCTTCCGTAACGCTATCGACGACGATGCCCGAGATGCCGTTGTCGATCACTTCTGGAACCGAACCGTGTGCGAACGCGATTACCGGAGTACCGCATGCCATTGCCTCGATCATCACAAGGCCGAACGGTTCAGGCCAGTCGATTGGGAAAAGCAAGGCGCCAGCGTTGCCAAGGAAATCGGCCTTCTGGTGCTCATTGATTTCGCCGATGAACTCGACACTCGGATGGCTCTTGATCATCGGTTCGATCACGGTTTCCCAATAGGCCTTGTCGGTATCGTCGATCTTGGCGGCGATCTTCAGCGACATGCCGGCCTTTGCCGCAATCTGGATGGCGCGATCCGGCCGCTTCTCAGGCGAGATGCGCCCCAGAAAGGCAAGATAGTCACCTTTGGGCTTTGCCGTGAAGGATAAAAGATCGGCCGGAAGACCATGATGCACCGTCCCGGACCAGTTGACCGGAGGCATCGGGCGGCGCTGATCATTAGAAATCGATACCAGCGGGACATCTGGGAAAGCCTTGTAGAAGGGCTTGAGATCCGGCAGGTCGAGCCGTCCATGCAGCGTCGTGACTGTACGATCCGCAAAATCCCGGATCAGCGGAAAATGCAGGAGATCGATATGAAAATGCAGGACATCGAACTCATGCGCCCGCCGGCGAATTTCTTCCAGCAGGACGATCTGATGCGGGAGATGATCGTGGACGGCGGAATTGAGCCTGAGCGCGACGTCCGAGCACGCCACCAAGGTGGCCTCCGTAATGGAGTCACCGCTAGCAAAAAGCGTGACGTCGTGTCCCTGGCGGACAAGTTCTTCAGTGAGATAGGAAACAATGCGCTCGGTTCCTCCATAGAGCTTGGGCGGAACGCTTTCGGCGAGCGGTGCGATCTGAGCGATCTTCATCGGCAAAACCTCCTCAAGTGAGCAAAGAGTCGTCGGCAAAAATCAGGTCACGTCCTCGAAGAGGCGCGCGTCAAGTCAGATGGAACGTCTAGAGCGGATCATTGCTTATCGGAATCGGTTTGGGATTGAACTAAGCCGCTGATCGCGGCGACTTGCGGCGGCCTTTGAGGAGAGCGTCCTGACTGAGAGGATGGTTGTGTTGCAACCCACCCTTCAGACAGGAGGCCCCGATGGCTGAGATGAGCCCTCTTCGCCGCCGGATGATTGAGGACATGACGATCCGCAATCTATCCCCGGCGACCCAGCGATCCTATATTAATGCAGTCCAGAAGTTCAGCCGCTATTTCGGCCGATCGCCCGATCGGCTCGGTCCTGCCGAGATCCACACCTTCCAGGTTCACCTGGTGTCAACTGGGATATCGTGGGCATCGTTAAACCAGATCGTGTGTGCTCTTCGATTTTTCTATGGGATCACGCTTGGCCAGGACGATATCCCGGATCGGATCCCCTATGCGCGCGAACCACGCAAGCTCCCCATTGTTCTGTCGGCGGACGAGGTGGCTCAATTTCTGGAGGCGGTCTCCAGCCTGAAGGCGCGCGTTGCGCTAACCACGGCCTATGCCGCAGGTCTTAGGATCGGCGAGGTCTGTGGACTGGAGGTCGAGGATATCGACAGCTCCCGGATGGTGATCCATGTCCGCCATGGCAAAGGTGCAAAAGCCCGGTACGTCATGCTTTCAAACGAACTGCTCGGCGTCCTGCGTCGCTATTGGCGCCTGTCACGTCCCACAGTGTTCCTTTTTCCAGGACGTGATGCTGACAAGCCGATCGAGCCGACAGTTTTGAATGCTGCCTGTCGGTCGGCGGTTGCCGCGGCCGGCCTTGCAAAGCGCGTCACCGTTCATACCTTGCGGCACTCCTTTGCCACGCACCTGCTCGAGAATGGAACCGATATCCGCATCATCCAGGTCCTGCTAGGCCATGCCCATCTGTCGAGCACGGCACACTATACGCAGGTTTCCACCGACACGATCCGATCGACAGCCAGCCCACTTGATCGTTTGCAACTTGAAGTGACACCGCCGGAACCATAATCGGGTGCGTCCCACCTTCGAGGTTGCGGACATCTTTCGGCGACATGGAGGCCCTTACAGGCAAGAGAACGCCGGTCATCTTGGCCGCGGCGAACGACGCGTCATGGGGGCGATAGAGGCCTGCCGGACACCCAGGCTCGGCGGCCATGTCGAGGCCTGCGATGATTGTGGCAGAACCCGCATCTCCTATAATTCCTGCCGTAATCGCCACTGCCCGAAGTGTCAGGGAGCTGCCCGTAAGGAGTGGGTCGACGCTCGCATCGCCGATCTCTTGCCGGTCCCTTATTTCCACGTGGTCTTCACGCTACCACGTGGCGTCGCTGAGATCGCCTTCCAGAACAAGGCGGTTGTCTACGCATTGTTGATGCGGATCTCGGCCGAGACGCTACAAACCATGGCGGCTAATCCCAAATGGCTGGGCGCAGAGATTGGTGTCACCGCTGTGCTCCATACCTGGGGCCAGGCTATGACCCACCATCCCCATGTCCATTGCGTCGTACCAGGCGGTGGCCTTTCACCAGACAAATTGAGGTGGGTTGCGTGCCGACCCGGCTTTTTTCTACCCGTTCGCGTATTATCGCGTCTGTTTCGACGGCTCTTTCTAACCGCTCTCGCTGAAGCCTTTGCCAGAGACGAACTGCAATTCTTCAACGAACTCTCTCATCTCAACGATAGCAACACGTTCATCCGCTATCTTGCCCGCGCTCGCAGCATTGAATGGGTTGTCTATTCGAAGCCGCCATTCGGCGGTCCAGATCAGGTGCTCGCCTATCTCGGCCGTTACACCCATCGTGTCGCAATCGCAAACAGCCGCATCGTTCATGCCGATGGCGACCATGTCGCCTTCCAGTGGAAAGACTATCGTGGCAACGGCCGCGATCGCGAGAAGATCATGCGTCTTCATCCCCACGAATTTATCCGGCGCTTTCTCCTTCATGTGCTTCCAGACAGCTTCCACCGCATGCGCCATTTCGGCTTTCTCGCCAATTGTCATCGGCGGGATCGTATCAGTCTCTGCAGAAGCCTCCTCGGCCAACCTTCACCAACAAGCGGGCAACCCAATTCGGCCAAATCGCAGCAGGCCCATTCCCAAGAATGCCCCGACTGCCGGCGCCCCATGCGCCGAACTAACATCACCATCACCCCTGTAGCACCGCCTCGACCATCATCCTTTCGGTGCGATACATCATGATGCCCGACAATCTGCCCCTCAGAATATTCCCACTCGTTCAGCACGTCGTCGGCGAACGATATCGCTCGACCTCAGCCAGCTCAAAAGTCTGCGGATCCCTTCCAATATTGCAGCGAAGTCAGCGAAGACCTCGGCAAACCGCCCTTGAAAGCCTCATCCCCGGCTCAGTGTCGCCCGCAAAGCAGTCGGGACGAGATCGGTCGCCCTTCATCTCCGGCAGGTTGGCTCTCAATTCCCCATAACGGCGTCAAACAACCCGCGTCTTAGTTCAATCCGGCTTACATGAGGTCGCCCGAAGTCGCCGCACCGCCCATGCGACCTCAAATAACCCTCCAGATTCCCAAATCAGTGGAATTGTGATTCCTGATGGATGCTGGAATGGAGGCCAGCATCCATGACGCGACCCTATTCGAATGATCTTCGTGAGCGCGTTGTTGCTGCGGTGACAGCCGGGCAGAGCTG
>JBCNPI010000318.1:0-7039 GCA_039593415.1 Rhizobium sp. | reverse complement strand
CCGCAGGTCCTGCCGGTGCGCGGCGCCGTTCGCGTCGCCGACGGCCAGCGCCTGACCATCCGCATGACCGACGAAACCGTGCTGAAGGGGATCAACACCCTGCCGCTCTTTGCAGGCTTTGCCGGTCTCGCCGCCCTCCTCTTTGCTTTCTCCGCCACATGGTGGCGCGAAGGACGGTGAGCATGATGAAGATCGAAGTGACCGATACACCATCGGAAAACGACTTTGCGGCCATCAGCGAAGGATTGACGGCTTTCAACACCGCTGATGTCGGCCCGTCTGGTCGGCAATCCCTTGCCGTTCTGATCCGCGACGATGCCGGCAAGACCATCGGCGGCATATCCGGCTACACGGCCTGGGGATGGCTGTTCACGCAATGGCTCTTTGTACCGGAAAGCCTGCGCGGCCAAGGCATGGCGGGAAAACTGCTCGAGGCGGCGGAAACGGAAGCGAGCGCGCGTGGCTGTTTCGGCGCATGGATCGATACCTTCAACCCACAGGCGCTGAAAGCCTATCAACGGCAGGGCTATGTTATCTTCGGCGAATTGCCTGATTTCCCGGCCGGTCGCAGCCGCTTCTTTCTGCAGAAGAAGTTGTCGCCCCGCTGACATCAAGCAGGGCGATTTTTCGTTGCGAGTGTCTTAGACAGCGATCGCCGTGAGCTGCACGACATCATCCAGATCGTCGTCGTCTTCGGCTTCCATAGCCGCGGTGGAATCATCGCGCCACGCGATTGAGCCATGCAGCCGTGCATGCGTATCCCCAGCAATCGGCACAACCAGCACCCGATTGGGATCGACCGGCCCCGGGAAGGTCAATGCATTATAGGCGACCTTCTCAAAACCGAGCGGGCAATAATAGGGCGGGTCGCCGATGAGGATGACGGCTTCCGATCCCTTGCGCTTGGCCGCTTCGACGGCAATCCGCACGAGCTCGCGGCCGATCCCCTTGTTCTTATGCGAGGGACGCACGGCAAGCGGGCCGAGCAGATGTCCCTTGACCGATCCAGCCAGGACCGGCGTCATCCGCACGGAGGCGATCGTCTCGCCGTCGTCTGCGCAGATGAAGGACAGCGACCGGTCATGCGGCCCCTGCTCGCGAATACGCGCAGCAGCACGGGTAAACCGTCCCGGACCGAAAGCTTCTTCGTTGATGAGTTCGATGACAGCGTCGTGCGACGCATCCTCTGTGAGGTAGACCAGATCGTGCTTGTACATTAGACCAAGGAAACCAGATAGACGGACGATATTGTTCTCGAAGGCGCTCGTTGAGCGTTCAAGATCATCGGCGTCGTCGCAGGCTTCTGGTTACTTTCATGACAATGGTCCTTAAAGCGTGACAAGCCGGATAGCAGGAAATATTCAGCGCGTCCAATGCAAAATGCGTACTGCTATCTATTGATGCAAGATCGTGTCGGCATCATGTCGTTTCTCGAGCGCGACGCTGCCACATGAGCCCGCCGACAGCACCTGTGACGCAGTGTTCATCATTTACTGCCTCGAAATCCGGCGTGCATGCCGTATCTCTAGGTATGTAGTTCGGCAGTTTCCCGAAAGGATCAAGCAATGGGCATGTTGGTGGACGGCGTCTGGCATGACGTCTGGTATGATACCAAGGAGACGAAGGGCCATTTCAAGCGCGCCGCATCGCAGTTCCGAAACTGGGTGACCGCGGACGGAAGGCCTGGCCCTACCGGTACCGGCGGCTTTAAGGCAGAGGCCGGACGCTATCATCTCTACGTGTCGCTCGCCTGTCCCTGGGCGCATCGAACGCTGATCTTCCGCAAGCTGAAGAAGCTCGAAGAGCTGATCACGGTTTCTATCGTCGATCCGTTGATGCTGGAAAACGGCTGGGAATTCAAAGGAACAGGCGGCGGAACCGCCGACCATCTCTTCGGCGCGACGAAACTCTGGGAAGTCTATGTCAAAGCCGATCCGCATTATTCTGGCCGCGTGACTGTTCCCGTTCTCTGGGACAAGCAGACCGGCACGATCGTCAACAACGAATCGGCGGAAATCATCCGCATGTTCAATACGGCCTTCGATGGCCTGACCGGCTCCAAGACAGATTTCTATCCTGCCGATCTCAGCGCCGATATCGATGCGTTGAACGAGCAGGTCTACGACACGGTCAACAATGGCGTCTACAAGGCCGGCTTTGCGACGACTCAGGAAGCCTACGAGGAAAATGCCCGGCGCCTTTTCGAAACCCTCGATATGCTGGACCGGCGGCTGGCGACGAGGCGCTATCTGTTCGGAGACCAGTTGACAGAAGCCGACTGGCGGCTGTTCACGACGCTTATCCGCTTCGACGCCGTCTATGTCGGCCATTTCAAATGCAACATCCGCCGCATCGCCGATTATGCCAACCTCTCGGCCTACCTGCGCGATCTCTATCAGGTTGCCGGCGTTGCCGAGACGGTGAACCTCGCGCACATCAAGAACCACTACTATCGCAGCCACAAGGCGATCAATCCGACGGGTATCGTGCCGATCGGCCCCGAGCTGGATTTCGATCGCCCGCATGGCCGGGAGCAATTGGCAAAAGCAGCCTGATTTGAATGCCTCTGTAGCTACCAGTGATTGGAAGGAGCCTCCTCTCCCTCCAATTCCTTCAGTCTGCGATAGGTTGCCTTTGTCGTGCCCGGCGGCAGCGCATCGACCGAAAAGAAGCCGCTTTCGACGATCTCGCGATCGGGTTTGCGCGGCGCGGTCTGGGTAACCTCGACGCGGTAAAAGACGACATGGTCGCGTTTGCTGGTATGATTGTTGAAATAGACGTGGAAGAGCTGCGGTTTGCCCGAGATCACCAGATTGCCTTCCTCGCGCAACTCCTTCTCAAGCGCCTGCTCCACCGTCTCATGGCGTTCGACACCGCCGCCGGGCATGTGCCAGCCGGCAATATAGGAGTGGCGAACCAGAAAAATCCGCCCTTCCCGATCGAAGCAGGCGGCACGTACGCCTAACGTCATGCTGCGGGTCAGCACGAAATAGACATGCAACGCGCGGCCGAACAGACGCACAGCCAAAGTCTGCCTTTCATCAGGTCGGTTGTCTTCGCTCATGCCCGAACTCCGGCATCTCGATCCGCAATCGAATTGGGGATGTATTTGTTTTGACAATAGAGTGGGCTATGTCTCATCCCATGTTCAAGCTCGCGCATATTTCCGATGTTCATCTTGGTCCGCTGCCACGCCTTTCGATCAGAGAACTCGCCTCCAAACGCATTACCGGATTTGTGAACTGGCACCGGAACCGGCGCAAGCATCTTTTTGGCGACACGCTCGAACTGCTTCTTGGTGACATCAAGGCGAAGCAGGCCGATCATCTGGCCGTAACCGGCGATCTCGTCAACCTTGCGAGCGGCATGGAGATCCAGACAGCGGCCGCATGGCTGAAGACGGTCGGCGATCCCTTTCACACATCGGTCGTTCCCGGCAATCACGATGCCTATGTGCCCGGCGCTTACGAAAAGGCCATGCGCTCCTGGTATCCCTATGTCAGGGGCGACGATGCTCCCGCCGAATGGCAGGAGGACAAGCGCATTTTTCCCTATCTGCGCATCCGCGGGCAAGTCGCGCTTGTGGGATGCTCCACAGCCGTCGCTACCCCGCCTTTTGCCGCAAGCGGCTTCTACTCCTCGCGCCAAGCCCGCGAGACGGTGAACATCCTGCGCGCAGCCGGAGATGCCGGGCTCTTTCGTGTGGTCATGATCCATCACCCACCGATCCGGGGTGCGACCAGCTTCTACAAGCGGATGATCGGCATTCGCCGCTTCGCAGCCGTCATCTCGACCGGCGGCGCCGAGCTTGTCCTGCACGGACATACACACCTCAACACCCTGCACTGGCTGCGCGGCCAGATGGGTCCAGTCCCCGTTGTCGGCATCGCCTCTGCGTCGCAGGGGGTCGGCGGATTGAAACCGCCCGCCGCATATAATCTCTTCACGATTGCCGGCCGCCCCGGTGCCTGGGAAATGAAGGCGGAGCGCTACAGCCTCAATGACACGGGCAGCGGCGTTGCTCCTGAAGGCTTCGATATTCTGGCAAGGTGACGGACGTTTTAGCACGTCCGCCCGCATCGTTTCGGTAGCGTTTTCTAAGATACGGAGCTACAATCGCACCATCGGAATCTCCAGGGAGGGAATGGGTTTCGAGGTTGCGGAAAGAGCACCGCAATGCCGGTTTTCGAGAGCGGGTTCCCGCTCGCCGCCGCGATCGCTGGACGCCGGGAGTACCTGTTGAAATAGTGCGGGGTCGGCACATTGATGGGTCGCCGCCCGAAGAAAGACACCTAAGTAAACGAGTGTTTTGGAAGACTTGCGAAACGGCACAGAAATGGTTCATACCAACACAGGACGATTATTCCGCTTACATCACCTTTCTCAGGGGAAAGGCCGTCCCTTGCGGAAGCATATTGCCCATGTGACAACCTCCAACGCCCTCCTGGAACGCTCATGCCAACGCCGGTAGCAGCCATTGATATCAGACGCGATCTGGTCGGCCTTCTTCCGAAACTTCGCCGCTTTGCGGTGACGCTGACTGGCGATCTAACCGAGGCGGATGAGCTTGTTCAAAACATCTGTCAGCGCGGCATCGCCAAATTCCACCTTTGGAACAGCGGCGGCAAGCTGGAGAGTTGGCTCTACACCATGGCCCGCCATCAATGGGTCGATGAGTCCAGGCGCCACAAGCTGCGCCCCGCCGCCAAGGGCAATGCCGTCGAACAGGGCGAACTGGCAGCCGGAATGCATTTAAATCCGGTGGAGGACAGTGAAGCGCATCGCCTCGTCACATCTTTGCCCGAAGGACTTGCAAGTGTCTTCCTGCTGGTCGATGTCGAAGGGCATAGCTACAAGCAGGCGGCCGATATCCTCGGAGTCTCGCTGTCGGCAGTTACGTCGCGGCTCTCCAGCGCACGCCTCCACCTTGCCTCTCAGGGTCACAGTCGCTCGCCTCGAAGGTTTTAAGCATTGCAAGACATGAAGAAAATGCCGCTCGAAGTCCGCCTGTCCGCCTTCATGGATGGCGAAACGAATCGTGAAGAAAAGGAAGAGCTTGAAAAGCTCATTGCTTCCGATCCGGATGCGCGGCGAATTTTCGATGAACTCAAACACGGCTCGGATGTCGGCCGCAAGGCTTTCGACGAGGTTCTGAAGGAGCCGGTGCCGCTGGCGCTCGTTCGTTCCATCAAGAGCACGCAGCCTCCGAAGAGCCGAGAACCTTCGCCTCGCATCGCACGACCGTCCCTGAAGCTGGCCCCGACCGGCAGACAGTCGCTGGCCGCGGCGCTCATCCTGTTCGTCGTTGGCGGCGCCATAGGCTATCTCTTCGGTATGCAGCCGGCCAACACCCCGGCAGGTTCGCCCCCTACTCCGACACAGGTTGCAACACGCGGTTGGCTGGATGACATAGCCGCCTATCACCGCATCTATTCGCGCCAGCCGCAGCATATGGTCGAGCTGCAGGCAAGCCAGCTGGACGAGATCGCCAAGTGGCTGGCAAGCACGGTCGGCGTCAAGTTCAACTTTCCCGATCTGGCCGCCGATGGTCTCGTCTTCCAGGGCGCGCGGATGTTCATCACCGGCGGCAAGCCCTTCGGCCAGCTGATCTACAAGAACCTCGACGGCGATGTCGTCGCCATTTGCTTTACCAAGACCGACGGCGTTGCCGACGACGATTTCAGCGAAACCATCAAGGACGATATCAGCATCGTATTCTGGCATCGCAATGGTGCGACCTATGCGGTCGTCGGCCCGTCCTCGAATGCGATGCTCGACCAGATCGCCAATAGGGTCTCCTCGGAAATCTGACGGCTGCTCCTCTTTCTTTGCAGCTTGCGGCTGCGAGCCCGCCGATGGATAATGGAATGCTGTTATCGCACGAGTCCAATATTCTTTGCTGGAGTTTCGACATGTCCGACGTTCTGCTGACCATTCCGGAAATTGACAGGCGTATCGCGGTTATAAGGGAAAATCTTCGTGAACTGATCGAGCAGGCCGCCGCCTTTTCCGGCGCAGCCGACGAGGAACGGACGTCGGAACGGATAGCCGAGCAGGAAGAAGAGCTTGAACGCCTGACGAAGCAGCGTGACGCACTCTCCCAGCAGAAATCATGATGCAAGGGGACGGCCGTTTCTGACCGCTACCTCGATTGCCAACCGCTTTCCGCGTTTCGAATGGGTCGCAGGGATGGCCGACGATATTCATATTCGGTTTGTGACCCGGCAAGACCATGGGCAATGGCTGATCTTGTGGGAAGGCTACAACAGGTTTTACGGGCGATCCGGCGCAACCGCCCTTCCCGCCGACATCACGCAAATGACGTGGCAGCGCTTTTTCGATGTCTATGAACCGGTGCATGCGCTCGTTGCCGAGAAGGACGGCCGGCTTCTCGGGCTGGCGCATTATCTCTTTCACCGCAGCACGACAGCCATCGAGCCGAACTGCTATCTACAGGATCTGTTTACGGACCAGGCGGCGCGCGGAAAGGGCGTGGCATCCGCATTGATCGAAGGTGTTTATGCCCGGGCCAGGGAAGCTGGCTCTCATCGCGTCTATTGGCAAACGCATGAAACGAACGCCACCGCGAAGCGCATTTATGACAAGATCGCCGAGTGCTCCGGCTTTGTCGTCTACCGCAAATCGCTGTGAAGCGACGGCCCTGCCCGCCGCAATATTGGGAACCCACAAAGCAAAATTCCCTCGGACGTAACCGAGGGAATTTCGTTGGAAGCTGTGGAAAGCTTGAGCCTTGGAGCAACTCCAGGAAAAGTGCAGAGCGGCTTCCCGTCCGGAATCGCGCAAAACAAAAGGATGGAGTGTTTTCGCGATTCGAAGAAAAGCAGAAAAGCTCTACGCGGCCTTGATGGCGAGCACCCGGTTTGCCGCCGAGACGATCGCCTCGAGAGAAGCAGCGACGATGTTGGTGTTGATGCCGGCGCCGAAGAGCTTGCCGCCCGGATAGGAGATCTCGACATAGGAGATCGCCGCGGCATTGGAGCCGTGCTGGAGCGAATGCTCGGAATAGTCCTCGACCGTC
>JBCNPI010000317.1:0-7050 GCA_039593415.1 Rhizobium sp. | reverse complement strand
GGCTTCGGGCAGCACATGCTCTTCGATGGCGATGATATTCATGTCAGGCCGTTGCCGTGAGCTGTTTGACCACGGCTTCGCCCACACCGTGCGCCGACGCCGGATTCTGGCCGGTGATCAGACGGCCATCCACGACCACGTTGGCTGTCCAGTTGGGAGCCGGCTGATGCAGCGCGCCGCGCTGCTTGAGCGTCGTTGCCAGCAGGTAGGGCACGACGTTGGTGTACTTCACTTCGGCCTCTTCCTCGTCGGTAAAGGCAGCGACCTTTTTACCGGAAACCAGATGGCTACCGTCCGACAGCGTTGCGTTGACCAGTGCCGCCGGGCCATGACAGACGGCCGATACGATGCCGCCCGCTTCGTAGATGTGTCGAATGACGCGCTGCACGGCAAGGCTGTCGGCAAAGTCCCACATCGTGCCGTGGCCGCCTGCGAAGAACACCGCCGAGTAGCGCGAAGGGTCCAGCTCGCCCAGCACAAGCGAATGCGCAAGTGCCTCCCGGAATGTAGCGTCATGCCAGAAGCGATCGTTGACCGGATCGCTGAGATCGAAAAAGTCGATGGGCGGGTGCCCGCCACGGATCGATGCAATCTCTGTCGGAATGCCCGCCTTACGAAAAACCGCCAGCGGGTGCGTGAGTTCCACCATGGCAAAGCCGGTGGGCTCGCCGCTGTCACCGCGGATCGGGTGGCTCGTGACAACGCACAGAACGGGCTTGATCGTTGCGCTCATGCAGCGGCTCCTGAGTGTTTGAGAGAGGCCATGTCGATGACGAAGCGATATTTCACGTCGCTCCTCACCAGGCGCTCATACGCTTCATCGATCTGTTGGATGGCAATGACTTCAACGTCCGAGACGATCCCGTGCTTCCCACAGAAGTCGAGCATCTGCTGGGTTTCCGGCACGCCGCCAATGAAGGAGCCGGAGATGGCTCGGCGTCCACGGACAACACCGCCGGCATTCACCGGTGTCCCAAGCGGACCGAGGTAGCCCACCAGCACGAGCACGCCTTCGAGTGCCAGCGTCGGCATATAGGGGTTGACGTCATGATCGTAGGGCACCGTGTCGATGATCACGTCGAACCGGTTTGCCACGGCGGCCATCTGGGCTGGATCGCTCGACAGCACCACGTGATCGGCGCCAAGCCGCAAGGCGTCCTCTTCCTTGCCAGGCGAGCGCGTGAACAGCGACACATCGGCGCCGAGCGCCTTGGCGAGCTTCAATGCCATGTGGCCCAGCCCGCCCAAGCCAATCACCGCGACCTTGCCGCCCGGGCCCACGTTCCAGCGATGCAGCGGCGACCACGTGGTGATGCCCGCGCACAGCAGCGGCGCCGCACCGGCGGGGTCCAGTCCATCCGGAATGGACAGTACGAACTTGTCGCGCACGACGATCGAATCGGAATAGCCGCCGTAGGTGACAGAACCGTCGTGCCGATCGATGCCGTTGTAGGTGAAGGTGGGGCCTTCGGCACAATCCTGTTCCCAGCCCTTCAGGCACGGCTGGCAGTGCTGGCACGAGTCGACCATGCAGCCGACGCCAACCATGTCGCCTGCTTTGAAGCGGGTCACCTCGCTCCCTATCTGTCGGACCCTGCCGATGATCTCGTGGCCTGGCACGATGGGATACGTCGTAAAGCCGCCGTGGTTGCGCGCCAAGTGTAGATCCGTGTGGCACACCCCGCAGAACAGGATGTCGATGACAACATCATCGGCGCGGGGCGCTCGGCGCTCGAAAGCGAAGGGCGCGAGCCCACTGGTGGCCGATGATGCGGCGTAGCCTGATACGTTCATGGGGGCTCCGAAGAAAGAGGTCAGGAATTGCCCGGTGCAAAGAGCAACTGCCAGCCTGTGAAAGGGCCGAGCGGAATCACGTCCCAGCCGATGAGGCCGGCCTTGGCGAGCGGAAATTCGTTCAGCGCTGCGCGTGCGGCTTCAACCGAGTCGGCCTCGGCAATCAACGCAACGCCGGGGCGGTCCTGACGGAAGTAGAAGTCGCGCACGATGCCGCCGGTATAGAGCTTCCACGCATGGCGGGTTTCGTCGTGCATATGCGGCTGGTATTGCTCGAAAGTGGCGCCGGGTTGCGGGATATCGAGGCAGAGGAATTTCATGGGAAGGGTCTCCTTGGAAATAAGGTTCGGCATCAGACCGGCTGCAGCCGGCGCAGCGTCTCGGCCACGCGCTGCCCGAGGTAGGCCGCAGTGTCGAGATCGCTCTGGATGGGGGCGTCATCAGGCCCCTGGTCGCCATTGGATTGCGCCATCGCGCCGAGCCAACTGCCCAGGCGGTTGAGGTCATGTACGGTGCCGCGGCTGGTGTCGTTGCCGGGTTTCAGGTCGAGCCCGACCCACAACATGCCATGCTGGGCGGCAAACAACGCCATCGAGATCAGCGAGTGCAGCTTGTCGCCGTTTTGTGCCCCCGAATTGGTGAAGCCGGCGGCAACCTTGTTGCGCCACTTCATGTCGTTCCACGCCTGTTTGACGGAGTCTTCGCAGAACTGCTTGAAGCGCGCGCTGGGCGCGCCGCTGTAGGTGGGCGCGCCAAAGACGATGGCATCGCTCGCCTCAAGTAGATCCCATGGTATAGCCCGTTCTGACACGGCGATCAGCCGTACCTCGGCGCCCTCCACACGGCGCACGCCCTGCGCCACGCTTTGGGCCTGTTTGGCGGTATGGCCATACCCGCTGTCATAGACGATCGAAATCTGCATCGGGAGGTTCTCGACGAAAAGGACGAAGGAAGAAAAAAACAACCGGAAAACAGCAGTGCGCGTCGCGGCAGGTCACCTGGCGCTGTCGCGAGCGTTGGAAACGCTGCGGTCGAGAAAAATGCTACTGTAGAAATATGCACGCTAGTGGCGACTATTGTTCCCAGCTTTGTAGAAACTGAAGCTACTTATCAACGCGCTCAAACAGTTATGGTGTGCACAGCGGGTCGCGATGCGGCGCGCTCCGATAGCGGAACCTTCGCAAGCGTGTGCACCCTTTTCCCATGAGAGAGGCATTGATGAAAGCAGATACGCGGGGCCGGCTGGACGGCATAGCGGTCTTCGTGGAAGCGGTGGAAGCCGGTGGATTTGCACGCGCGGCCGAGCGCTTGGCGCTATCAAGATCGGCCGTGGGCAAAGCGATCGCACGCCTGGAAGCCCGCCTTGGCGTGCGTCTCTTCCATCGCACGACGCGGACCCAGAATCTGACCGAGGATGGCCAGGTCTATTACGAGCGATGCTTGCGAGCCATCGACGAACTGCGTGCCGCCGAATCGCTGCTGGAATCGGGCAAGCAGGAAGTCGCCGGACGGCTGCGCGTGACCATGCCCGTGCTATTCGGTCGCCACTGCATCGCGCCGATTCTTTTGGACTTTGCGCGTCAGCATCCCCAGCTCGAACTGGAGCTGAGCTTTAGCGACCGGCCGGTCGATCTGATTGCGGAAGGTTTCGACCTTGGCATCCGAAACGGCGCATTGGGTGAAGCCACCGGCCTCTGCGCGCGCCCCATAGCAACGCAGCCCAAAGTGTTGTGCGCCGCTCCCGAGTACATCGCCACGCATGGCGAGCCCGATACGATCGAAGCCCTGGCCGCGCACGATGTGCTGATTCACTGGCGCACAGGCCATCCCTACCCGTGGCTATTGCCCGATACGGATGGGCGGTTGACCGAAGTCAGGCTCGCTTCGCGCTTGCGGTTCGATGATCTGGAAGTGACCGCCGATGCAGCAGCGGCCGGACTCGGCATCGCGTGGCTACCTCATTGGCTCGTACGCGACCGCATTCAGACCGCCGCGCTCGTTGCATTATGGGAGAACCGACCTGCGGCTTCCATGGACAGCCATGCCATCTGGCCGGCAACGGATTACATGCCGCTACGCGTGCGCCTCGCCATCGATACGCTCGTCGAACGGCTTCCGAACGCCATGGGGGTGAAGCCCCCCATCGTGCGGCCTGGCTGGCACGCGCAAGGTGTCACGGCTGGTAGCGCCCCCTCACCGCGAGCAAAACGTCGTACACGCTGAGATTGACCACTCGACGTGGATGACACACGTCCCCCTTCTCATCACGATGGTGACAGAAGCTGTCACCATCGGACGGTAGAGTGACGAATTGCTCCGTTCGGTCGTACGGAGTGTGGGCACATTCTCCGAGCTCGACAAGGTGTGGGATTTCTATAAGGAATACCGTAGTGATCGTAGGAGTCACTTCGCGAACGAAAGCGTCTGGATAGACGCACTTACGCGAGTAAGAAACGCCCAGAGCGGTTCAGTTATCAGGCATGTCCGCATGGCGCCGGAGATGTATACCACGCTGGAATGCCAGAACCCTGCTCATCAAGTTGCAACCGATGCGCTGCTTTCTCTCAAGACAGCTGGCATAGAACCTGACGATGAATTGGAGTGCCGCCTTGCCCTTGCTGCGCTTGAACCGGTTGGTCGCCATGAACTCGAACTTTCGCTGGAACAACGCCGCGAGGCGAATGTCCGCAGTCGCGAAGAAAACCTGCTTCCGGCTGCGAAGAACAAGCTCCCGGAGGTAGTCCAGGAACGACAGCGTATTGAGGTCATCAATATGTGCGACCGGATCGTCGATCAGAATGATCGGTGGCGCCGATTTGGCGCTGTCTTTCAGTGCGAGGAATATAGACAATGCAAGGGCAGCGCGCTGGCCAGTACTCACTTGGTTGACGCCGTGCGTTTGCTTGTTGTCGCGCCGGATGATGAGTGATTCTTCCGTGAAGTCACCCAGTTCATATTCGTGCAGGGAATGAATTGGCGCGAAAACGGCGCGGACCTTATCCTTTATCGCGCCAAACGCATCAGCGGTCGCCCGCTCCTGGGAGAACTGCTCAATGACTTGTGAACAGCAGAACGTTCAACTTTTTCTCATTTTCATCGGCGCTGAACAAGAGCCGACGCCGAACAGCCCATCCCCATTGAGCGTCGGGGAGCCGCCGCACACTCAACGCCACTGCCCGCAGCGGGTGACCTGGACCATCTGGGTCGCCGTTGCCGGTCTAGAGTCGGAGCTCTATTCGAATCATAAGCACCATATGTTTACGTTTTCATTACATTAACATGACAATCACTTTTTTTGTTCCCATGCGTCGGATGCGCATGAACCAATATCGGAGCCGAAAAATTGAATATCAGATCTAGTCCGACATCTAGTCAAAGTTACGAGAAGCTGCTGTCGCAGGATGTCTTCAATTCTCTTAGTCAAATTCTTCTTTATCTCCGCGCTAATCCCGAGGAGACCGTCATTCTCGATCCAATTTCGAGCTTGCTGGTTCAAGGAGCCTCTCTGACCAATCGAAAAAGCTTACCTGCTCATATCACGGCGAGCGGAGTGGCTCTGAGAGAGGATTCGATGCTGGTGGTCAAACACGGAAAACTCGACAGGTGGCTTCAACCGGGAGGCCATATTAAACCGGGGGAGAACCCGATTCAAGCCGCGCTACGAGAAGTAAGCGAGGAAACCGGACTAACATCGGCAGCACACTCTTGGCATTCCCAACACCCTTTTCCAATCGACATCGATATCCATGAGATCCCTGCGAACGACGAGAAGCATGAGCCGGCACATCTTCATGTCGATTTTCGATATTTCGTAACAACCGGCGCACGCATGAATTCTCCGGAACTTGAATGGAAATATGAGGACCTCAAAAAAATTGAATTTGAACACCACCATCGATTCACATCAAAAATCAAAGAAGCAATTCTATTCAGCATGAAATGAATAACTTCTTTTTCAATATCCTGCAGCACACTCCAACAGACATTGAGTCTATTGTAGTCGTTGCACATCTTGTCCCCGGCGTCGACGAATTCGTCCTCGCAATGCACCAGAAAATTCCTGTTTCAGCTGTTATACCAAAACCGAACTCGATCAACCAACATGTTGTCTCAAAAATTGAACCACATGTTCCCATTCTTCGGTACAGCAGAGCCGCAATCGGATCCAGAACAAGCGCTTTTCTAGACGAATTGAAAAATCACGTTTCTGACAAAAGGTTTGCGGTAATCGACACGGACGGATACTTCTCACAAGTTCTGCACAAGATAGCGGCGCGTGGTAGGTTCAATATTGCCGGTATTGTTGAAGATACCGAGAATGGCCATCAAAAATATGAAGCGCTTCTCGGAGGGAACCCACGAGCCGGCCTCCCTGTTCCTATCATTTCTGTGGCGCGGAGTAAACTGAAGGAGCCGGAAGATTTTCTCGTCGGCCAAGCCGTGGTTTTTTCAGCCGATGCACTGCTGCGCGAATGTGGGTTGTTACTGACGGGAAAACAAGCCGCCGTCTTCGGCTACGGAAAGATTGGCAGCAGCATTGCAGCCGCTCTTCGCGCAAAAGGCGTAATGGTGCATGTCCATGATTGCAATCCTGTTCGACAAGCGCTCGCCTTTGCCCACGGGTATGGCCCAGGCAATCGTGAACGGATAATCGGTGAGGCAGATTTCTTATTTTGCGCCACGGGAAACAAGTCGATGAAATCTACTGACACGGAAATCCTCAAGCACGGAGCTTTCATATTTACCGCAACATCCGGCGACGATGAAATTGAAGACTACGAAAAGATCCTTACCATCCGAAGACCATCGGCGATCCATCCGCGTGTCTCGTCGGTCCCATCGACAAAAGGTTCCGTCTTTCTTTGCAATGATGGCAATTCGGTGAATTTTATGCATGGCGGTGTCGTTGGCCCGTTCATCAAGCTCGTTCAAGCCGAGTTAATCCTGGCGCTTTCTCAACTACGTACGGCTCACCGTGACCGCATTTCGCAGCTCAGCGATGAATCGAAGCGTTTCATTGCGGAGATATGGTTCTCTCACTTTCACGACTCTTACCGGGAGAAAAAATGAATCAAGATCTTTCGATTCAATCGACGATGCACACACTGCGGGAACATCTGAAAGAGACGTTCAATGAAAACATCGTTGCGCACGACATGGCGCATCTGGACCGGGTCGTCGACAACGCTTTCGACATCTGCGTCACTGAGCGCGGTGCGGATAAGCTCGTCGTGGGCATCGCCGCTCTGCTTCACG
>JBCNPI010000316.1:0-7087 GCA_039593415.1 Rhizobium sp. | reverse complement strand
CCCTTCCGAACCGGAGGTAAAGAGGATGACGGCCGGATCGTCGGCGCTGCGCCTGACCAGCGGCCGATACTTGCGCATGAGACCGAGCATCTTGTCGAGGAAGGTGACCTGCGTGCGCAGCTCATCCAGCCAGACGAAGGTCACCTGCTTTTCAAGCTCCTCGACCACCGGGCCAAGCTTGGCCTGCGTGATGAAGGCGCGCGAGCAGAGCACATGCTTGACCTCCGCCGTCCGGCAGGCGGACAGGATATTGGCAGCTCCGGCCGTGAAATTCAGCATAGCCGGCACCTTGCCTGACGACATGACGCCGAGCACGGTCGCGGCCGTACCGTTGGCGTTCGGTAGCATGACGCCAAGCGTCTTCTCGTTCGGGAACATCTTCCTGAACTTCGCACCCAGCACCGCAGCACCGGTCAGAAGCTTGGCATAGGAGAGCTTGCCGGCGATCGGGTCCTCGACGGCGGTTTTCTTGCCACCGTATTCGCGGGCACTTTCGATGACGCGGCCAAGCACCGTGTTGTCGGTGTCGGCGGTGCGGAACATCAGCGCCGACATGATCTGATAGAGCGCGGCACCGGCTGCAATGCGACGCTTCCTGCCCTTGAGTTCTGCGGGAACGTCGAGCTTGACCGGCTCGAGGATCGTCACCTTGACCTTGGGGAAAAGGCGGCGGCGAACATGGCTGGACGTCAGGTAGGAGGCGTAACTCTTCTCCAAACCGTCGATACGGACCGGCACGATCATCGCGCCGGTCTTATCGGCGACCATGGCCGCACCGTCATAGACCTTCATCAGCGTACCCGTCACGGTCAGGCGGCCTTCGGGGAAGATACCGACCGGGCTGCCGTCCTGGACGACCTTGATCAGCGAGCGCGTCGCCATCGGCTTGGTCGGATCGAGCGGCAGGAACTTGCACATCGTCAAAAGCGGCCGCACCCACCATTTTTTGGCGAAGGCATAGTCGATGGCAAAGACGGGTTCTTCTTCGGTGATGGCAAGTGCGAGCGCACCGTCAAGCAGACTCACATGGTTGAGTGCGATGATCGGCGCAGGTCCTGCCTTGCGGATGTTTTCCAGGCCTTCGACCTCAAGCCGCATGAAGGCGCGGAAGATGATGGAGATCAGATCGCGGAAGGCGTTCGTCGGCAGCATTTTCAGCATGAGCCAGGCGATCGCGATATTGAGCGCGGAGATGCTGAGAATGATGACCGGAACCGACAGGCCGATCGCCTGCAGGACAGCGACGAGCGCTAGACCCACAGCGATGAAGAGAGCGGAGAGCACATTCGACGCGCCGATGACGCGGGCGCGGCGATCCTCATTGGCCCAGCTCTGCATGGCCGAGAAGGTCGGAACCGCCAGGAAGGCACCGCCGATCGCCATGCCGGCGAGATCGATGGCGACGCGGATGGTCTTCGGGCCGGCAAAGAAAGCAAGAATGGTTTCGGCGTGGCTGGCCGACTGCAGACCCCACAGGTTCCAGCCGAGATCGAGACCGAAAAGCGCGACGATCAGCATGCCGATGGGCGCCGGCAGCAGCACGATGCGGCCGGCGGCCATCCATCCGGCAATAGCCGAGCCGATGGCGACTGAGATGGCAAAGATTGCGAGATAGGCGGGAACGACGATTTCCGAGCCGCCGAGGATATCGGTGACCATGACCGGCAGCATCGACATGATGAAGGCGCCGACGAACCAGAACCAGCAGTTCATCAGCGAGGCACGCCAGATGCGGCTATTAGCGCGAAGCTCGTTGACCAGCCTGTAGCTGGAGCGCACGACATTGGTGTCGACGACGAGATCCGGCGCTTTGGAACCAGTTGAGGGAATCATGCGTGCGGAAAACCAGCAAAGGATGGAAAGTCCCATCATCATCGGGCCGAAGATCCAGACGTTCTCGCCCTCGCGGAAGGCAACCGCTGCAACCATGGTGCCGGTCAAGATGGCGATGAAGGTGCCACCCTCGATCCAGGCATTGGCCTTGGGAAGGTCCCTGTTTTCCAGATGATCGGGCAGAATGCCGTATTTGATCGGTCCGAAAAGCGAGGAAATGACGCCGAAACCAAAGAGGGCGAGCATCAGGATCCAGATGGAGGAGAAGGCGATACCGACCACCGAGATAGCGGCTACCAAGAGCTCGCAGCGCTTCAGAAGCTCCGCCATCCCGGCCTTGTCGTATTTGTCGGCGAGCTCACCGGCAATTGCCGACAATAGCAGGAACGGTACGATGAAGATGCCACCGGCAAGTGTGACCAGGGCCGCACCCTTTGTCGCCATCTGCGCGAGAATAACGAAAACCAAAGTCTGCTTTAAGAAATTATCATTGAAGGCAGTGAGGAACTGCGTCCAGAACAGCGGCGCGAACTTCCTCGATCTCATCAGGTGCTTTTGCATGGCGTATCCCTCATTCGGCCTACAGGACGCCACAGAGTTGTTACGCAAAGGTTGAGTGCGGATACAACTCTGCGACGTCGTTAATAAAGGTTAGTCCTGACCGTCACGATTGAACTTAACCAATAGCTTCTCCGTACGCGCATCCTCTACCTTACGGATCAGCTTGTCAGCCTCCGTATTATCGCGGACCGTCTTGGTGACGTTGACCGCCGTCTGCACCAGCATCAGGATGCCCATGGCGAGATAGCCTTTGCCCCAGAGATCGATCGGCATCATGTAAAGCCCGACGAGCAGCATGAATGCGGCGGCGGCAAAGGAGATGTAGGAGAAGCTGACCCAGGCCTGGGAATGTTTCTGAAAACTGTCGTTCATAATCTTGTCCCTTTCGTTTATCTGATGTGTTCGGTTTCAGGCTGCTGAATTCATGCGCTGGCGAAGGCGGGCAAGCACGTCGTCGGCAGAAGGGCCGAGCGGAGCGCCACAACCTGCATGGGCAAGCTTTTCGATAATGCCTGTCTGCCGGCTTGCGGCGTCCATTTCCTTCATGACTGAGGCTGCAATCTCGCAGCGGCTCTGGTAGGCCTGAAGTCGGGCGAGCGTTTCTTCCGCATCATCGAGCGTTGCCAGACCGGAATTGTCGTTGCAGGCGGTATCGAGCTTCTGTGTCTGCTGGGTAGCCCGCGCCAAACGTTCGCCGCGCTGCAATTCCTGAAGCCGCGCTTCCGATGCGCGAACGCTTGCCTTGAGCTTGCCGATCGTCTGGGTGAACTGCGCCTGCGCTTTTTCGGAAGCATCGCGCTCGGCTTCGAGCTGGGCGATAGCCTCCGCCGCTTCGCCGGCAAGCTCGCCGCTTCCCTTTTGAAGGGCGGCAATGGCGCGCGTTTCCAGGTCCGCGATGCGAGCGAAGATCGCCGAGTAATGGCGCTTTTCCTGCTCATTTTGAGCAACGGCAATCGCCACCGCCCGCCGTGCCGACTGGATACCGAGGGCTGCGTCGCGGATCTGCTGCGCAAGCAGAGGCACGGCATTGCGATCGATGAATGCCTGCTCCGCATCATGGGCTCGACCACGGATGAGCGTCAGAATTGAATTGAACATTTGCCGTCTCCCGCTTATGAACGATGTTCATGAACTGACGTATGCCAGAATCATGAACGTCGTTCAAGAAAAATTTTGAACAACGTTCAAAAAATGGGAGTGGAATCGTTAATGGCCAGAAAAACGTTGGAAAAACGCGAGGATCTGAAGCTGCGGCTGATCGAGGCGGCACGCAATCGCATCGCGGCCGACGGGCTTTCCAACCTAAGGGCGCGCGATGTCACCCAGGATGTGGGCTGCGCTCTCGGAGGCCTCTACACGGTCTTTGCCGACCTCGACGATCTCGTCATTCACGTCAATTCGGCAACGCTGAAGGCGCTCGAGGCGTCGCTGACGCTGACGGAGGTTCGGGATCACTCGCCAGCAGACCGGCTGCGTAATCTCGCACGCGGTTATCTGCGCTTTGCAGTCACCCATCGCAATCTGTGGAAGGCGCTCTTCGATCATCGCCCACCGGATGATCGTCCGAGCCCGGAATGGCACCTCGAAGAGCATATGTTCCTGATGGGCATCATTGCCGAGCCTCTCGCGGAGTTGCAGCCGAACATGTCGGAAACGGCACGCGCCATCCGCGCGAGAACTCTGTTCGGCGCGGTGCATGGCGTCGTCAGCATCAGCCTGGAAGGCCGGTTTGTCGGTCTGCCGATCGAAAGCCTGGAACAGGAACTCGACGACTTCATCCTGACGGTCGCAGCCGGAGCCGCGGCAAGACAGGCATAGTCAAACTTCGAATCAAGGAGACGACGGCGGCGCGTAATTTCTGATATCGCCGAAAGCATAGCCGCGCTGGCGAAGCTTGCGGATAAGGGCCTGCAGGTTTTCCTGACCGTTGAACTGGTCCTGAAACATTTCATCGTGCATCAGCAGGATCATCTTGCCTGGCTGCGTGAAACGACCGTACTGGAAGAGGTGATCGATCTCGCTGACCAGATGGTCGACCGATTGAACCGGCTTGCCGTCATTACTATGCACCCACTCGAAATCCCAGCCATAGAGATAGAAGCCCGCTTCTGCGACGAGTTCATAGTCCAGCCATTCGCGCTCCCATTGGGCGACATTGATGGATAGATCTTCCCTCGATACCGTCGGAAGCCGGAAGACGTCCCTGCCCGGAAGCCGCGCATTGACGATCGGCGTGAGACCGAGCACCTGGTTGGCATGCAGCATGTCGGCGACCACGGCCTGGGTGTTGGAATAATATCGTCTGTAGCGATTGTTGGCGTGGCTATAGCTGTGATTGCCCACTGCCACCAATGGCATGGCTTTGGCTTCTGCCAAGAGATCACGCCCGGCTGGGATGGTTTCGACATGCTCGCCGACCATGAACATGGCGGCCGGGACATTCTCCTGACTGAGAACGGAGAGAATATTCTTCGTGCCCGGCAAGGGGCCGTCGTCGAATGTCAGATAGATCGTCTTGTCGGCCGCCTGAGCGCTGATGGCGCATGTAACGAGGAAGATGCCGGCAAGCAGCCACCTCACCACCGCGTTCCATTGATATTGCAATCCGCCCAAGCCAGCCGCCTTCCGTATGATCGCTGCAAACTGGCATATCGCTCCGAGCAAGAAAAGCACTGCGAATGCGACAAAAGCAAAGGGCGCTCTACCCATTTCTGGGGAGCGCCCTTGCTTTTTTAACCCGGACAGCGAACACCGGCTCGACACAAAAATGTCAGCGCGGCAGGCCATCGATACAGGTGATGGCGTGCAAATAATCGCGAATCGCGCCCTTGGCAAGAGTCGGCTGTCAAAATTTTTGCAATTCCGTCACATGAGAATCCCATGTGACAGAATTCGCACATTTGACAGGCGTTGGTCGTGCGTCAGGCTGCCTTCAAGGTTGCATCGCGCGGGATTTCGACATCGATCTCCAGCATGGAAACGTCCTTGTCGCGATCCATCTTCACCTGCACCTTGTCACGATCGACCTGGACATGCTTGGCGATGACGGCGAGGATTTCCTCCCTCAGCACGGACACGAGATCCGAGCCCACGGAGGCGCGCTCGTGGGCAAGAAGGATCTGCAGACGCTCGCGCGCCATCGGTGCAGATCTCTGCTTGCGAAACAGTCCGAAAATGCTCATGCGGCCCTCCTTGCGAAGATTTTGCCGAAGATGCCCCGCTTTTCGCCGGGGATGGTGATCGGCACCTGCTCGCCGGCAAGACGGCGTGCGGCTTCGAAATAGGCAAGCGACGGCGCGCAACGGGCATCGGCAAGCGTGACCGGCGAGCCGAGATTGGAGGCGCGCAGGACCTCGGTGCTTTCCGGAATGATGCCGAGCAGCGGAATGGAGAGAATCTCCAGCACATCGTCGACCTTCAGCATATCGCCGCGTTCGGCGCGGCTGGCGTCGAAGCGAGTCAATAGAAGATGCTTTTCCATGCGCTCGCCGCGCTCGGCCTTCACCGTCTTGGAGTCCAGCAGCCCGATGATGCGGTCGGAATCGCGCACCGACGAAACTTCCGGATTGGTGACGACCACGGCAACGTCGGCATGGCGCATGGCAAGGGTGGCGCCGCGCTCGATGCCCGCGGGGCTATCGCAGATCACCCAGTCGAAATAGTTCTTGAGTTCGTTGATGACGCGCTCGACACCCTCGGGCGTCAGATTGTCCTTGTCGCGGGTCTGCGAAGCCGGCAGGAGGAAGAGCGTCTCCAGCCGCTTGTCGCGGATCAGCGCCTGCGGCAGCTTGGCATCCCCATGAATGACGTTGACGAGGTCGTAGACGACGCGACGTTCCGCGCCCATCACCAGATCGAGGTTGCGCAGGCCGACGTCGAAATCGACCACGACGACCTTTTCGTTTCTCTGTGCCAGAGCCGCCCCCAATGCGGCCGTCGAAGTCGTCTTTCCAACTCCGCCCTTGCCTGATGTGACGACGATTACCTTGCCCATCTTGCTCTCCTGTTTTGGCCGGCTTCGGCTCAGATTAGTTTTTCGGCCATGATCGTTTCGCCATCCAGCCAGAGCTGGACGGCCTGCCCCTTGAGGCCGGGTGATATGTCTTCCGCCATCTTGTAGATGCCATCGATCGCCAGCAGTTCGGCCTCGAGCTTGCGGCAAAAGATTCGGGCCGAGGCGTTGCCGATCGAGCCCGCCATGGCGCGGCCGCGCAGGGCGCCGTAAATGTGGACCGATCCACCGGCGATGACTTCTGCGCCCGAAGCCACCGAACCGATGACGGTGACATCGCCTTCCGGAAAGATCACCGACTGACCGGAACGAACTGGCTCGCGGATAATCAGCGACTGCGTGACCGCGCGAACTTCCGGAGGTGGCGCCTTGGGCTCGCTGTTTCGGCGCTCCACGACCGGCTCGGTCTCGTTGACTTCGAAATCGGCAGCCGGACGCCCACCCTTCAGGATCGGCGGCATGCCGGGCCCGGCGATCGAAGGGCGGCCGCCCTCGATGCCCATGATGCTGACATTGCGGGCCGAAAGCTCCGATATCAGCTCCTTGAGCTGCGTCTTGTCGATCGGCAGATCGGTGATATCGAGCACGACCGGCCGCCCCAGAAAGAAGCCGGCCGAACGGGCTGCGAGGTCGTCAAGCCTGATCAACCACTGGTCCAGCGGAAGATCCGGTGAAAGCATG
>JBCNPI010000315.1:0-7096 GCA_039593415.1 Rhizobium sp. | reverse complement strand
GGAACGCGCGACGTCTGCCAGGGGCCGATCGAATTCCTGCTCGCCTACGAGCATGACGAAGAGGTCCGGCAGATCCTCTCCACGCTCTTTTCCGAACAGTACCGCGATCGCGGCGACTGGCCGCAATGGTTCATGCTGGAGCCCTATGCCAGTATCCGCGCCGGCGAGGCGCACGGCGATATCGTCATCTGGCCGCTGAAGGCACTCTGCGACTATATCGAGGCGACCGGCGACATTGCCTTCCTTGCTGAAACCGTGCCATGGCGCGCCGACGATACCATGCAGCTCACCTCGGAGCATGGGACGATATCCGATCACATCGAAAAACTGCTGGACACCGTGCGTAGCCGCTTCGTGCCGGGGACGAGCCTCATCCGCTACGGCGAAGGCGACTGGAACGACAGCCTGCAGCCGGCCGATCCGCACCTGCGCGACTGGATGGTCAGCAGCTGGACCGTATCTCTGCTCTATGAGCAACTCGTGCGCTACGCCAATATCCTAACGCTCGCCAGCCGCAACGAGGAAGCGCAGTCGCTTCAGGCGACGGCCGCCGCCATGCGCGCCGATTTCAACAGGCTCCTGATGCGCGACGGCGTCATTGCCGGCTATGGCGTCTTCGATCCGAGCCATGACGGTGTCGAACTGCTGCTGCATCCTCAGGATACGCGCACCGGCCTGCACTATTCGCTCATCGCGATGACGCAGCCGATGATCGGCGGCCTGTTCACGCCCGAACAGCGCCACGCCCATATGAAGATCATCCGCGAGAACCTGCTGTTTCCGGACGGCGTGCGGCTGATGGAAAAGCCGGCAACCTATTCCGGCGGCCCGGAGAAGCTGTTCCGTCGCGCCGAATCCTCCTCCTTCTTCGGCCGCGAGATCGGGCTCATGTATGTGCATGCGCATCTACGCTACTGCGAGGCCCTGGCACTTGAAGACGACGCCGAGGCCGTATGGGCGGCGCTCGCGCTCGCCAACCCGATCGCCGTCAGCGGCCGGGTGGAGCATGCGTCGCTCCGCCAGCGCAACACCTATTTCAGCAGCAGCGACGCGGCCTTCGCCGATCGCTATCAGGCTTCTTCGGAATGGGCGCGCGTCAAGGCCGGCAATATTGCCGTTGACGGCGGCTGGCGCATCTATTCGAGCGGCCCCGGCCTCTACACCAAAAGCCTGATCGGCAATGTCTTCGGCTTCAAGCGGCAGTTCGGCCAGCGCATCCGCGAGCCGCTCCTGCCGGCCTCGATCGGCGCTTGCGACGTCAAGTTGGATTTCAACGCCTGAGCAGCCGTGAATGGAAAACGGGGCCGCCTCGCGGCTCCGTTTCATCCGCTCTCAACAGTGGATCTTCTGTATTACGGAACATTCGAATGTCCAAATTGTCCACTGCACGCTTCAGTCGTGTTGGCTGGCTGCAATGGCTGGCCATCATCGTCTTGGCCACCGTCGGCGCGGTATTGACATCGATAGCCGCAATGTCCGCAAGCCAAACGAATCCAACCACGGCAGCTCAGAACGGAGGCGCTATTATTGGTGCCTTCGTCTTCGGAATTCTGTTGCCGTATCCCATGGGTTGGATCGCCGGCCGCCTCGGCAATCGATCGCGCAACGTGTTTCTCCTGGTATTCTGGGCCATCGCCGCCATCCTTTTCCTGGGCGCGGTCGCAAGACTGATCCGGGCTGGTTAAGCCGTCTCGCAGGCAATCGACCTTCTGGTTAACCGAATCGGCTAAGCTCACCCGAATGTGCAAAGCCCGGAGGCAGATTTGGAAACGGCGCTCTATCTCCCCATCAAGTCATTTCTCGAAGCTGCCGGCTATGCGGTGAAAGGTGAGATCGGCGGCTGCGACCTGGTCGGGTTGAATGATGGCGAGCCGCCGGTCGTCGTCATCTGCGAGCTGAAGATGACCTTCAATCTCGAACTCATCCTGCAGGCGGTGGATCGCGCGGCGGCCAGCGATGAGGTCTGGATTGCCGCCCGCGTCTCGGTGAAGGGCAAGGGCCGCGAAGGCGATCGCCGCTTCCGCGACCTTTGCCGAAGGCTCGGCTTCGGCATGCTGGCGGTCTCCGACAACGACCTTGTCGATGTCATTGTGAGCCCCGTCGCGCCGATGCCCCGCAAGAATGCGCGGCGCAGATCACGCCTTGTTGAAGAGCACCGCCGCCGCAAGGGCGACCCGGCCCTGGGCGGCAGCACCCGCAAACCGATCATGACCGCCTATCGCCAGCAGGCCCTTGCCTGCGCGGCGGCGATCGAAAACGGCCAGCAACGTCCGAGGGATATGCGCGAGACAGCGCCAAAGGCGCCGCAAATTCTGAGAGATAACGTCTATGGCTGGTTCGAGCGCATTGACCGCGGCATCTACGCGCTGACGGAGCTTGGGACAGAAGCCCTCAAGCGTTGGCCGGCAGCGCAGCTTTAAATATGGAAAAATTCCGGTCGGCCAAAATTAAATTCATGTAATATCTTAAAATTTAGCAATAAAAACATGATCAATATTTAATTTGTAAAAATTAATTGGCGGATCATATTACTCATCAGCGCCAGTTCAGCTTTATACTTCACTTCTCTGGAGTAAAGACGGGAAACCAAGGTTCTCCGAACGAACTGACGCGGCCCCATTCGACGCCTGTCCCGGACATGGACAAGACGCCAATTCGCCAACAATCTCGCAAGGGACTTTTGCCATGTCATCTCTCCTTCGCAAACACCGCACCGCTGCCATTATAGGCGCCGCCATTATCGCCGGCGCTGGCGCATTGCCTTTTGCCTTCAGCACGTCCGCAACCGTCGCAGCGGCTGCGGAACCAGCCGGCATCATTGCGCCCGCCGGCTCTTTCGCCCCGATCGTCGATGCCGACAAGCCGGCCGTGGTCACCGTCACCACCACCATGAAGGCGGCCGATACCGGCGCCGACAGCAATTCGCCGATGGACGAACAGTTCCGTCAATTCTTTGAAAACCAGGGTATCCCCTTTCCGAAGCAGCTGCCGCATCAGCAGCAGAACCAGCGCGCCATGGCGCTCGGTTCCGGCTTCATCATCAGCCCGGATGGCATCATCGTCACCAACAACCACGTCATCCAGAACGCCGTCGACATCAAGGTAACGCTCGACGACGGAACCGAACTGCCCGCCAAGCTGCTGGGCGCCGACGCCAAATCGGATCTCGCCGTTTTGAAGATCAAGGCGCCGAAGCCGCTTTCAACCATCGCCTGGGGCGATTCCGACAAGCTGAAGCTCGGCGACCAGATCCTTGCGATCGGCAACCCGTTCGGCATCGGCACGACCGTCACTGCCGGCATTGTGTCGGCCCGTGGCCGCGACCTGCATAGCGGCCCCTACGATGACTTCATCCAGATCGATGCGCCCATTAATCACGGCAATTCCGGCGGCCCGCTGGTCGACCGCGAAGGCAATGTCGTCGGCATCAATACCGCCATTTATTCGCCGAACGGCGGCAGCGTCGGCGTCGGTTTTGCCATTCCTTCCAACGAAGCCAAGGCGATCGTTGCCAAGCTGGAGAAGAACGGTTCGATCGACCACGGCTATCTCGGCGTCGCGATCCAACCGGTGACCTCCGATATCGCCAATGCCATGGGTCTCTCCCAAACCCAGGGTGCACTCGTTGCCAGCGTCAATGAAGACACGCCGGCCGCACGCGCCGGCATCAAGAGCGGCGATATTGTCACCGCCGTCGGCAATGAGGCCGTCAAGACGCCGAAGGACCTCTCGCGACTGGTTGCCGATCTTTCTCCCGGCGACAAGCGCTCTATCACCCTGTGGCGCGACGGCAAGAGCATGGACGTCAACGTCACCATCGGCGGCAATGACGACGGCAAGCAGGCCGCCAACGATAATGGCGACGGCAAGGTCCAGCCGTCCAACCAGCCAAGCATCGGTGTCGGCCTTGCCAACCTCACGCCCGATGTCCGCCAGCAGCTGAACCTGCCCCGTGGCGTCGAGGGCGCGGTCGTTGCCAGCGTCAATCCGGACAAGCCGGCGGCAGCGGCCGGCATTCAGAGCGGCGACATCATCGTCTCGGTCAACGATCAGCCGGTACGCAATGCTCATGAGGTCCAGGCGGCCGTCGCCAAGGCCGGCAAGGATGGCCGCAAATCCGTCTTATTGCTCATCGAGCGGGACGGCAACAAGACCTTCGTCGCTGTCCCATTCTCGGCAGCCTGAGTATCCGAAGCATTGAATGATCGGCCCGCTCCCTGCAACGGAACGGGCCGAATTCGTCATATCTAGCCGTTTTCGCGGCGGGGAGATCCGGAAGGCCGCCTTTCTACAGTGAATAGCTTTCCGTTTTGACATATGACTCTTTTTGTCCAAACTCTGCCTTTGTGATGGTACAAATAGCGCCGGGACTGATTGAAACAGGTGCCCGGAACGTCTAAGCCCTGCCGGCTACAGCGCCGCGCGTCACATGTGAGGCGCAAAGGTCGCTGTAGCATCTTAAAGCTGCCGCATAATTCCTCAAATCCGTACCGATTTGAGGAATTATGGGGCAGGTCGGCAGCAAAAGGCCCTGAAAACAGGAATATGCGGCGGCAGGAGTTGGAGTGACTGATCCATACGATATTCTCGGCGTTGCACGCGATGCGGGCGAAGAGCAGATCAAGGCGGCTTATCGAAAGCGCGCGAAGGCGGCTCATCCGGATTCCGGCGGTGATAGCGAAGCTTTCGCGCAGCTGCAGAAGGCCTACCAGCTGCTTCTCGACCCTGTGCGCCGCAAGGTGTTCGACGATACCGGCTATGACGTCGAGCTGACCGATGCCGTCGACCTGCAGGCGCTGGTCGCCATTGAAAAGCTCATCACCGAGATCGTGCTGGACGAGCGCGAACCAGGCACTTTCGATCCGGTTGCCAAGATGCGGGCAAGCCTTCTGGAAGAAATTCGCAAGGCGAATTTCAGCAAGAGCGAACTCGAGCGGCACTCCAACCGTATCGGCCTCCACCTCGAGAGGCTTGGCAAGCGACCCGGCAAGGACGTGGTCGGTCATATGCTGCGCGCCCGCATCAAGGCGATCGCCACCGCCATCAGCGAAACGGAAGCCAAGATCGGCGCCAGCGAGCGCGCCTGCGACATGCTGGAGGGCTATCTTTACGAGCTGGACGAGCCTCGGGAAGAGGCGAATGCGTCCCCCGAAATCGATTGGGATGAACCAAGGGTCCGCTCGGCTGCGCAATAGAAACTGCGTTTTTGTCGTGTCCCCCGCGAGGCGGATTTCGCGTTTGCCTTGATCGTGCGATCACTTTCGGCAACGCAATGTTGCAATGCAACAATCGTCCCTAGACAAATCGACGAGCTGGCCTAGATCAAGCATCCAACACGCGGTCTTCCTCTGTCGAACGATGGCAACGTGGCAATGACGGCGCCGGAATCCCCGCGCCGATGAATATCTGGACGGCGAGGTGCGCGTTTGCTGGCTTCCGAAGCGGATGAAATCGTCTTTGAACATCTGAGTGAAAACCGATCGCGCGCGGCATTAAGGGGAGCCTTCTGGTCGGCGCTGGATACGCTCATCCCGACGGCGCTCAACAGCCTGGTGTTCGTCGTTACCTCACGGTTCCTTCTGCCACAGGATTTCGGTCTGGTAGCGCTCGCCTTCGCCATCGTCAGTTTTGCCTCTGGCTTCGGACCCACGGCCTTCGGCGAGGCATTGATCCAGCAGAAATCCATTCGGCGCAGCCATCTCGACACGGTCTTCTGGCTGTCCTTCGTCTCCGCGGCGATCCTTTATGCGGCGCTGTTCCTGCTGTCGCCATTCCTTGCCCATTGGGTCGGACATGACGACATCGTCAAATTGCTGCTGATCATCGGCCTGAAAATCTTCTTCGACATGATGATCATCGTCCCCAATGCCCTGATCGGCCGGACAATGTCCTTCCATCTTGCCGCAGCCCGCACCGCAATTGCCACCTTCATTTCGGCCGTCATCTGCCTTTCGATGATTTTTGCAGGCTTCGGGCTCTGGGCGCTTGCCATTGCCCAGATTGCCGCACCGGCGGCCGCCTGCATCGCCGCCTTCTGGGGCGCAAAATGGCTGCCCGGCTTTAAGGTGAAACTCTCAAGCCTTCGTGAACTGCTGCATTACGGCATCTTCGCCTCGGGCAACCGCTTCCTCCAGACCATGAACCTGGATCAGCTGATCATCGGCACGTTGGTTAGCCCGGCCGCTCTCGGTATCTATAATTTCGCGCGGCGGCTCTATGAGATGCTCAACAATGTGGTTGCCGGCGGGCTGAACTCCGTCAGCCATGTGCTGCTCTCCTCGCTGCAGCATGATCGCGACAAGGTACGCGAAGCCTTTCTCATGGCGACCTTCGGCTGCTCGCTGGTCTCGTTTCCGGCTTTCATGGGGCTTGCCGCGGTCGCCGACGATGCCATTCCGCTGATCTTCGGACCACATTGGGCTGCCGCCATCTGGCCGGTTCGCTTCTTCTGCGTCATCGGTCTGATGGCCGGCATCGGCGTCATTCAGGCCTCCCTGATCACCAGCCAGGGCAGATCCGACTGGTGGTTCTACTATCAGCTGGTGCGCAACGTCGTTTCGATCCTCACCGTACTCGTTCTTCACCAATACGGCGTCGCAACCGTCGTTTTCGGGCTCATGCTCGGAGTGGTGATGCTCTGGCCGGTGACGTTGTGGATGGTGTCGCGATTGATCGGCCTTAGTATCGCGGAATATTTCGGCCAGTTCCTGAGGCCCATCGCCGCCTATCTCGGCATGCTTGTCGCCGTACTGGCAGTTTCGTCGGCCTTGATCAACCAGCCCCTAGCAGAACGCCTTGTCTGCGAAGTTCTGGTCGGCGGCATCGCCTATTCGGCCCTCATCCTTCTCCTATGCAGAGAGAGGGTCCTCTTCCTGGTGCGGACGACGCTGCAAGGCCGTCACGCCAAGGCACAGTAGCAGCCATCGCGAATAGGGACGAGAAAAGGCTCATTCAATCCCGCGATAGAATACCAAGTCGGAAAGGCGCCTCATGACACTGGTTACGTTCATCATTCCCGTTCGCCATCAGGCCAATTCCAACGATTGGCCGGCGCTGAAACGACGGCTGTCGCAAACGATCGCATCGATTGCCGGGC
>JBCNPI010000314.1:0-7103 GCA_039593415.1 Rhizobium sp. | reverse complement strand
AAGAAATGTTGGGATTAAAAACTGGACATTTGGACAAAGAGTGCTAATTCAGATTCAAGTAGAGTTCTGATGTTGAGTTAGTCTCGACCGGTTTTAAGCTCTCGATGCTTTTATCTTTCCTTGATTAAAAGCTGAGCAAAACTTTCTTCCGGTAAGTGATTGGAGATTGTTATCGCAGTCGCTAATTCTGACATCAGACGGCAAGGGGCGGTTTTCCCTCGCATGATATCTAGGGGTGGATTTCATGCGGTAAGAAATTTGGCGTTATGCACCGTTTTCTTGCTGATTGCTGCTACGAATACGAGCAATGCCGTTCGCGCGGATTGCTCGGCGCGGAGAGATTGTGAAATCAACAGATTTCCAAGCCAAGCGCAACTCATATAGCAAAGTTGTACCCTGCGCACTCCCAGGAGGCGCGGGCGCAGCGGGCAAGCCGATGAACAGGAGAACACAATGACAGATGCGGCCCTTGGCAACGGGCAGGAGTTACTGGTTGAACTGACTGCCGATATCGTAGCGGCTTATGTCAGCAACCATGTCGTACCGGTCAGCGACCTTCCGAATTTGATTTCCGACGTGCATTCCGCCTTGAGCAGCACCTCGGCTCCGGCTCCCGCCGTAACCGTGGTCGAGAAGCAGAAGCCGGCCGTATCCGTCCGTAAATCCGTGCAGGATGACCAGATCACCTGCCTTGAATGTGGCGGCAGCTTCAAGTCGCTGAAGCGCCATCTCATGACCCATCATGGTCTCTCGCCGGAAGAATATCGGGAGAAGTGGGATTTGGCTGCGGACTACCCGATGGTGGCGCCGGCCTATGCCGAGGCCCGTTCGCGCCTGGCAAAGGAAATGGGCCTTGGCCAGCGCCGCAAGCGTGGCGGCCGCTGAGGAGCCTGTCGCCAAGCGAGAGCAATTCCAGGAAAACTGCGCAGCGGTTTTCCGTCCGGAATTGGGTAAAAACAAAAGGATGGAGCTTTTTCGCGATTCGAAGGAAAGCGGAAGGGCCCCAAAGAAAACCCGGCTTTCACGCCGGGTTTTGTCTATATCTGGCACAGAAATGCGGAGTTTCAGGCAGCGGCCCTGACCTGGGCTTCCTCCCGAATGCGCTTGATCATCGAGCGTAATCCATTGGCGCGCTGCGAGGAGAGATGCTCGACCAGGCCGATTTTTCCGAACACCTCGAGCGCATCGAGGGCGGCGATTTCCGAAGCTGGCTTTCCGGAATAGGTGGCCATCACGATCGCCACCAGTCCGCGCACGATATGCGCGTCTGAATCGCCTTCAAAGGTCAATATCGGATTGTCTGGATCACCAGATGCATGCGTGACGAGCCAGACCTGGCTTGCGCAGCCTTGCACCTTGTTTTCCAGCGTCCGCTTCTCCTCGGGCAGATCGGGGAGCGCCTTTCCGAGTTCGATCACGTAGCGATAGCGGTCCTCCCATTCGTCCAGGAAGGAGAAGTCATCGATGATCTTGTCAAGCGGTGTCATTGCAGCGGTCCAAATTGTCCATTGTCTTGCATATAGGCGAAACGGCCCGCGATTTGAACCCGCAACGGCAAAGAACGCCGCCGACCGTGAGGGGCCTGCGGCGCTGAAGTTGGGCCGATGGGAAATTGTCAGATGCGGGGGCGGGGCGTCGGCAGCGGAATGGAGGCCGGCAGCTTGACGGCGCCGGTAACGACCAGATCGGCCGTTTCGGCGCTGATCGCGCGTTTGGCTGGCATCGGCTGGGTCATGGCGGCCGTCTGAGCGGTGCTGGCATTCATGGCCGGTGCGGCAGCCGCCTGGGCATTCGAAGATTGATCCTTGAAGTGGCGGCCGAGCATGTCATAGGCAACGCGGGCGCCGTCGCCGACCTGATAGCCGAGCGCGGTCAGCGTTTCGCCGCCCTTGAGGCAGACATCCGGTTTCTCGGTGCACATGGCGCCGACATATTGGACGACGCCCGATGCGGCTGAAATTGCATCGGAAACCTGCACCGACGGCTCGCCGCCAGGCCGAGGCCCGCCCTCAGGCTTTGCAAAGATCGGCAGGAACATGAGAACCAGCGAAAACCAGAACCCCGCTCTAATCAGAAACCACATTGCCTAGCCCATCCCATCCTGTCACTCGGCTCGATCGCCGATTCGGACTTGCCCGCCCGATCTGGTTCGAACCCTATCTGGCAGAGGACAACAGCGCTTTTCAAAACTCGGCAGCATTTTCTGCGAATTTGATTCAAATTTTAGCTTTCCGATTTTGATCAGCATTTAGTTCGAATTGTAGCGATTGATGTTAAGCATGTCTCGCCCGATGCTGTTGATATGCAGGGCTTTGCGGATGCAAGCCTTGCGGAAAAAGTTAACGCGCGGCGGAAATGCGAATAAAATCCGTTGCTTACCCGCTGTTAACCACAAAAAACAAAGGTCCCGCATTCTGCGCCAAAACGGGATTTTGGGGCCTTTTCGGCTGGATGGCGCGTTCGTTCTTTATTCTTTCCTTAAGCCCGCGGAGCCTATTGTGCAGCCAATAAGTGACCGTTTTGACGGATTGTGGTGTGCGCGTATTGAGTGACATTTCTGTCGGGGCAGGAGCCCTCGTGGACCGGGTGGGCCGAAGCTGGCTCTCCCGGACGAGCGGGAATGGCGAGGTCCGCGGACAGGAGCTGGCGATCCTGCGCCGGCTTGCGCTTTTCTCTTCCGTTGCTCTGTTTGCCGTTCCGGTGGGACTCTCCGTTGTCACCAGTCCGGCCGTGGCCCTGCCCGCCGGTGTTGCGACGGTCTGTGCCGCCTTTTTGTTTTCGGCCGTGGGTAGCATCGCGCTGTCGCGTCAGCGGCCAGCTTCCCGCCCTTCGGACGCGCTCGTCGTCGAGTACCGTGACCTGATGCTGGAAGCGGCTTTTGGTCTTGTTCTGCTGCTCGATCCACAGGGCAATGTGACGACCGTCGGTGGTCGTGATCGTATGGAGTTCCTGAGCTGGATGCGCGATCCCACAGGCCGCGGTTTCGTCGAGCAGGTCCACGTTTCCGACCGGATTATCTTCCTTCAGGCGGTCGACGTGCTTCGTCAGGGCCGGGATACTTATAGCAGCGATTTGCGCCTGGAGCGTTCGGCGGTTGCCGGCGGCAATGAGCAATTCGTCCATGTCCGCATGGAGCTGACCGCCCGCCGTGACAGCGAGGGCCGCCTGACTGCGATCGTCGGGCAGCTGCGCGATATCTCGCAGGATCAGCAGCTTCGTGAGGATGCGGCGCGCAAGGCGGCTGAAGCGGAATCGGCCAATGATGCCAAGTCGCGTTTCCTGGCTGCCGTCAGCCACGAGCTGCGCACGCCGCTCAATGCGATCCTGGGCTTCTCGGATATCCTCAGCGGCGAATATTTCGGCAAGCTGGAAAACGACCGCCAGCGCGAATATGTCGGCCTCATCCGCCAGTCGGGTGCGCATCTTCTCTCGGTGGTCAACACCATGCTCGACATGAGCAAGATCGAGGCGGGCCGCTATGAACTGTTGCTGGAATCCTTCGCGATCGAGGATACCATCGCAACGTGCGAAGCGATGCTGGGGCTGCAGGCGAAGGAAAAGGGGCTGACGCTCACGAGCCGCATCCAGCGAGGTCTCGGCGAGATCGTTGCCGATCAGCGGGCGATCCAGCAGATACTGATCAACCTCGTTGGCAATGCCATCAAGTTCACCGACGCTGGTGGCGCGATCACCATCGACGCGGCCCTGGCCGATGGCATGCTGAAATTGTCCATCGGTGATACGGGGATCGGCATTGCGAGCGATCGGCTGGCGTCACTCGGACAGCCCTTCGTGCAGATCCAGAACGATTACACGCGCCGCTATGCGGGCACCGGTCTTGGCCTGTCGCTGGTCAAGGGCCTCGTCGGCCTGCATGGCGGAAGCTTCTCGATTGCGAGCGCGCCGGGCGAGGGGACGGTCATTACCATCCTCATTCCGTTCGACGGCTCGGGTGTCGTGGCAATGCAGCAGCCTGTGGATGTCAATCGCCCAGTCGATTTTCCGCCGCGTCTGAAACATACTGTGGAGATAGATGAAGGGCGAAACAAGGAACTGATGAATGGCCCCGCAAAAGCGAAAATCGCCTAAAGGGAGAGGAAGGGGCAAGCGTAAGCAGCCCGGTCTCGCTTCCCGCGGAGCGTTTGCCCTGGGCAGCCTCAGCCTGCGCGGCAGCACCGCGCTGGGCGGTCTTGGTCTTCGCGGTGCAGGTGCGCTCGCCGCTTTTATTGGCGGAGCGGTCGGCCGCAATCCGGCCATCGCCGGTGGTGTCGCGCTCTTTTTCGGTGTTTTCGGCTTCGTGACGGCCAATGCGCTCTGGTATCAGACTGGCGCGCATCCGTCGCCCATTCTGCGCACGCGTGATCCCGGCGCTCCCTATCAGATTCCAGGCCGCAAATCTTTTCTGCATGCGCAGGCCGACGCCGGCAATGTCACCACGTTCCGAATCGAGCGGCAGGATTCGGCCTCCGATCCTGCTACATCCGCGTCGGGCGGGCAGGCCGCCGCTGCGTCGCAACCGTCCACCGCCCCATCCAAGTTGGTTGCCGATGTGCAGGTGGAACTGATCCGTCACGGTCTTTATGATGGCGTTGCCGACGGAAGGCCGGGATCGCGAACGACATCAGCCATCCTCTTCTTCCAGGAGGCATCGGGGCTTGCGCAGACCGGTGTGCCGACGCCGGAGCTTCTGGCGGCTCTGAAGGCCAGCAATGCCGCCAATACGCCGCAGCCAAGCGGCAGAACGAGCACGGCAGCCGTGGTTCCCGCCGCGCGCCCCGTCAATATTTCCGCTCCGGCGGATGCGATAGATCCGGTTGCAGCCGCAATTCAGAATGCCGATAAGAACATGAAGACCGGCGCTGTCGTCGCAAAAGCTGCGCCGGGCGATGCGGTCAATAAGGTCAACATGGTCATGCAGATCCAGAAGGGTCTCAGCAATATCGCCTATAGCAATGTCAGCATCGACGGTGTCGTCGGGGAGCAGACAAAGTCGGCCATCCGCCGCTTCCAAAAACACTATCGCCTGCCGGAAACAGGCGAGCCGAGCATGGCTGTCCTCAAGAAGCTGCAGGACATCGGCGCACTTTGAGCTTGCCCTGCAAGCGCTTGGCGTTATTGCGGCATATATGTCAGGGCGGCTTCAATTGCCTTGACGCGCCTGCATTGTTATAGCTCGCATATGAGATTGCGCAGCGACATCTTTGTTTCCGCTCTTGTCCGCCGTCTGTTCGCCCGCGGCGATTTTGCCGCGGTCGAGCGAAAGGGGGAGGAGCAGGCGGGCGCGATCTTCATCCGCCAGCGTTTCCGTGACGGATCGGAAACCCTTTATGCGCCCGCTCCGCAAAGCCTCTTCGATGAGGAAGAGAGCGGGACGCGGCTTTTCGAAGTCCGCATCGATCGCAAGGAGCCGCAAGAAATTCGCGAAACTCTCGATCGGGAGCTGAAGTTCGATCCGGATTTGTGGGTCGTCGAGCTGGAGACGGACGATATCGCCGAGATCGTCCCTTTGGCCGGTTTTCGCCCCAATCCGCTGGATTGAGCCGTCTTTACCGACGGTTTGCCATGCGCAATTCGCGGATGGGCAGCGATTTCGGCCCGAACAGGGGTGCGGCAGGAGGCTGTGCGGACTTTTCCTGCGGCAGATAGGTGTAGCTGTCGGCGCGACGCCAAGCCTCGACGCGCGCCTGGCTCTCTTCCGCATCGATATCGTCGAGCACCAGCCATGCCCGGCTGACACTGCCATGCCGTTCGGCCAGATGCGGATAGAAGCGCTCAAGTGAATAGACGGCATCCGCAATGCCCATGCCGAGGCTGACAAGCGTGACGGCGAGCTGTTGTCCCGACGTATCGAGCAGGATGCGTTCCGCAAGCCAATAGCTGGAGGAAAGCGCATCAGCGAGTGTCGTTGCAAATTGCGCGGCATCGCGCTCGCGCGCAAAGCGGACGAGCAATGCTTCCTGCATTTCGCTGAGGCTGCGCAGGCCTAGCCGGTCGTTGTCGTCGCGGGCCAGATGGCGAGCGGCCTGCTTGATCTGCTGGCGCAAGACCTCGTCGCGTGACAGCCGTTCGGTTTCCGTCGTTTCTGCCTGTGGCGGAATGGTATCCGCCCGCTGCTCCGGCATCGTCATGCCGCGTTCCGGCTCGGCCTGGTGCAGGTCGACGAGCGCGTCGATGACCTTGGGGGAGAGGGAAGATCGGCGAACGATCGCCCGTGCATGGGCGGCCCCTTGCGTTCGGGCGATCGTGATGAGCGTATCGTCATCGATCGCCTGCGAGCTTGTGAGGAAGGGGGCGGCGATGGCGATTGGCTGACAGCCGATGAACAGGGCCACGGCCTGTGGCACCGTCTCGCATTGGGAAAGGGCAGCAACTGCTTGTCGCTTCGCCTCGTCCGAAGATGCTTGGAAAACCGGGGTGAAAAGCTCGGCGAACTGGCGAAGCTCCGATTTGGACGGATGGCTCATGCCTTCGAAACTGGTGATCGTCGCCATCAGAACCACGTCCTTCTTACGGACAGCCGCAGGCTCTTCAAGGTCTCGAAACCGGTCACGCACGCCAACACCCATACTGATACGCTGAACAAAAAAGCAGGGAGCCGGATGGCCAACCGCGGAACCCGCAGCACCTCGCTCCTATCAGCCCTTTCGATAAAGAGGGCATCCGCGGTGGCGATTGTCGAAACGGGTTTGGACACGGTCGTCCTTATCTGGCTTTCGCGAAAGACTAAGGCCGCCAGGGTTAATGGTTCGTGAAAACTTTATTAAAATCCGAATAAAAATTGCCCGTTAAGCTTGCGCCGGGCCGGCGGTGGGATTCCGCCGGCATGGACCGTGGTTTGCGACGCAAGCCGGCCTATGGAAAACCTTTCGCGGCACACGCGCCCAAAATGAAATTCAATCTAAAGGTGTATTCTGAAAGAAAGCCGAAGGCGATGCTGGTCACGCTTGCCAAGCGGATATCAGGCTCCGGCCGGTCTTTGCACGTGAATGGGGAATATCTCAGAGGCCCTTATGCTCGCGCAGGGCCGCGAGCAGCTTTTCCGAAGTATTGTAGCCGGATTGAAAAAGGCCGATAGCTGCGGTGGCTGCGAACTGTGCTTCCGC
>JBCNPI010000313.1:0-7128 GCA_039593415.1 Rhizobium sp. | reverse complement strand
TAACGCTTCCTTCGGCGGGCAGATGTCAGCCTCGGCATCCTTTGGTGCCGCGCCGGCTGCCGGCGGCGCTTCGCCGATCAAGGACACGACGACAGCCAATTTCGCCAAGGACGTTATCGAGGAATCGCGCAAGCAGCCGGTGCTGGTCGATTTCTGGGCGCCCTGGTGCGGCCCGTGCAAGCAGCTGACGCCGGTGCTGGAAAAGGTCGTCACCGAAGCCCAGGGCCGCGTCAAGCTGGTCAAGATGAATATCGACGATCATCCGTCGATCGCCGGCCAGCTCGGCATCCAGTCGATCCCGGCCGTCATCGCCTTCGTCAATGGCCGTCCGGCCGACGGTTTCATGGGCGCGGTTCCGGAAAGCCAGGTCCGCCAGTTCATCGATCGTCTCGGCGGTCCGGCAGGCGGCGCGGACGATCAGGCGGCCGAGATTGTCGCCGTTCTGGAAGAGGCGAGCGGTCTGCTTGCCGCCGGCGATGTCAATGGTGCCGCCGAGCTCTTCGGCGCGGTGCTGCAGGCCGATCCGGAAAATGCCAAGGCGCTTGCCGGCATGGCGGAATGCATGATCGCCGCCGGACAGAGCCAGCGCGCCCGCGAGGCGCTTGCCGATCTGCCGGAGACGCTGGCCAACGATGCCGGCATTCAGGCCGTGGTCAAGAAGCTCGACCAGATCGACGAAGCCCGCAAGCTCGGCGATCCCGTTGCGATCGAGCATGAGCTTGCCCTCAATCCTGACAATCACGAGCAGCGCATCAAACTCGCCAAGATCCGTAACGTCGAAGGCAAGCGGGAAGAGGCGGCCGATCATCTGCTTGCCGTCATGCGCAAGGATCGCAGCTACGACGATGATGGCGCGCGCCGCCAGCTGCTGGAGTTCTTCGAGGTGTGGGGCGCCAAGGACCCGGCCACGATCGCAGCACGGCGCAAGCTTTCCTCTATCCTGTTTTCGTAAAGGCCTGTTTTCCTGACGTAGATGGCGATCGCGCGAAACATTTCGCACGATCGCTTGTTTAGATGAACGCGGCGTATCGGCACCTCGGCTAAAATACTCTTGTGTTTTCGGCAGACGGGCTCACATTGTCTGACGACGCGGCGCGGGATGGGAAGCGACCGCGATGTGTGTCGTTCCTGTGCGGCCCACCGTGGCCGGCAGCGCGGTGTTCAAGCGGGATGGAAGAGATGCAAGTCGGCAATGCCAGATATCTGAAACCGGGCGATCTGCCCGAATCGGTGGTTGTCTTTCCCCTGTCCGGTGCACTGCTGCTGCCCGGCGCGCAATTGCCGCTCAATATTTTCGAGCCGCGCTATCTTGCCATGTTCGATGCGGCGATCGCCGGCAACAGACTGATCGGCATCGTGCAGCCCGCCCTTTCGGAGCCGGCCGAATCGCCGAACCTCTCGCATGTCGGCTGCCTGGGCCGCATCACCTCCATCGCCGAAACCGGAGACGGACGCTATATTGCCGCGCTGACCGGCATATGCCGTTTTCGGCTGATGGATGAAATCACCACGCACCAGCCCTATCGCACCTTCCGCATCACGCCTTTTATCTCCGACCTCAAGTCGCACCATGAGGAGGATACGGTTGACCGCGCCGCACTCCTTTCAGCCTTCCGTAGTTATCTGGAGGCCAACAAGCTGGAGGCGGATTGGGAAAGCGTCGAGCGTGCCGACAATATGATGCTGGTCAATTCGCTGTCGATGATGGCGCCCTTCGATCCGGCCGAAAAGCAGGCTCTCCTGGAGGCGCCCGATCTGAAGACCCGCGCCGAAACCTTCATCGCCATCGTCAAGATCGTGCTGGCCAGCTCCGGCGACACCGATTCGCTGCTGCAGTAGGAATTTCAGATGGATATCACCGTCAGCAAGGTCGATCCGAAACTGCTCGATCTGCTCGTCTGCCCGCTGACCAAGGGACGGCTGAGCTATGACCGGGAAAAGAACGAGCTGATCTCGGAAAAGGCGCGCCTCGCCTATCCGATCCGCGACGGCATTCCGATCATGCTGATCTCGGAAGCAAGACGTATCGAGGATTGAGGCTGGTTCTTTCAGGATTGTGGATTAGAGGCAGGCCGATTCTCTCTGGGATCGATGGAATGGCGGCTTTGCGCCTTCATTTCGGACGTTTCGGCTCCGACGTGCATTTCTGTGTGGCGGACATTCTGCTAATCCCACAAGAATGTAAAAAGGGGCGGTAAGCAATCGTTCGCTGCATCTGACGCGAAGGCCCGCTTTGTAGGAGCTGGTTGTGGTCAGCCTTCAACGCGAGCCGGCTCAAAGCAGATTATCAGATCACCGTGGAGTGGTCTCCAGTCGCAGATGAAGCCAAAATCTCGTGCTAGGTCACATTCACTCTCTCACAATCATGAGCCAACATTGTCGAGCGCCGATTGGGCCTTGTCCCTCTGGTATCCAGAAGGAAGCGAGCTGACTCGCTTGCGGGCATAGATTACCAGCTGATCAAGCAATTTATCGATCAATTCCTCATGCCCGTGGGCACATCGGTAACCCACCACGCCACGGGTACGCAGGATCTCTGCAACAGTCTCGAAGGGGAAGTGCTGCGGGTCATTCTGGCGCAGGATTTTGTCAGTCAGTTCGATTGCTTCTTTGAAATCTCTGAAAAGGTCTACCCCGGCGCGGTTGTTCTTATTCGCCCGCAACATCAGAAATTTTGCGCGCCGGTCGTGGAGTTGGCGTCGATCGAAATTCTTTCCGGTGCGGCGTTCGTAATCAGCAGCTTCACCATATCCCTGTTCGAGGAGCTTCTCGGCCACGAAAAGCTCGCCGGCAGCGCATTTTGCCATGTGCCATTGCAACCAGAAAAGCGGCATTCGCCTTATTTGAGGTTCCTGCTTGTTATGCTCGAAGAACCGGTCGATTTCGGCCTTGTCGGTAACGACATCGGAAAGAATGGAAAACCGCATCAACTGACTAAACATGCGCTGTTCGAAAGGATTGCGATAGGTCGCCGCAAGATGCTTTAACAAAGGAACGATAGCATCGACGATTTCGGCATCGTTGAACAGGTTTTGCAGTATATTCTGAGCCCCGATCGAGGGTACGGTCTGGATGACCTCTCCCGTTCTGCGTACGAGGCGGAAGGTGTCATTGCCGGCCCTAGCATTCAGGGTGTCGATGATGGCGCCACAATCCTTCTCCATCGCATTGCTGAGGAAGGAAACCGGTGCGTTCTCGCCGATATGGGCGAGATAGAGCGCAATTACAATCGTTGCGCGCTCGGTCTGGTTGAGTGGTAACTTATTGAATTCTTCACGATATCGCTGCGTAACGTAGTCTGACCGGAGCAACCGCATCAGGAAATGCGGCAAGCTTGCCTTGCATGTGTCCTGGATGAAGCGCAGCCGCGCGGCGGAATCAAGGGCATGAAAATCTCGCCACCCGGCGATCTGATCGGCGAGGTCGCTCAGGGTGCGCGCTTCGTTCTCGTCAAGTCGGACAAGGGGCATCTTTCGGAAACTGCGGAAGCCCTCGAGTGATGCGAGGCTAGTAGGACTGGCATCGACCGCCACGGCCCGGCTGGTGAGGATCAACACGCCATCTTGCCCATCAAACTGACGCGCGATGCTAGCAATCCGTTCTACTGGTAGATCAAAGCAGTTCTCGATAATCAGCGCGGCGTTCGGAGCATGGTGAAGAATGTCCGCGACCTCGTTGAGCACGTTTTCATAGGCTTGACGCATCTGGTAGACCGGCCTTACCCCCGAAAGGCGATAGGCAAGATCCGTCGTGAGTAGGGTCTTGCCATCGCAGGGATACCCCTCGAGAAGCACGATTCGGGCGTTATCAGCGATGGCAGCCAGTGTTTCCTGTATAGCGCTGCGCTGTATGTGGTACTCGGATATATCGTTGGACAAATCCCGCGCAAGCTGCGAGGGTTCGATCTTGCCGTAGACAAACAAGTCTTCAATCTGAGCCTGGGTTGGAACCGTAGCCGCGGGATCAGAAGGCGTGTATCTCGTAAAACTGGCCAAGCGTGGCTCTTTCGGAGCCTCCTTGGCCAGAAGTTCTTTGACAAGGGCAGCAAGCCCAGCCCGGCCGGTAAAGAACGGCGTGCCGAGCCGCTTTTGAGCTGCGATTATGTCAGGATCGGCTTGGGCGGTTGGGCGATTAATAAAAAAGGCCTTTTCACGCAAGCCTGTCAGATCGTTGATCGCCTGGTTGAGGTGGAAATCGCCCGCGTTGAACCCGACGAAGACCACTATCTGAGCCTGATCAATGTCGCGCCGAAAACGGTCGAGCCATTTTTTTACGAGGGTGAGCTTCAAGTAGCTTTCGGCACCGAGCACGCAGCTTTCACGAAAATTGCGTATGTCCCATTTCTGCACATAGCCATGCAGATGAATTATTGGGAGATTTGGCGTGCCTGTGTCAGGATTGTCGGTGTTGTTGAGGGCCTCGGCCCGCTTATGCGCGGTCTGTGCCGCAATCTCGAGCGCATTGTCGTAATTGGTCGTATAGACCGCTTGCCAAGGGTAGAGTAACAGATCGACCATATCAGAGGTTACGTCGGAAACGGTGAACTTCTCTTTCAGCAGTGTCATCATGCCGTTGTCCGCAATGTTTTCATTTAGCGCATCGGCGGCGTTTTGTAGGTCTCTGTATGGTGGTTCCTGACGGAGTCGGGTATTAAAGAGATTAAGCAGTTGTGCGCCCGTGCCGAGCGTTTCATTCGGCTTAAAATTCAGACAATCCGCAGAAAACCCGGCACCACAAAATAGGATACCGCCGCCGCTGCGGGCCAGGTTGAAACGCCTCTGAAACTCATCAAATGAGTTGCTCTCCATTGGGTTCAAACTCCTAAGCTAAATTTCATTTGCAATGATACGTGACAGCTTTTTGACTACGTTCCCTCCGTTGTACCATCTTTTAGACATGTCTGTGAGCCTTCGTCGACGCACCATTCAGGCTGCTTCGGCAAGCATGAATGGTCGGTTCAGTAGCGCTACGGTGCAAAGCTGGGGGCCTTGTCGAATGTCGGCTATGGGCCGAAACTTCGCAGCATTTCCACAGGTCTATGTCCGTTTTTGTTCGACCACTCCTCCAAAAGCGGTCTTTCACCTTCCGGCCCCGTGGCAGGCATCAGCGGCGAATCTTGATCCCTTCAAATCGCCTCGCCAGCCAGCAGCCGCGGATTGTCCTTCGCCGTCGTCCCCGCCGCCTGGCCAATGAAGAAGGATTTGAGGCTGGGCAGGCGGTCGACAATCCCCAGCCCGAAGTCGCGGGCGATGCGCAGCGGCGTGTTGTCGTTGGAGAAGAGCCGGTTCAGCACGTCTGTCGTCACCCCCATGCGGAAAGTGTCGAAGCGGCGCCAGGTCTGGTAGCGCTCGAGAGTGTTGATCGAGCCGATATCGAGGCCGAGACGGTCGGCTTCAACGATGGTTTCGGCAAGGGCCGCCACATCCTTGAAGCCGAGATTGAGGCCCTGGCCGGAGATCGGGTGGATGCCGTGGGCCGCGTCGCCCGCCAGCGCGAAGCGCGGCGCGACGAAGGCGCGGGCAAGCGTCAGGCCGAGCGGGAAGGCGCGACGGTCGCCGACAGGGCGCAGCGCGCCGAGCTTGTGGCCGAAGCGGCGTTCCAGCTCCTCCTCGAAGACGAGATCGTCCGAGGCGACCAGCCGTTCAGCGTCGGAGGTGCGTTCCGTCCAGACGAGGGAGGAGCGGTTGTTCTTCAGCGGCAGGATGGCGAAGGGGCCGGAGGGCAGGAAATGCTCCTCGGCGCAGCCGCCATGCGGCCGCTCGTGTTCCACGGTGACGACGATGCCGGACTGGCCGTAATCCCAGTTGACGGTCTTGATGCCGGCCATGTCGCGCAGCTTGGAGCGCACGCCGTCGCAGGCGACGAGAAGCCGCGTTTGCAGCGTGGTGCCATCCGAAAGGGTGAGCGTGGTCTTGGTGTCGTCGGTTGTGAATCCAGTGGCGCTGAGGCCATGCTTGATCGGGATGCCCAAGCGCTCACAGGCACCGCGGAGCGCCCCGACCATGGTGAGGTTCGGCACCATATGCGCGAAGGGCTGGCCTTCGGCCACTTCGCCGTCGAAGGTAAGGAAGACCGGGCGCACGGGATCGCCGGTGCGCGAATCGGTGACGATCATGCGGGTAATCGGCTCGGCTTCCGGCGCGATCTCGTCCCAGACGCCCAGGACTTCCAGCATCTTCGAGGCGGCCGCGATGATCGCCGATGCCCGCATGTCCTTTTTCCAGGCGGTTTCGGGAGCGGCCTCCACGATCATGACCTCGAGGTGGGGGGCTGCCTGCTTGACTGCGACCGCTGCGGCAAGACCCACATATCCGCCACCTACTACCAGCATGTCCAACATAGCGCTTCCCTGTGTCTCACTGTCACTTCCTGTTCTATATAGAACATCCTGTTCACGGTTCCTACCATTGGAGTTCAAGCAAAATGTCGCGAGAGACCGAGAAGCTCACCCCGATGGAAACCGTACTCGCTACGCTCGATCTCGAAACGATCGAAATGAACCTGTTTCGCGGCAACAGTCCGCAGGTCGGCTGGCAGCGCGTGTTCGGCGGGCAGGTCATCGGTCAGGCGCTGATGGCGGCGCAGAGAACCGTGGATGGCGATCGCTTCGCACATTCGCTGCATGCCTATTTCATGCTGCCGGGCGATCCTTCGGTACCGATCCTCTATCAGGTGGATCGCCTGCGCGATGGATCGAGCTTCAACACCAGGCGCGTGCTGGCGATCCAGCACGGCAGGGCGATCTTCGCGCTGACGGCCTCCTTCCAGGTCGACGAACCCGGTTTCGATCATCAGGGCGACATGCTCGACGTGCCGATGCCGGAGGAACTGATGGATGAGGAGGAGGTCAAGCGGCGCTACCTTGCCCATGCGCCCGAAAATGTGCGCCGGTATTGGGAGCGCAAGCGGGCGATCGAAATCAGGCCGGTCTCGATCGAGAGCTATTTCTCCCGCGCGCAGCCAAGCCAGCGGCAGAATATCTGGGTGCGGCTGACCGGACCCGTGCCGGATGACCGGCTCTATCGGAATGCCGTGCTCGCCTACCTCTCGGACATGACACTGCTCGATGTTTCCCTGAACGCGCATGGCACATCGGTTCTGGACCAGAGTATCCAGGTTGCGAGCCTC
>JBCNPI010000312.1:0-7213 GCA_039593415.1 Rhizobium sp. | reverse complement strand
ATCTGCGCGAACTGGATATCGAGGACCTGCTCGGCCGCAATGTGATCGCCCCCGACCGCAGCCTGATCGAAAAGGATATCCGCGGCAAGGTCGTCATGGTAACCGGCGCCGGCGGCTCGATCGGCAGCGAACTCTGCCGCCAGATCCTCAAGAACGGCCCGTCTTCTTTGTTGCTGGTGGAGCAGAACGAATTCGGCCTTTACGCCATTCATGGCGAGCTGGAAAAATCGGCGGCCTCCGCCGGCCATGCCGATGTTCGTATCATTCCCTTCCTGGCCTCCGTCCGCGACGATCGGCGGATTAGGCAGATCATGGAGGCGTGGCGGCCGAAGACCGTCTATCACGCCGCTGCCTACAAGCATGTTCCGCTTGTCGAATACAATCCTGTGGAAGGCATCCGCAACAATGTGCTGGGCACGCAGATTGCGGCCGAAGCCGCCCGGGATTGCGGCGTCGAGAATTTCGTCCTCATCAGCACCGACAAGGCCGTACGTCCGACCAATATCATGGGCGCGAGCAAGCGGCTGGCGGAAATGGTGCTGCAGGCGATGGACGCCGATCGCAAGCCGGGCGCCGGCAGCACCAATTTCGCCATGGTCCGTTTCGGCAACGTGCTTGGCTCCTCCGGCTCGGTCGTGCCGCTGTTTCGCCAGCAGATTCGCGACGGCGGTCCGATCACGCTCACGCATCCCGACATCACCCGTTATTTCATGACCATTCCCGAGGCGTCGCAGCTCGTGATTCAGGCAGGCGCGATGTCCGGGGGCGGCGACGTCTTCCTGCTCGATATGGGCGAGCCCGTACGCATCGCCGATCTTGCCCGCCGCATGGTGGAATTGTCCGGCCTGACCGTGCGGGACGAAGACGAACCCGACGGTGACATAGAGCTGGAGATTACCGGGCTGCGGCCGGGCGAGAAGCTCTATGAGGAGCTGTTGATCGGCGACAATCCGCAGCCGACGAGCCACCCTCGCATCATGCAAGCCAAGGAGGATTTCCTGCCGTGGCCGGAATTGTCGAAGCGGCTTGCCGCTCTGGAGGCGGCGCTAGAGGAAAACGACATACCCTTGGCCAGAGCCCTGTTGCAGAAGCTGGTCTCCGGCTATGCGCCGAGCGGTGAAGTGGTTGATCTGGTCTATCGCGAACGCGAGACGGACCTCACGGTTGGCCAGCCGAACCTCGACAATGTCGCGCAGCTATAGGCATGGTTGCCAGAGCATGCCGCGCAAAAGTATGCGCTGGTTTTCCAACCGGAATTGCATGAAAACAAAAAAGACAGGGTGGTTCGGAGTTTCCGTGAAACGCTGAATCGCTCCAGATGTCGGCGCGGCGGCGTCCCGTGCTGCCGGCTTAACGCTTGCCGACGTCTGCCGCCGTTTCCCGTTTGGTCCTGATGGCATAACGCCAACGGCGCAGCTGATCGCATGTTCGGAACCAGTACGCCGTCAGCCGCAACAGGAAATGCCGCTTTACGGCGCGATAATGCATGCGCTTGCCGATTGTTGTATCGGCGCGGTGCGGGCTGAAATCGACCAGATTTTCGAGTGTCGTGAAGGTCTCCACGCCCGTCGACCAGCCGCGCTCGAGAGCGACGTCATAGGGAAGAAGCATGGGTTTCAATGCCGTCAGCAGCTTCTTGGCAGCCTTGCGGTTGACGATGTAGCAGGCAGCCGACCCCTGCGGGCCATGCATGCAGCGGCCGATGACATCTTTTTCAGCCGTCTCGCAGATCGCTTTGAAGCCGACAAGACGATGGTTGACGAGCTTGACGAGACGTGCGCCCTGAACGCATTCCATCGCGGCAACCGCTCGCCGGATCAGCCTCTCATTGAGCTCGACGTCGTCTTCCATGATGATGGCCATCCTGTCGCCGCTGGCGACAAATTGCTCCAGCGCAAGCAGATGGCTGCGATAGCATCCGTATTCGCCCGGCAGAAGTTTGCGGCCATTGTGATAGATGAACGAATGCGGGTGGAAATCGACGCGATCGGCCTCCGCGATGACGCGGCCGTCGATGGCGGGAATGCGCGTAACGTTGAGGTCGTACTCCACGGCTTGGCTGCACAGATGTTCCCAGCGATCACGCGAGCGGTCGAGATTGATGACATAGATGGAGATCTGCTGAGCGGCATCGTCAGCGACCTCAGGGGTAGTAGAAGGGGGGATACGATTAATCCGTTCGAGAATGACGGCTACTCCTGCAAACAGAAATCGCGGCGACAGCAACTAAGATGATAATTTTCATACTATATAACATGCTTATGACTTGTCGCAAACCGGGATTGCACGCAAATGTTGTATTTGCGGATAAAAGCATTTCGTTTGGTGTAACGTAGCGTGAACGCCATGTCTTCAACATGGGAGCCATCACTTGCGCGCGATTTTGGTGGGCGGCCGGTTGGCGCGTGGCGATAGCACTATTATATCTGTAGCATGCGGCGCGTCGTCGTTGCGCTCGCATGTGCGAAAGAGCATAGCAGTTCATGTGGACCAGGTCGAAAATCGCCATTGCTGTCCTATCCGTTGCGGCTCTCATGCCGGGCGCTGCGCTTGCCGACGACCCGCTTCTCCCCAAGCCATATGTCGCGCCCGTCTATCCCTACAAGGACCTCCCAGGCGTAACTGCGCCAAAAATGGCGGCTGACGAGAAATTTCAGTGCCGAACTGCCACGGTGTATGCAGACCGTTTTCGCGAAGGCCTATTCTATCGCGGTCTGCCGCGTCTCGGCTACGTCTGCGACCAGAATGGCGTCATTTCCAGCAGCACCAGAAAGCCGAACTACCAATATTGGCAATATAACGGCCCGGACAGATGATGCCGTGGGCACCCTGCCGAATTAAGCGGCAGCGCAATCAAAGCGAGCGTGGCTTCACGTTCGGCGTCGCGCAGGTTTTGTCATGCTCTGAAAATAAATTTCATGTTTTTGGTTGAATGCGCGAACGTCGTTGACGAATGCGAAAATTTGCCCCAAGGTTACGAAAATAAATTACGTAATGGGAACTCAAAAGCATGCGCGTTGGAATCATTGGGCTGGGATTCCGCCTGGGCTATCTGGGCTATGTCTTCAAGGCGATAGACGAAAGCTTCGAGATTGCCGGCTATGTCGATCCAGCGCCGGCAGGCCTGCCCGGTCTAACCGAGCGAGGCATATCGGCCGGCAAGGCCTATGCGACGCCTCAGGAGTTGATCGCCAACGAGAAGATCGATCTCCTGATGATCGGTTCTCCGAACCACATGCATCTCGACCATATTCGCATCGGCCTCGAGGCCGGCCTCAAGATCTTTTGCGAAAAGCCGATCGTCACCACGATCAAGGACAGCATCGAACTTGCCCGCCTGATGGCGAAATTCGGTCACGAGCGCCTGAATGTCGGCCTGGTGCTGCGCTATTCGCCAATGTACCGCGATCTCCTGGCCGCCCAGGCCGAAGGAAAGCTCGGCCATGTCGTTTCCATCGAGGCGGCCGAGCATATCGAGCCCTACCACGGCGCCTTCTTCATGCGCGACTGGCGCCGCTACGAACATTATTCCGGCAGCTTCATGCTGGAGAAATGCTGTCACGACCTCGATCTCTATAATGGCGTGGTCGGTGCGCGGCCGGAGAGGGTGGCAAGCTTCGGCGGCCGCAAGAGCTTCATTCCGGAAAACGACCCGGCAAGGGAAGGCATCAACGATCTCGAGCTCTTCCATCGCAAGCCGAGCGGCTGGATGGGATCGGACAAGGTCTTCGACAGCGACGGCGACATCATCGATTACCAGGTGGCGATCGTCGAATATGCCAACGGCGTCGGCATGAACTTCCACACCAACCTGAACGTGCCGGACCAGTTCCGCCGCTTTGCCATCATGGGCTCGCGCGGGATGGCCGAGGGCGATTTCATCCGCGGCTATCTCAACGTCCACGAGATGCTGACCGGCAACAAGGTGATCGAAAACACCTACGCCGCCACGACGCTTTCGCAGCATTATGGCGCCGACGAGCAGATGGCGGCCGACATTATCGCGCATGTCAAAACGGGCGTGCACCTGCCGGTCTCGACCCAGAATGCGCTGGAGGCGGGTATTCTGGCGCTCTCTATGGACGAGGCTCGCATGAAGAGGGCCGTCGTCGATCTCCGACCGATATGGGATGAGTTCGACGAAGCGCTTCATTCAAGGGCCGCCTAGGGAGGGGCGCAGGATGGGTGTTCAACGCAGCACGGTCATCTTCGCCTGGCTCCTGCTTTTTCCGGCTCTCCTCTACGTCGTCATCATCGTCGCCTATCCGCTGGTCGACACCGTCATCCTCTCCTTCACCGATGCGTCGTTGAAGAAGGTGACGAATTGGGTCGGTTTCGAGAACTACGCTAAGATCTTCAACGACACTTTCGCAGGCGTCATCGTGCGCACCTTCATCTGGACGTTCTTCTCCGTGTCGATCAAGATGATCATAGGCACGTTGGGAGCGGCCCTTTTGAATTCGGCCGTTCCAGGCCGCGCGCTTTTTCGCATACTCACCATGCCGCCCTGGATCGTGCCGATGGCGATCGGCATTTTCATGTGGGGCTGGATGTACAATGGCCAGTTCGGCATGATTTCCGGCCTGCTGCAGCGTTTCGGCATCGTAGACAGTCCGGTGGCGTTCCTCGCCTACGGCAGCTCGGCTTTCTGGGCGACGATCGTCACCGACGTCTGGATCGGCGTGCCCATGGTCACCCTCTATATGCTGGCGGCGATGCAGGCGATCCCGCACGATCTCTATGAAGCCGCCTGGACCGATGGCGCCGGTCGCTTCTATCGCTTCCGTCGCATCACCCTGCCGCTGCTCGTGCCGTCCTTGGTCACCATGTCGATGCTCTCCTTGATCTCGACCTTCAATTCCTTCGACATCATCTGGATTTTGACTCGCGGCGGCCCGAATGGCGAAACCACGACGATGATCATCGATACTTATCGGACGGCGATCGGGTCTTACAAATATGGCGAGGGTGCAGCGCGAGCGGTGCTGATCTGCATCTTCCTGTCGCTCTTCTGCCTTGCCTATTTCCGTCTGACGAGCCGCTTTTCCACGGGAGCCAAGCAGCGATGAGCCAACCTTCGATGATCCATCGCTACAAATGGTACGAGCTCATCGGCATCTATGCCGGAATCCTGCTGTTCCTGACCTTCGTGCTGGCGCCTTTCATCGAAGGCTTCCTGGTGTCGCTGAAGCCGCTCAGCCAGCTTTTCTCCTCGCCCTACCGGTTCATTCCGGAAAACGGGTCCTTTGCGGCCTATCGGACGATGTGGACCAGCGTGCCCGGCTTCGGCTGGTATATCTTCAACTCGTTTCTGATCTCGGGCACGATCACCATCATCGTGCTGATTCTCGTCGTGCCGGCCGCCTATGCCTTCGCGCGCTTCGAGTTCAGGGGCTCAGGCCTGCTGCTCGGCGCTTTTCTTGCAGTCAAGATGTTTTCCGGCGCCGTGCTACTCATCCCGTTGTTCCGGCTCATGCGCTCCTTCGGCGTGCTGAACACCTATTTCGCCATGATCGTGCCCGGGGTCGCCTTCATCATCCCCACAGGCATCTGGCTGCTCCACACCTACATCAGGCGTATCCCGCGCGAACTGGACGAGGCCGCCTATGTCGATGGCGCGAGCCAGTTCTACACGCTGCGCCGGGTCATTCTGCCGATCGCGATGCCAGGCATCGTCGTGGTGGCGATTTCCTCCTTCATCGAGGCATATGCGCAGCAGTTCATCTATGCGCTCACTTTCAATTCAAAGACGGAATACATGCCGCTGCCGGTTGGGCTATTTGCCTATTTCGGCCGGCAGGAGGTCGTCTGGAACGAACTCATGGCCGCAAGTTTCGTCGGCATCGCGCCGGCTCTGGTCGTGATCTTCTTCCTGCAACGGTATCTCGTCAGCGGTCTGACCGCCGGCGCGGTGAAGCAATAAAAATCAAATCAACCACCAGAGAGAACGGGAGCTTAAACGTGACATTCCATTTCAAGACGGGGCTTCTTGCCCTTGCTTTGCTCGGCTCCACCGCGCTTGGCGCCGTGAACGCCCAGGCGGCCGACAAGGAGATCAACTGGATCTATTGCGGCGACAGCATCGATCCGATCCATGTGAAATATATTAAGCAGTGGGAAGACAAGAATCCGGGATGGGCGGTCAAGCCGGAGGTCGTCGGCTGGGAACAGTGCCAGGACAAGGCAACGACACTCGCCGCAGCCGGCACGCCGGTCGCCATGGCCTATGTCGGCTCGCGCACGCTGAAGCAGTTCGCTGACAACGATCTCATCGTTCCGATCCCGATGACGGAAGAGGAGAAGAAGGCTTATTATCCCGGCATCGTTGGTACGGTAACCTTTGATGGAAAACAGTGGGGCACGCCGATCGCCTTCTCGACCAAGGCGCTCTATTGGAACAAGGACCTCTTCAAGAAGGCAGGCCTTGACCCTGAGAAGCCGCCGACCACCTGGGCCGAGGAAATCGCCGACGCAAAGGCGATCAAGGAAAAGACCGGTGTCCCCGGTTACGGCCTCTCTGCCAAGACCTTCGACAACACCATGCACCAGTTCCTGCACTGGGTTTACACCAACAACGGTAAGGTCATCGACGGCGACAAGATCGTTCTCGACAGCCCCGAAGTGCTGGCCGCTCTCCAGGCCTATAAGGACATCACGCCTTACTCCGTCGAAGGCCCTACCGCTTACGAGCAAAACGAAATGCGCGCCATCTTCCTCGATGGCAAGGTCGGCATGCTCCAGGCCGGCTCGGGTGCTGCCGCCCGCCTGAAGGAAACGAAGATCAACTGGGGTGTCGCTCCGCTGCCGCTCGGCCCTTCGGCCAAGGGTCCGGGTACGCTGCTCATTACCGATAGCCTTGCCGTCTTCAAGGGCACCGGCGTCGAGGACAAGGCGATCGAATTCGCCAAGTTCATCACGTCTCCCGGCCCCCAGGGCGAATACGAGCTGCAGGGCGGCGCCGGCCTTACGCCGCTGCGCCCGTCTCCGATGGTTGACGAGTTCGTCAAGAAGGACGCTTCCTGGAAGCCGTTCATCGACGGTATCGCCTATGGTGGTCCCGAGCCGCTCTTCAAGGACTACAAGGGTTTCCAGAATGTCATGATTGCGATGGTCCAGTCGGTCGTGACAGGTCAGGCTCAGCCGGCGGATGCCCTGAAGAAGGCCGCTGCCGATCTCGAGCAGTACAAATAAGTCTGCAAGTCACCGGGCCGCG
>JBCNPI010000311.1:0-7226 GCA_039593415.1 Rhizobium sp. | reverse complement strand
CTCGCTCTGCTGGCAAGCAGGAAATCACTGCTTCTGAAGTTCCGTTTCGTCCCGAATTGACACTCGTCAGGAAGGAGCCGCCGGCGGAGTTCCGCCAATTCCTCATACGCGGTACGCCTGCCTTCCGCCGTGCGACCATCGCGCTGTTTCTCTCCGGCTTTGCTACTTTCTCGCTGCTTTATTGCGTGCAGCCGCTGATGCCGATTTTCTCCCAGGATTTCGGTGTCACACCCGCGGCTAGCTCATTGTCGCTGTCACTTTCGACCGGCTTCCTGGCCTTTGCGATCTTCGGCGCGGCCGCCATTTCCGAAAGCCTCGGCCGCCGCAGCCTGATGTTCATTTCGCTGCTGGGCGCTGCGATCTGCACGATCGCCTGCGCGGTGTCGCCGAGCTGGCACATGTTGCTCGTCGTCCGCGCGCTGGAGGGCTTTCTTCTGGGCGGCGTGCCGGCTGTCGCCATGACATATCTGGCGGAAGAGATCGAGCCGGGCGGCCTTGGCGGTGCCATGGGCCTCTATATTGCCGGCAATGCCTTCGGCGGCATGGCGGGCCGTGTGGTAACGGGTTCGATCGCCGAATATCTGAGCTGGCGACCGGCGCTGGCAACCGTCGGCATTCTCGGCCTGATCGCCGCCATCGGCTTTCTCTACCTTCTGCCGCCGTCGCGCAATTTCACCCCGCGCAAAGGCTTCGATGCCGCCTTTCATGTGAAAGCCTGGAGTGGACATTTCACCAACGCTGCGCTGCCGCTGAACTTTGCCATCGGCTTTCTCGTCATGGGGTCCTTCGTGACGGTCTATAATTATGCCGGCTTCCGCCTCGTCGCCGCGCCTTATAATCTAAGCCAGACAGAGCTGGGCTTGATCTTTACCGCCTATCTCTTCGGCATTGCCGCCTCTTGGGCAGCCGGTCTGCTCGGCGATCGCATCGGCCATTTCGTCGTGTTGCCGGTGGGTGTGCTGATTGCTGCATTCGGCGCAGCGGCGACGCTTTCCAGTTCCATGCCGCTGATCATCCTCGGCATCGTGCTGGTGACGATCGGCTTCTTCATGACCCATTCCGTCGCTAGCGCATTGGTCGGACGGCTGGCGCGTAGCTTCAAGGGGCATGCCTCCTCGCTCTACCTGCTCGCCTATTATCTCGGCTCCAGCATTGCCGGCTCGGTCGGTGGCTATTTCTGGCTCGCCGATGGCTGGAATGCTGTGGTTGCCTTCATCCTCGTCATGCTGGCACTCTGTCTCGTCAGCGCTCTTGCCGTCGCCCGGCTGGCGCGCCGTTGAGGTAGGAGGGCGTCATGATCCGCATCGACCATCTCGATCATCTGGTGCTCACGGTCGCGAGCATCGAGGAGAGCTGCGATTTCTATGCGCGCGTCCTCGGTATGGGTGTCGAAACCTTCGGCGGGGGCCGCAAGGCTCTGACCTTCGGCAATCAGAAAATCAATCTGCACCGAGCGGGACATGAGTTCGAGCCCAAGGCCGAGCGGCCGACACGGGGCTCGGCCGACCTTTGCTTCATCAGCGCAACGTCTTTGGCTGACATCATCACACACTTACAGGCCGAGGGTGTTGCGATCGAGGAAGGCCCTGTTCGCCGAACCGGCGCGACCAGCCCCATTCTCTCGGTCTATTTCCGTGATCCGGACCAGAACCTGATCGAAATTTCCAACGTTATTTCCTGAGATTGCACGTCGGCGGCGGCTTCTTGACAGAGTTCGCTTTCGGCTATATTAAACTAGTAAGTTAATTAACTTATCGGTTTATAAAGTGCTATGGACACGTTAAGCATCACCCTTTCGGCGCTTGCCGACCCAACCCGCCGGGCGATCCTCGCCCGGCTGGCGAGCGGCGAGGCATCCGTTTCGGAACTGGCCGAACCCTTCGATATGTCGCTGGTCGCCGTTTCCAAGCACCTGAAGGTACTGGAAAAAGCGGGGCTGATCTCGAAGGGGAGGGAAGCACAATGGCGACCCTGCCGGCTGGAGCCGAAGCCGCTCCGGCAGGTCGATGACTGGCTGGAGAGTTATCGCCAGTTCTGGAACGACAATCTCGATCGCCTGGAGACCTATGCGGCGCTATTGCAAAAGGGAGGAAAGAATGACCCCAGCAATTGAGGGCGGTAGCGGGCGGCCACGAGAGATTGTGCTGTCTCGCGATATTGCCGCACCCCGCGCATTGCTCTTTCGCCTCTGGACCGAGCCGGAACATCTGATGCGCTGGTGGGGTCCACAGAATATGACGGCGCCATCCGTTTCCGTCGACCTGCGGGAAGGGGGTGCCTGGCGGCACTGCATCTTGACACCGGAAGGCAAGGAATATTGGAGCCACGGCCGCTATCTGGAAATCGCCCCGCCCGAGCGCCTCGTCTTCACCTTCGCCTGGGAAAACCAGCAGGGTAGGCCAGAGCATCCGATGCAGGTGACCGTGGAATTTCACGAGCTTGGCGAGAAGACGCGTCTCGACTTCCGCAAGGTCGAATTGCCTGACGATACCGAACTGAGATTGCAGACCGGCGGCTGGGAACAGGCCCTCGACAAATACGTCGCCTATGCGGAAGCCACCTCAAGGGAAGGATGAGAGTGATGAAGAAGACCTATCATGGAAGCTGCCATTGCGGCGCCGTCGCTTACGAAGCCGATCTGGATCTGCAGGGTGGCACCTTCAAATGCAATTGCTCGATCTGCAAGAAGAAGCGCAATTGGCTTGCCGTCGCTACACCAACCGATTTCCGCCTGACCTCGGGCGAAGGCAGCATCGGCGAATATCAATTCGGCTCGCGCACCTTGCATCATCTCTTCTGCAAGACTTGCGGTATCAGCTCCTTCAATTGGGGTGAGAATGCAGCGCTCGGCGGCAAGTTCTATGCGATCAGCATCAGTTGCCTGGACGATGCAAGCGATGAAGAGCTCGCCTCGCTTCCCGTGGGGTACTTCGATGGCCGCGACGATCGCTTCGATCGTGCCCCGGAGGAAACGCGTTATCTTTAGCGCGGCGCTTAGCCCTTCGTGGCGAGCCAGATCACATGACGCGCGCCTGTCTTGCCATTGGCGCGCGTGTTGACCACCTCGGCCGTAAAGCCACTATCACGCAGACGTTTTGTAAAGCGCTCGTCAGGTCCCGACGACCAGACTGCGAGCACGCCGCCGAGCCGCAGCGCATTGCGCGCCGCCTTGAGGCCCTGATAATCGTAAAGACCGTCATTGGCCTCCGACGTGATGCCGTCCGGCCCGTTGTCGACATCGAGCAGAATGGCATCGTATGTCGCCTTGCGAGCCCGGATGAGCGGACGCACGTCACCTTCATGGATAGCGACGCGCGGGTCATCGAGACAGCCGTCGAAAACCGTCGCCATCGGCTCGCGCGCCCAGGTCACGACAGCCGGAACTAGCTCCGCAACCGTAACCTTGGCATCCGCATCGAGTTCGCCGAGGGCCGCGCGCAAGGTAAAGCCCATGCCGAGGCCGCCGATCAATACATGCGGCGCCTTCCGGCCCTTGATCTTTTCGCAGGAAAGCGTGGCAAGCGCGCGCTCTGAGCCGCTCAGGCGGCTGTTCATCAGCTCGTTGGTGCCGAGCATGATGGAAAATTCCTGGCCGCGCTGCTTCAGGCGCAGCTCGCCGCCACCAGGGATTTTCGCAGTGTCGAGTAAGGTCCAGGGGATCACGGGCAACTCTCCAGAGCAATTCCAGGAAAAGTGTGCAGCGGTTTTCCGTCCGGAATTGCGTGTAAAACAGGTCGACTTGAATTGCCCGGGACCATAGTCTTTCGATGCCGTTAAGAACAGACGCGCTTATCCTAAGCGGATATAGGGCACATCCTTTTTCGCGACTTCATCCAGCGCTTCCTCATAGCCGGCATCGGCATAGCGCATGACGCCGAGGGCAGTGTCGTTAGTCAGCGCGTGGTCGAGCCGTTCGTCGGCGGCAGGCGTACCGTCGGCGACCACAGTGACGCCGCAGCTCGTCATATAGCCAGCATAGCCGCCGCCGCCGGAATGGACGACGACGAGATCGGCCATGGACGAGCAGAGCATCATGGCGTCGATCAGCGGCCAGTCGGCGATAGCGTCGGAGCCGTCCTTCATGCGCTCGGTCATGATGTTCGGATGTGCCATGGCGCCGGCATCGAGGTGATCCCGTGAAAAGGCGATCGGTCCCTTCAGCTCGCCGCTTGCCACAAGCTCATTGACCCGGCGGGCAAGCGCTGTGCGCTCGCCATGGCCAAGCCATGCGATACGTGCCGGCAGTCCTTCGAAAGGCACATGCTGGCGGGCTAGCCTGATCCAGTTGGTGATGATCTTGTTGTCCGGGAACATTTCCAGCAGCAGATCGTCGATGCGGGCGATGTCGCTTTCCTCGCCCGAAAGCGCCATCCAGCGGAACGGGCCGATGGCGCGGCAGAAGAGGGGCCGCAGATAGGCCTCCGTGAAGATCGGGATATCGAAGGCGTTCGCGACGCCGCCTTCCTTCGCCTGCGTGCGAATGAGATTGCCGTTGTCGAAGACTTCGGAGCCCTTTTTCTGGAAATCCAGCATGGCCTTTACGTGCTCGACGATCGAGGCGCGGCTGGCCGCCATCAGCTGCCCTTGGCCGTCGTCGCGGAGGTCCCTGACTTGGGCGAGGCTCATGCCTTTCGGTACATAGCCATAGACGAGATCGTGGGCCGAGGTCTGGTCGGTGACGATATCGGGCACGATGCCGCGGCGTGCGATCTCGGGATAGATCTCGGCCGCATTGCCGACGAGGCCGACGGAAAGCGCTCGCCTTTCCTTGACGGCTGCATCGATCATCGCCAGCGCCGAATCGAGATCGGGGGCGATTTCCTGCAGATAGCCGATGTCCTGGCGCTTCCTCGCGCGCTCAGCATCGATATCGACGCAGAGGATGGCAGCTCCCGCCATGCGGCCGGCGAGCGGCTGTGCGCCACCCATGCCGCCGAGACCCGCGGTCAGCACGAAACGGCCGAAGAGATCACCGCCGAAGCGGCGCTCGGCAATGCGCATGAAGATTTCGTAGGTGCCCTGGATCACGCCCTGGCTGCCGATATACTGCCAGGCGCCGGCCGTGAGGCCACCCCAGCAGATCAGGCCCTTGCGCTGCAGTTCGTAGAAGACTTCCGCCTTTGCCCATTGCCCGACGATGTTGCAGTTCGCCATGATGACGAGCGGTGCCTTATCATGCGTACGGACGAGGCCGATCGGTTTGCCGGACTGGATGAGCAGCGTCTGGTTCTCATCCATTTCGGTGAGCGCCTTGACGATGCCCTTGTGTGCCGCCCAGTTTCGGGCTGCCTTGCCGAGGGCTGCATAGACGACAAGGTTGTCGGGATCTTCGCCGACCGAGAGCACGTTTTCGAGCAGGCGCAGCAGGGCCTCCTGTCGCCAGCCTTTCGCCCGCAGCTCCGGGCCGCCCGGAATGGGGAAGTTCGGGTGACGTGGATTGGCTTTCGGCATGGATTTCCCTTCCCTGTTGTCTTTGTTGTTTCGGTGGCCCGGCTATTTCGGCGGCAGGCCCACGACGAAGTCCAGCGCGGCCAGAAGCAGCCGCTTGCGCAGCATGTCGTTGCCATAAGCCTCCGGCCCGGCACGCAGCCACCCCTTCATTTCGCGACCGCCCATCAACATGGTTTTGACGTCATGCTGCTCCAGCGCCCAGGTGTCGTTGCCTTTGCCAAGGCGGATCAGCATTCCATCGTTACGGGCGCCGCACAGCAGGTGGCCATTGAGCAGAAAGGCCCAGCCGCCGAACATCGCTTTCTCGCTAAGCCCGGGTCGTTCCCCAAGCTCTTCTCTCAGCAATTCCTCGAGACCGGCATCGCGGGCCATTCAAGTCTCCTGTGCTTTTCAGCCTTTCTTGCCGGCCAGCGCGTATTTCGCGATCTCGATGCCCATGGCCTTTTCGACGGAGGGATAGACCGTGGGGTCGAGCACGCTGGCAGACAGCGGAATGATGTCCATCGGCACATGCAGGATGAAGACCTTCATGCCCTCGTGCAGCTGGCCGACGCTCAAGGGCTCGCCTTCCGGCGACAGCGTGGTGATGACGGAGGGGAAGGTCGCGAGGCGCTTTCCGCCGGCATCTTCGACGGCCATGTATTCGTTCATCACATGCATGATGACGGCCTTGTCAGAGCCGACGGTGACCGTACCGATGTCGAAAGCTTCCTTCGTATAGACGACCTCCTTCTTGGTGATCGTGCCTTCGGCCAGGATATGGCCGCCGGTGGTCTTGCAGATGGCATCGATGACAGCGCTGCCGCCCTTCTTTTCCGCCTCGATGATCGCTTCGCCGAGCGAAAGCGCCATGGAGATGCCACCGAGCGCCGCGTGCGTGCGGACGTAAGACGCGCGCAAGGGGTTGCGGCAAGAAGCGATGAAGCCGCCGGACTGGTCGGATGCCGCGCGCAGGATAGGCGAAATCTTCGCCGTCGCACCCTTCACGACCAACTCAATATAGCGGTTTTCGGCGCGATTGCCGCCGACGGCGGTCTGGATCATCTGCTCGGGCGAACCGGCCATGCCGATCGAGCCCATATCACCCGTCGGATGGGCGCGGATATCCCCCACCGCGTCCACCACCTTCGTTCCGAGGATGGCCGATGGCAGCCAGCCGTTCAGCGTCGAGGATCTGCCGTTCTGGCCGATGATCAGGCCGGAAAGCTTCTCGCCAAGTTCGTCCTGGAGCAGCTGCGCGGCTTTCACGTAGTCGATGCCCTGCATTTCCCAGGGGGTCGTGGAGGCCGGTGCACCGATGGCGGCTGCCGTGGCGATCCAGTCGTTGTCGTTCAATTCGTCGATCGACACCAGCTCCGGCTTGCCGACATTGACGGCTGCGTAGCCGAGCATGCGGCCATGATCGGCCCAGCCGCCACCGCCTGCGGCGTAAACGGAGCCGCCCTTGACGGCCGCTTCCACATCCTTGGCAACGAGTACGCGTCCCATTGGCTACTCCCGGTTCTGTTTGAGGTTCTTGTCCATGTCGCGCACCGCTTCGAAAAGCACGGCGGCGCCCATGGCGATGTCGTCATTCTCGGCCCATTCCTCGGCGCAGTGGCTGCGGCCTTCCTTGCAGGGCACGAAGATCATGGCGGCAGGCGCGACCTTGGCGATCCAGGCCGTGTCGTGGCCGGCGCCAGAGGCCATGCGGCGATGCTTGGCGCCGACCGTCTCGCAGGCGCGCTCAAGCGTTTCGAGCAGCACCGGTGCGCCGGGGGTCGGCATGTTGTCGG
>JBCNPI010000310.1:0-7229 GCA_039593415.1 Rhizobium sp. | reverse complement strand
GACGTCAACCAGCGGCGTCACGTTAATATCGGCGATCGGGCCGCCTCGGCCTCCGCCGCGGCGACCGCCCCGGCGGCCTCCGCCGCCGCCTTTGCCTCCAACAGACATTGCCATGTGAATTACTCCGGTTCTGTCCGCAACTTATTGAGCAGCCTGGCGCGGCTGCAGCTTCTCATCGATCTGGCGCGAAAGAATGGCGGAGAACTCATCCGCAAAGCCTTCCATGCGCGCCGAAAGCTTGCCGGCATCGCCGGAAAACTTGTTGTAGGCGATAACGGCCGGGATAGCGGCGACCAGACCGATGGCGGTTGCCAGCAGTGCTTCGGCGATACCGGGCGCAACAACCGCAAGGTTGGTCGACTTCGAGCCGGCGATCGCCTGGAATGAGGTCATGATACCGACGACCGTACCGAAAAGACCGATGAACGGACCGGCAGAACCGATGGTCGCGAGCGATGCGAGGCGAGCGGTCAGATGTTCCGATTCCCGCGCGAGCGTCACGTCCATCGCGCGGTCGATACGCATCTGCAGGCCGATCGGCGAACGGGCGCCGCGCTCGAAGGATTTCTTCCATTCACGCATGGCCGCGACGAAGATGGCGCTGAGGCCCGTATTGTTGCGTTCGGAAAGCGTGCGATAGAGCTCTTCGAGGGACTGGCCGGACCAGAAGACCTGCTCGAAGTGATCGAACTGCCGCCGCGCCCGTGCGTAGCTCAGATATTTGTCGATGACGATCGCCCAGGTCCATACGGACGCTGCCAGCAGGCCGATCATGACGAGCTTGACCACTAGGCCCGCCTGCATGAAGAGCGACCAGAGCGTGATGTCCGGTGTGGTGGCCGCCGCCAATGCTACTTGTTCCATTGATCCAAAATCCCCGAATCCAAACGCCCGGCGCTAGACCGGGCGGCTAAAAGTGATCTCACAAGAATTGTTTGGCAGCCGCCGCTGAACGCCCTGGTCAAGCCTTCCAAGCTTACAACTGCCTTCTTGCCGTCAAATTTGGTCAAAGGAAGGCGTGCACCGCACAAACTCCGACAGAAGCAGTAAGACACTATTATGGTTAAAAGAATGTTAGCGTCGAAACATGAAGGATTTAACGGCGAGGAAGGCTATTCTGGCTCCAGAGAAGAACTGACCCCCACGAAACCGGCGGCAAACGCAGACAAAGCTTGCGCGCCGAATTCCTTCACATAAATCTCAACTTATTGCAAGCGACCTGTCCACGACAGCCGCATGTCTGCGAGCGGCCGCCATAGCCGCGAGCCGGCGAACGCCGGCCTAACCGGCGTTTTCCGATGCCGTCAGCATCTGCGCGGCGAGCTTTTCCGGCAGGCGGCGCGGACGACCCTTTGCGTTGATCACGGCTATGATGACCTTGGCTGCGATCAGCTGCGTGTCGCCGCGCCGGATCTCCTGCGACAGCACCATCTTGGCGCCGCCGGCCTTTTCCGTCACCGTGCGGATCGTCAGAACGTCATCCATCCGCGCCGGCCCTTTGAAGTCGATCTCCATACGGTGGACGACGAAAACCAGCCCCTCTTCATCGGCATTCAGGAGCTCGCGCTGCTCCACGCCGAGACAGCGAAGATAGTCCGTGCGTCCCCGCTCGAGGAAATGCAGGTAGCGCGCGTGATAGACGAGACCGGAAAAATCCGTATCCTCATAGTAGACTCGCTGCACCAGCCGGTGGCTTCCGGCTTCCAGTTCCCCAGCAATCAGAAAGGGGCTGTTCATCCTTGCCGCATCTCCTTGAATGTCCGGCATCTCTTTGGCCGAAGTTCTGCCATCAAGCAAGCTTTGAACAATTGTCATAAACTCCGACTATCCGGAATGGTGCCGGCTAGCGGATCGGCACAGAAGGAAAAATCTCATGAAAATAGCGGTTATGGGCGGCGACGGATTCATCGGCTGGCCGACCTCGCTCCATCTCTCCGACGCTGGTCATGAGATCCACATCCTGGACAACCTCTCCCGCCGCTGGATCGACACGGAATTGGGCGTCCAGTCGTTGACGCCGATGGATTCGATCCAGGAGCGCACCCGCATCTGGCATGCCGAAACCGGCCGTCGCATCCATTTCAACCTGATCGACCTCGCGAAAGACTACGAGCTTCTGAAGAAGTGGCTGGCAGAACACCGTCCCGATGCCATCGTGCATTTCGCCGAGCAGCGCGCCGCCCCCTATTCGATGAAGAGCGACCGCCATAAGAACTACACGGTCAACAACAACGTCAACGCCACGCATAATCTGCTGAACGCGCTGGTCGAACTCAATCTCGACGCGCATCTCGTGCATCTCGGCACGATGGGCGTCTATGGCTATTCGACGATCGGCGCCGCCATCCCAGAAGGCTATCTGCCCGTCGGCATCGACACGGCCGATGGCCGCAACGTGAACCAGGAGATCCTTTATCCCGCCAATCCCGGCTCGATTTACCACATGACGAAATGCCTCGATCAGCTGCTCTTTCAGTTCTATGCCAAGAATGACGGGCTGAGGATCACCGACCTGCATCAGGGCATTGTCTGGGGTACGCATACGGAGCAGACGCGCCGGCATACGCAGTTGATCAACCGGTTCGACTATGATGGCGACTATGGCACGGTGCTCAACCGCTTTCTGATCCAGGCGGCGATCGGCTATCCCCTGACGGTACATGGCACCGGCGGCCAGACCCGTGCCTTCATCCATATCCAGGATTCGGTGCGCTGCATCGAGCTTGCCCTCGAGAACCCGCCCGCCCGCGGCGCGCGCGTCGAAATCTTCAACCAGATGACGGAAACGCATCGCGTGCGCGATCTCGCCGACATGATCGCCAGGATGAGCGGCGCGGAGGTGGTCCGCCTGCCCAACCCGCGCAAGGAAGCGCCGGAGAACGACCTCATCGTCAAGAACGACAAATTCCTCGATCTCGGGCTGGCGCCGATCACGCTCGAAGCTGGGCTGCTGGGCGAAATCGTCGATGTCGCGAAGAAATACGCCTACCGCGTCGATCGGTCGCGCGTTCCGGCCGTCTCCGCCTGGACCAGGGATCTCGCCGCAACGGTCAATCATGACCCGGAAGGCAAGAGGCTGAAGTCCGTGTCATGATGCCGGGAAGCGAAATGCTGCAGGGATTGCGCCCGCGAACCCGCCCTCATGCCAGACAGGCATTCGTGACACTGGTCACGAATGCCGATTACGCCATGGGCGCGCTGGCGCTGGCACGCTCGATCGTTCACACCGGCACGAAAGCCGATATCGTCGTGCTGCATACGGCCGGCGCCGGTGAAGCGGACCTCGCGCCGCTGGCTGCGCTCGACTGCCGGCTGATCGAGGTCGAGCACCTTCCCTTGTCGGACGCTTTCAATGAGCGGCATGCCCGCGGCAATCTTCATGCCGCTGCTCCCTTCAGCAAGGGCCGAAAGCCATCCTTCCACACGCCGCTCGACAATTTCTGCAAGCTCCGCCTCTGGCAGCTGATCGAATACGAAACCTGCCTCTTCATCGATGCGGATGCGCTGGTGCTGCGCAATGTCGACCGGCTTTTCGACTATCCGGAATTTTCCGCCGCGCCGAACGTCTATGAAAGCCTCGCCGATTTCCATCGGCTGAATTCCGGCGTTTTCGTCGCCAAGCCGTCGCTTGCGACCTTTCAGCACATGCTGGAGAACCTCGATCGTCCCGATGTCTTCTGGCGGCGCACCGACCAGACCTTTCTCGAGACCTTCTTTCCGGATTGGCACGGACTGCCCATCTTCATGAACATGCTGCAATATGTCTGGTTCAGCATGCCCGAGCTCTGGAACTGGAACAGTGTTTCGATCCTGCATTACCAATATGAGAAGCCCTGGGAGGAAAATCATCCCAAGGCCGAACAGCTCAAGCCGCTGATCGAGCTGTGGCATAGCTTCCATAGCGGCCGAGGCATGCCCGATATCGCCACGCTCGCAAATCCGAAAGCGGCGGCATGAAAGTCCTCGTTTCAGGCGGAACCGGTCTCGTCGGCCGATACATTGCCGAAGAGCTGCTATCTGCCGGATACAAGGTTATCATCGGTGGGCGCAACGAGCCCGCTCCGGGTCTCTTTTCGCATCCGGTCCCCTTCGTTCCATTGAGCCTCGACTCGGCGGAAAATCAAAGTCGCGCCTTCGACGATGCTTATTTTTTCGTGCATGCGGCCTTCAGCCATGTCACCGGCAAATATCGCGGCGGTGAAGGCGATGATCCGGAGAGCTTTCGGCGCCTCAATCTCGACGGCACGGTCAGCCTCTTCGAGACGGCGAGAAAGGCCGGCATTCGCCGCTGCATCTTTCTGTCCTCGCGCGCGGTCTACGGCGATGGCATTGTCGGAGAGCTGACGGAGGCCACCATGCCGAAGCCGAACACGCTCTACGGCGAAATCAAGCGTGATGCGGAGCACGCGCTGTTCTCTCTGTCCACGCCGGGCTTTGCCACCGCGAGCCTCAGGGCGACGGGTGTCTATGGCGACCTCCGGCCCAACAAATGGGACGAGCTCTTCGACGATTATCTGAACGGCAGACCGATTCCTTCCCGCGCCGGAACCGAGGTTCACGGCCGCGATCTCGGCCGCGCGGTTCGTCTTCTGCTGGAAACGGAAGCCGGCCGCATCGACGGCGAGGCCTTCAACCTGTCGGATATTCTGACCGATACACACGAAATCCTGGGCCATCTTCAGAGCGCGACCGGCTGTCCCCACGCATTGCCGGCGCCTGCGTCTCACGACGTGCTCAGCATTATGAATACGTCGAGGATTCGTACCCTCGGCTGGCAAGGCGGCGGAAAGCACTCGCTGCGGCAAACGATAGAGACGCTCGCAAAATCCATGCCGCATCAAACCGGCATCAGCGCATCAGCTTTCTCTCGTCCCAATCGAGCGAAACCAATTCCTCGCCCCTGAACCGCGCATCGTCGGAAACGATGAACTCGTCAAGCTGTGGCGGCGCAACGCTCGTTCCGGCCAGCATGGCATGCACCTGCCCGCGATGATGCGTCTGATGCTGAAACAGATGGTTCAGCACATCATCCGCCCGCTCCCGCTGGACGCGGCCATCGCGTTGAATATCGACGATCCGCATCGCTGTCTCCGGCGTCAGATCTTCGCAAAAGGCCACCAGGCGTCGATCGACATCCGCCTGCTGCTTGCTCAATTCGTCTGGGCGGTTATAAGGCTCCTCGATGTCAAAGGCTTTCAGGCCCAGAGTGCCGCCTTCCAGCGCATCGACATAGAACCAGTCGACCGTCAGTATATGGTTGAGAGTCGCCCTGATGGACGGAAAGAAGCTGACACGCTTGGCCTCAAACTCGCCAGGTTTAAGCGCCGCGCAGGCCAGATGCAGCCGGACATTCGCCAAGGCATTGTTATAGGCAAGCTTGCGAAAGCTGCGGACCGGATCGAAGGCAACCATCAAGTCCCCCTAAGTCCTGTCAAGATCGCCATCCCGCCAGACGAGATGACGGGACGTGAGCGGCAGGTTCTCGATTTCCTCGGCAATGAAATAGGGCGGGATATCGAGCGCAACCAGCGCCTCGCGCGTGGCTCGCACCCATTTGAACTCCAGATCGTTGTCGCCATCCTGGATGCGATGCACGACCTGCTTGGGATCGAAGGGAAACTCGGCTGGAATATCCATGAGGTAATAGAGGCCGAGCTCATGCCAGTCCAGCTGCTCGTAATGGAAGAAATTCTCGACCGACCAGAGCAGGCGCCCGACGGTGACATCGACACCGAGCTCTTCCATCATTTCCCGCCGCAACGTCTCTTCCGAGGTCTCACCGATCTCGGCGCGGCCGCCAGGAAAGGTCCAGAAGCTCTCGTGCACGGCCCGATGCACAAGGACATGTCCCTCTCGAAATCCGAGGCCCGCTACGCGCATCTGGAAGCGCGCGCGGCCGGCATTCAATTTGATGTGTTTGCGTTTCGGCATGGTCCCTTACCCCACATCGATCAGGAGGATCTCGGGCGGAACGCCGAAGCGGACCGGCGCGATGGAACAGCCGAGGCCGCCGGATACGACGATATGGCGTTCCTCCTCGACGATATGGCCGTAGATATATCTGTCACCATAACGCGAAGGCGAATAGGGCGACCAGCCGAAAATCCTCACCTGTCCGCCATGTGTGTGTCCCGACAGGGTGAGCGACACCCGCGACGGCACTGCGGGAAAGATATCCGGCTCATGCGCGAGAAGGATGACGGGGGCGCCGTCCGTAACCTGCGCCAGTGTCCCGTCGAGATCGTCGAGCCCCCTTGTAAAGGGGCGCTTCCAGCGCATGCTCCGGCGCAGGGCGAGCTGATCCTCGACGCCGGCAAGCCAGAATCCGTGCCCGTCCTTTTCCAGACGCGAGGCTCGGTTGGAATAGACCTCGATGCCCACGGCCGACAGTGCCCGGTGGCTGAAAGTAGGCCCGTGACCGGTTCTTTGAGCCGTTGCATCATGCCACCAGTCGTGATTGCCGACGATGGCGTGAACGCCAAGCGGCGCCTTCAGTTGCGCGAGCTCCGCCGCCCATATGCGATGATCGACACGGCTGGTAATGAGATCCGTTCCCGACGTGTAATCGCCGAGCAGCAGGATAATGTCGCCGCCAAGTTCGTTGGCATGAGCGCAGATCGAGGCGATGCGCTCGGCCGTCATCCAGGGCTCGCAGGCGTGGAAATCGGCAAGGGCCACGATCCTGAGCTTCAGCCCGGGCGTCCATCCCGGCGGGTTCAATGCGTAGCGGGTGACATTCAGGCGAACGACGGGCTCATATCCGAAGGCATATCCTCCGAGTGCCATCAAACCGAACAGACTGCCGCCAAAAAGCTTCAGGAAGGCGCGACGGCCGAGCATTCAGTCCCCCTCCTGGAACAGCCGGAACTGCGCAGCCTCCAGATCCTTGGGCGGCTGCAGGCCGAGGTGCTTCCAGGCAATCGCGGTCAAGACGCGGCCGCGCGGCGTCCTTTGAATGAACCCCTGCTGGATCATATAGGGTTCGATAATATCCTCGATCGCGTCGCGAGGTTCGGAAAGGCCGGCGGCAATGGTCTCAATGCCGACAGGGCCGCCACCGAAATTGACCGCAATCATATTAAGGTAGCGCTTGTCGAGCTGATCGAGACCGACATTGTCGACCAGAAGCCGTGTCAGAGCCTCGTCGGCGATCTCCCGCGTCACCGCTTCCGCCTTGGCGACTTCGGCAAAATCGCGCACGCGGCGTAGCAGACGTCCGGCGATACGCG